>JBEKEP010000118.1:0-14027 GCA_050013775.1 Occallatibacter sp. | reverse complement strand
CCAGCCAAGGGATTCCCGGCGCGACAGAATCAGCAATACCGCAATCCGCACGCCGCCGGGCCAAAACAATCGGTCGTGGAACCGTCAAGAGCAGAGCCTCTTCTTCGCCCTTCAGTTCACAGACTGCGCGCGCGGCATCGAGATCACGAACCATCACCGCGAGCGGCTTGCCGTAACGATGTTTGCGCTCCCGCAGCCGCATCACCGCGGCCTCATTGGTCGCGTCCACGGAGAGGTGAAAACCGCCGATGCCCTTAATCGCCAGAATCGCGCCTGCCATCAGGCGGTCGATCGCCGCAGTCACAGGATCGCCGGACGGAATCTCTGTCCCGTCGGCCGCAACGAGCCCGACGCGCGGTCCGCACACCGGGCAGGCGTTGGGCTGTGCGTGGAAGCGCCGGTTGGTGGGATCGTCGTATTCCGCCTGGCACGCCGCGCACATCGTGAAGCGCGCCATCGAGGTTTGCGGACGGTCGTAAGGAATGCTGCGCGTGATGGTGTAGCGCGGGCCGCAGTTGGTGCAGTTCAAAAATGGGTAGCGATAGCGGCGGTCACTGGGATCGAGCAGTTCGCGCAGGCAATCCGCGCAGGTAGCCGCGTCGGCGGGAATACCGGTGCTGACGTGGCCGCCGGCAGCGCTGGCAACGATCCTGAAGCCGGCTTCGCCCGTCGCATGCATCGAGCGCACCGCAACCGAGTCGATGCGCGCGAGCGGCGGCGCCTCGGATTCGAGCCGGCAGCGAAATGCTTCCACCCGCTCCTCCGGCCCCTCGATTTCGATCGTAACCCCTCCGGTATCGTTGCCGATGAATCCCGCAAGGCCCTCTTCCAAAGCGAGCCGGTAGACGAATGGCCGGAAGCCGACGCCCTGCACCACGCCGCGCACTTCGTATCGCTCTCGTAGCAGCAGCACTTTGTGCGGTGTTGGTTTTGGAACTGATTCGTGCGTCAACGCTGTGCCTCGCCCAGAGACCCAGCATAGCGCATGAGAACATGTACGCTCCCTTCTTTCGGCGCGTCCGCCAACAGTATTCTGAGGGGCAGCGTGGACCCTGGGGGGAAGAAGGTTAATCTGAAGGTGTGCATGAACAAGACCATGGATTGCCGGCGCTTGCAAACGATATGCGCAATCTTCGCCGTTTTGCTCCTGTGCGCATTGGGAGTTTGCACAGCCGCGGCCCAGGCTCCGGATCAGGCTGCAATCATTCGCCAGATCGACGCCGCCGTTGCAGCGCGCGTTGACAACATTCTGGAATTCACCGACGTCGAGCACTTTTCCGTGTACCGTGGCGGCGACGAAACCCATCCGGCTGCGGAGATGACCGTGCGCGACCACTACAAAAAAGGCGTCGGCAAGGACTTTACAGTGCTTTCGCAGAGTGGATCGACCATCATTCTGCATTTTGGGTTGAAACCGCTGATCGATAACGATGTAACGATCAATTTGCCAGGCAACGTAGAAAAATCCTGGTTCACTTCGGCGAACTACGTGATGACGTTGAAACCGGGCGGCGTGCAGAAGCTCAACGGCCGCGACTGCTACGTGCTTGCCATAACGCCCAAAGCCGCGGCTCCCAACCTGATTATTGGAACCCTGTGGGCAGACGCGAAGGATGGCTCGCTCGTCCAGGTTGATGGTGTCGCGTCGAAGAGCCCCTCGGCGTTTACGGGCACCACCCACGCAATGCGCCAGTACACCAACATCAATGGATTCGCCATGGCAATGCACGCCCGCGCCGAATCGACCAGCATGCTCCTTGGCCAGACCGTGATCGTGATCGACTACAGCAACTATCAGCTTCAACTTCGAGCGAACAAATAAGAGCTTATCCGAAAGCAGCGCCGGAACCGCTAAGTGATCTCGCGCACGCACTTTACGGTGCTTTCGATGGGATTTGTGCGCCGCAACACGGTTCCTTGGGTATCCGGACGCGGCCTGGCCTGCCACATTCGCGAACAGCCGAAACTCAAGTCAACAAATGGGATAGCCACACAGCACAGTGACTGCGGTCACGGATTGCGCAACCCCTCGGCTCGTAGAACAATGGTAGGCACTGTGCGGGTCACGCCAAACGCCATTCCGCATAGGTTGCAGATCGCAGGCTGCACCGGCCAAGGGAGGAAATGTGCCAGTCATCGCGCCCCCACCTCTACCCAGCGGAGACAAACGATGGAAGATCGTGAACGGCACCATGCGCAAGAACGGCTTTGCCCGTCATGCGCTCATTGAGACGTTGCACACCGTGCAGTCGTCGTTCGGCTTTCTCGACGACGATGCCATCCGATTTGTAGCGCTCTCGCTGCACGTGCCGCTGAGCCAGGCGTACGGCGTGGCGACGTTTTATCACTACTTCACGCTCAAACCTCCGGGCAAGCACACCGTAACGGTCTGCGCCGGCACTGCCTGCTATATCAAAGGCGCGGACAAGCTGATTGCCGCGGCGGAAAAACGGTTGGGAATCACGCCCGGGCAGACCACGCCGGATGGACAGATCAGCCTGATGACAGCGCGTTGCGTAGGCGCATGCAGCCGCGCGCCCGTGGTTTTGTGCGACGGCGAAGTCGCTGGCGAGATCACCAGTGAACAGATGCTCGAGCAACTGGAAAGGTGGGCCGTGGAATGACAATCGAGGAGCTCGAACAGATTGCAAAAAGCGTCCAGCAGGAGAACGCCGGGTACGACTACGAAGTGAACGTGTGTATGGATCTGGCGTGCGCAAGCCAGGGCGCGGGCGCGCTGAAGGATGCACTAGTGAAAGCGGCCGAAGCTGCCGGCAAGAAAGTCCTTGTGCGCCGCACAGGCTGCATGGGCCCTTGTTCGCATGGGCCGCTGGTGCGCGTGGATCCCGAGGAAACGCTGTATCACCACGTGAAGGCCGAAAAGGCCGAGACCATTGTGCAGCACCTCGGCGGCTCGCCGGCGCCGGAACTGCAGTGCGATTTGAATGACCATTTCGACAAGCAGTTCCGCGTGGTGCTGGAGAATGCCGGCTGCATCGATCCCGAGAAAATCGGCGACTACATTGCGCACGACGGCTACAAGGCGCTGCTGACGGTGCTCACCGAGATGACGCCCAGCGGCGTGATTCACCGCATCACGGAAAGCGGGCTGCGCGGGCGTGGCGGCGGCGGCTATCCCACCGGCCTGAAGTGGGGCACCGTGGCTAAGGCCAATGGCGACGTGAAATACGTCGTATGCAACGGTGACGAAGGCGACCCCGGCGCTTTCATGGATCGCAGTGTCATGGAAGGCGATCCGCATCGCGTCATTGAGGGCATGGCGATTGCCGCCTACGCTGTGGGCGCGAGCAAAGGCTTTATCTACGTCCGCGCTGAGTATCCAGTGGCCGTTTCGCGGCTCACCACTGCGCTGCGCGAGGCGCGGCGTCACGGACTGCTGGGCAACAACATATGCAACACGCCCTTCAATTTCGATGTGGAAATTCGCCTTGGCGCCGGCGCGTTTGTGTGCGGCGAGGAGACGGCGCTGATCGCATCGATTGAAGGCCGGCGCGGCACACCCAAACCGCGGCCGCCCTACCCGGCTTCGAGCGGATTGTGGGGAAAACCGACGCTGATCAACAACGTTGAAACCTACGCCAACATCGCGCCCATCGTGCGCAACGGCGGCCAGTGGTTTCACGACATGGGCTCGGAGCGCAGCAAGGGAACCAAGGTCTTCGCGCTCACCGGCAAAATCGCCAACACCGGCCTGGTGGAAGTGCCCATGGGCATCAAGCTGCGCGAGATCATCGAGGTCATCGGCGGCGGCGTGCCGGACGGCCACAAATTCAAGGCCGTGCAAACCGGCGGACCCTCAGGCGGATGCATTCCCGAGGAAATGCTCGATGTGGGCGTGAGCTACGACGCGCTGCTGAAGATGGGCTCCATCATGGGCTCCGGCGGCATGATCGTAATGGACGACACTTCGTGCATGGTCAACGTGGCGCGCTTCTTCATCGAGTTCTGCATGACCGAGTCGTGCGGCAAGTGCATTCCCTGCCGCGCGGGAACGGCGCAGATGTACACGCTGCTCACGCGCATCTGCACCGGCCAGGGAACTATGGACGACCTGGCGCTGCTCGAAGATCTCTGCGTTACGGTGAAGGAGACGAGCCTGTGCGGGCTGGGGCAGACCGCCCCTAATCCCGTGCTCAGCACACTCAAATACTTCCGCAACGAATACATTGAGCACATTCTGCACAAGCGCTGCGCGGCTGGCGTCTGCCAGATGGCAGCCGTCGAATCTGAAAACGAGGTGGTGGCATGAGCCAGGAAACAGACGTCAAAACTCTTGTCATCGACGAGCAGGAAGTGAGCGCGCGTGCCGGACAAACCATTCTCGAAGTGGCGCGTGAGAACGACATCAACATCCCCACGCTCTGCCGTCTCGAAGGCCTGAGCGACGTGGGAGCATGCCGTCTCTGCCTGGTGGAGATCAAGGGCTCAAACAAGCTGCTGCCGGCCTGCGTAGCCACGGTTCAGGAAGGCATGGAAGTCAGCACCAATACGGAACGGCTGCAGAAGCACCGCCGTACGATCCTCGAAATGCTGTTCGCCGAACGCAATCACATCTGCTCGGTCTGCGTATCTAACGGCCACTGCGAACTGCAAACCCTGGGCCAGGAACAGGGACTAACGCACGTTCGCCTGCCCTATCGCAACCCCGATCTTCCCGTCGACGCTTCGCACGAGCGCTTCACCCTCGATCACAACCGCTGCATTCTCTGCACGCGCTGCGTACGCGTCTGCTCTGAGATTGAGGGCGCGCACATTTGGGACGTCATGGGCCGCGGCACCAACTCTGTGATCATCTCCGACCTGCACCAGGAGTGGGGTAGCTCCGCTTGCACGCGTTGCGGCAAGTGCGTGCAGGTGTGTCCTACCGGGGCTCTCTTCGACAAAAGCAAGATCGGTTCCGATCACCCGAAGTACCCCGAATTTCTGCCCTATCTGAACCTGATGCGGGAGGCGCAATGAGCAAACTGAAGCTTGCCACCGTGTGGCTCGACGGATGTTCCGGTTGCCACATGTCGTTCCTCGACATGGACGAGCGGCTGCTCGAACTGGCGGAAGTGGTCGACGTGGTCTACAGTCCCCTTGTCGACACCAAGGAGTTTCCTGACGAGGTGGATATCGCGCTGGTCGAGGGCGCCGTCTCCTCTGTCGACGACGAGAAAAAGATCAAGAAAGTGCGCGACCACTCGAAAATGCTGGTTGCCATGGGCGACTGCGCGATTACCGGCAACGTTCCGTCGATGCGAAATCCCATTGGCCCCGAGGCAATTCTCGACCGGGCCTATATTCAAAATGCCAGCGCGCAAGCACAGATTCCCTGTGTCGTGGTGCCGAAACTGCTGAAAATCGTCCGTCCCATCCACGAGTTTGTGAAGGTGGACGTTTTCCTGCCCGGTTGCCCGCCCTCGGCAGACACATTTCACACCGCGCTCACTGCGCTGGTCAACGGCGGTCCGCTGGACATTTCGGCGCTCACCCGCTTTGGAGCATGACGTAGCGCGGCCAACTGCTTCAGGACGAGCACGAAGTGTCAGGGCACGACTTCAGTCGTGCCAAAAGAGCAAGAGAGAAATAGTGGGGCTTTAGCCCCTGCAGCAAGAGTTGGAGCAAGCTTTATGAGCCAGACCATCACCATCGATCCGGTAACACGCCTTGAAGGCCACGGCAAAATCACCATCCAGCTCAACGGCCAGGGCGAAGTTGAGAACGCGCACTTCCACGTGACGCAGGTACGCGGCTTCGAGCGCTTCAGCGAAGGCCGTCCGTTCTACGAGATGCCCAGCCTGATGGCGCGCATCTGCGGCATTTGCCCTGTTTCGCATCTCATCGCATCGGCCAAGGCCTGCGAGGCCATCATGTCGGTGCGCATTCCGCACACCGCGGCGCAGTTGCGGCGCTTGTTGAACCTGGCGCAGATGGTACAGTCGCACGCGCTCAGCTTCTTCTATCTCGCCTCGCCCGATCTGCTGCTGGGCATGGAATCCGATCCCAAACTACGCAATATTCTCGGCGTGGCGGCGGCTAAGCCGGAACTCGGTCGCGCCGGCATCGCTCTGCGCCGCATCGGGCAAAGCATCATCGAATTGCTCGGCGACAAGCGCATTCATCCCGGCTGGATTGTTCCTGGCGGCGTCACCGAGCCCCTCTCTCCAGGGAAGCGCGACAAAATTCTGGCCATGTTGCCTGAGGCCTACTCAAGCATCGGCCTGGCTCTGGGCGCGTACAAGCAGATTGCGGATACATTCAAGCCGGAGATCGAGATCTTCGCCAACTTCCCATCGAATTACATGAGCCTGATCGGCGAAGAAGACGACATCGAGTTCACCGACGGCGCGCTGCGGATCATCGACGCCACCGGCAGCATCATCGAAGACGGCATCGCCGCGAGCCGCTTCACCGAAGTGATTGGCGAGGCCGTGGAGAATTACAGCTACACCAAGTTCGCCTATTACAAGCCCCTCGGATACCCCGATGGAAGCTATCGCGTGGGTCCGCTGGCGCGGTTGAACATCGTCAAGCGCATGGGCACGCCTCGCGCAGAAAAAGAACTCGCCGAATTCAAGCAGTTGTCCGGCGGACTGGTCTCGAGTTCGTTCCACTATCACCACGCGCGGTTGGTGGAGATGCTCTACGGCATCGAAAAGATCGAAGAGATCCTCGCCGACTCACGCATTCTCGACAAGCATGTGCGCGCCACGGCCGGCGTGAATCGCCTCGAAGGCGCCGGCCAGGCTGAAGCGCCGCGCGGCGTGCTCCACCATCACTACAAGGTGGACGAAAATGGCAAAATCACCTGGGCGAACCTGGTGATTGCCACCGGCCAGAACAACAACGCCATGAATCGTGGCGTGTTGCAGGCTGCCCGGCACTACGTGAAGGATGGCAGATTCACTGAAGGCGTTCTCAACCGCGTCGAGGCTGTTGTTCGCACTTTCGATCCGTGCCTCAGCTGCTCCACGCACGCCTTTGGGCAAATGCCGCTCGTGATTTCGCTGCTGTCAGCTGACGGCGAAGTTGTGGATCGGGTGGCGCGGGACTGATCTCTCGCGCGGCCAACAACAATGGATCCGGTCGACTTCTCAGAGACCAGAGAGCAGAATCGATTCGGAGAACGGACAAAATGGCGATCAATGCACGTTGCCTCGTACTTGCCTGCGGCAACACCTTGCGCAGCGATGATGGCGTAGGTCCAAATCTTGCTGCATGGGCGGAGGAACGATTCTGCCGGGAGCCCGAAGTACGCGTTATTTCGCGCCAGCAATGGACCCCTGAGCTGGCCGAAGAGATTGCCGGCGCCGATTCCGTGCTCTTCGTCGACGCCTCGGCGAGTAATCCTCCGGGACGCGTCCGGCTTATTCCCGTATCGTCGCGCGTCGATAGTGCAGCGGCACCAGCTACGCATCACCTCAAGCCCTCCGAGCTTCTCGGCGTGACGCGCTCGCTCTATGGCTCCATCAAGTCCCATGCCATGCTGTTGACCGTCGGTGTCGGCTCCACGGAACTAGGCGAAACCTTCAGCGCGCCTGTCGCAGCCGCAATTCCCCGCGCACGCGGCATTCTGGAAAAAGCCGTGCTGCGCTTTCTTGAGCGCTAGAGTCTCTGTCGGGCTCCGCGCGCGAGCAAAAATATGGCGGCTGCAATCTTCCGCAGCCGCCAATCATAAAGAAAGAATAGACAAGTTCAGAATGCTGCTACCGTTTGCCGCAGGCTGTAGGAGCTGAGCGTCTTGATGTAATTGCCGCGATCGTAAGGCGAAGTGTCGGGCACCGAGCGGCGGCTTAAACAGCCGCGCGTTTCGGCGAGCGTGGCATACTCGCGCTTCTCCAGCCAGTAGCGCAGGTCGGCCAGCACGCGGCCGATGTGCTCGATGCCGTGAATGTGCAGCGCCGAAGCCATCTGCGTTACGCTGGCGCCTGCCATGATCGCCTTCAGCACATCTTCGGCCGAGTGCACGCCGCCGGTGATGGCGATGTCGCCGTTCAGGTGGCCGTAAAGGATCGCCGCCCAGTGCAGCCGCGGCAATAATTCGGACGGCGTCGAGAAGTGCAGCGAGGGCCTGACTTCCAGTGTCTCAATGTCGAAGTCCGGCTGATAGAAGCGATTGAAGAGCACCACGGCCCGCGCGCCGGCATCTTCAAGACGAGCGCACAGGTGTGGCAGGCTGGTAAACGATTGCGAGAGCTTTACCGCGACGGGAACCTTGACCGCCTTGCACACGCTGTTCACAAGCTCGAGCAGTTGCAGTTCGAGTTCCGCCGAAGTCTGGCTGCGATCGGTCGCAAGCGCAAAGGTGTTCAGTTCGATGGCGTCGGCGCCTGCCTGCTCCATCTCCCTGGCAAATCGCACCCAGCCGCCGGGAGTGGCTCCGTTCAGGCTGGCGATGATAGGAATATCCACCGCCTCCCCCGCACGCTTCACGTGCTCGAGATATCCATCTTGCGACATGCGGTAGTCGCTCAGCTCTGGCAGAAAACCCAACGACTCGGCAAAGGACTCCGTGCCGCGAGACAAGTCTTCGTCGAGCGTGCGTGACTCCAGCGCCAACTGCTCCTCGAAGAGCGAGGTGAGCACGATAGCGGACGCGCCGGCATCTTCCATGTGCCGAACGTTGTCGATCGATTCAGAGAGCGGCGTGGCAGCGACCACTATCGGGCCGCTGAGTCTTATGCCGAGATACTGCATGGAAATATCGGTCATTTTTCACCTCCGGCAGCCGAAGCCGCCAGATTCTCTTCGGGCTTTGCTTCCGGTTTCTCCAGCGGAGCAATGTGCGGCGTCTCACCGCGGCCCGGCATGGCAGCGCGAGCAGAGTAGACGCGCCACTCTCGCTCCACGTCATCCTGCGCTTCATTCAACAGCTTCGCCGCCACCTCAGGATTGCTGCGCGCCAGCATCGTATAGCGGGCTTCGCGATAGGCGTAATCCTTCAGCCGGATCGAAGGCGCCTTGGAATCGAGCTGGAAGGGATTCTTGCCTTCCTCGCGCAACGCCGGGTTGTAGCGCATCAGCGGCCAGTAGCCCGACTGCACAGCCAGTTTCTGCTGCTCCAGTCCGTGCACCAGGTCGTAGCCGTGGGCGATGCAGCTCGAATACGCAATGATGATCGATGGACCATCGTGCGCCTCGGCTTCCTGGAAGGCCTTCACGACATGCGAGTCGTTGCCGCCCAGCGCCACCTGCGCCACGTAGACCGAGCCGTAACTGACCGCTTCCATGGCCAGATCCTTGCGGCTGTTCGTCTTTCCGCCGGCGGCAAATTTCGCTACCGCGCCGCGCGGCGTGGACTTGGATGCCTGGCCGCCTGTATTTGAGTAAACGCCGGTATCGAGAACCAGCACGTTCACGTTCTTGCCTGAGCCGAGCACGTGATCGAGCCCGCCGAAGCCGATGTCGTACGCCCATCCATCTCCGCCAAGGATCCAAACGCTCTTGCGGATCAGCACATCGGCAATGGCCAGCAAATTCTTCGCGTCGGAACAACCGTTCCCTGCCAACACGGCACGAAGCGCCTTTACGCGCTCACGCTGTTGATTGATTTCAGGTTCAGTCTTCTGCGTAGCGCCTACCAGATCCGCGGCAAGCTCCGCGCCGATAGCCGGCGCCATCCGCGTGACCAGATTCTCCGCAAAAGCCTTCTGCTGATCCAGCGCCACTCTCATGCCGAAACCGAACTCGGCGTTGTCCTCAAACAGCGAGTTCGACCACGTCGGGCCACGACCCTCTGCATTCGATGTGTAAGGAGTGGTAGGCAGGTTACCGCCGTAAATCGACGAGCAGCCTGTAGCGTTGCCGATGTAGAGCCGGTCGCCAAACAATTGCGTGAGCAGCTTGATATACGGCGTTTCGCCACAGCCCGCGCAAGCGCCGGAGAACTCAAAGAGCGGCTCCAACAGTTGCAGATCCTTCACCTGACTGTGCGAAAGCTTGGAACGATCCACTTCAGGCAGCGAGAGGAAGTACTCCCAATTCTCGCGTTCCGGTTCGCGCAGCGGCGCTTGCGGCGCCATGTTAATCGCTTTTTTGCCGGCGTCGCTCTTGTTCTTCACCGGGCAAACTTCCACACACACCGCGCATCCCGTGCAATCTTCGGGCGCAACCTGCAGCGTGTAGCGTTGATCTTCCAAGCCACGCCACTTGGGCTTGGCCCACTTCAGCGTCGCGGGCGCCTTGTCGCTTAGATCGGCGCCGTAAACCTTGGCGCGGATCACGGCATGCGGGCACACCATCACGCATTTGCCGCACTGGATGCACAGGCTCTCGTCCCACACGGGAATGAATTGCGCGATATTGCGTTTCTCCCACTGCGCTGTGCCCGTGGGATATGCGCCGCCGGCGGGAAATGCGCTCACGGGAATCATGTCGCCTTTGCCCTCGGCGATCTTGCCCAGTACGTCGTGCACGAACTTCGGCGCCTTCGACGAAAACGCGCCCGTGAGATCGAAGCTGGACGTTGCGGCCGACGGCAGCTCGACTTTTTCCAGATGCGCCAGCGCGTGATCCACGGCGGCAAAGTTCTTCTGCACCACCGATTCCCCGCGCTTGCCATAGGTCTTCTTGATCGACTTCTTGATCTGCGCGATGGCTTCCTCGCGCGGCAACACGCCGCTGATGGCGAAGAAGCAGGTCTGCATAATAGTGTTGATGCGCGTGCCCATGCCGGCTTCACGCGCCACCTTGTAGCCGTCGATCACGTAGAATTCGATCTTCTTGCGCAGCATTTCTTCTTGCGTGCTGTGCGGCAGTTTGTCCCATACCTCGGCTGCGGAGTACGCCGAGTTGAGCAGGAAAACTGCGCCCGGCATGGCTGCTTCCAGCACGTCCATCTTCTCCAGGAAGCTGAAATTGTGGCAGGCCACAAAGCTGGCCTTGGTAATGAGGTAGGTCGACCGGATCGGGTTCGGTCCGAAGCGCAGATGCGAGGTGGTCATCGAGCCTGACTTCTTGGAGTCATAGACGAAGTAGCCCTGCGCGAAATTCGGCGTTTCGCTGCCAATGATCTTGATGGAGTTCTTATTGGCGCCCACGGTGCCGTCAGAGCCGAGCCCGTAAAACAGAGCGCGCACGGTCTTCGGATCTTCGGTCGAAAACTCCGGATCGTAGTCCAGGCTCGTGTGGCTCACGTCGTCGTTGATGCCGATCGTAAAGTGATTCTTGGGGGCAGGTTTTATCAGTTCATCGAAAACGCCCTTGACCATAGCCGGCGTGAATTCCTTCGACGAGAGCCCGTAGCGGCCGCCGATGACGACGGGCGCAGCCGCGCAGGGTAGCTTTCCGGCGTTCTCGCCGAGCACCGTCATAATGTCCTGATAGAGCGGTTCGCCCGCGCCACCCGGTTCCTTGCAGCGGTCGAGAATGGCCATCGACTTCATGGTCGCGGGCAGCGCAGCAAGGAATGCCTTGCTGTCGAAAGGCCGATACAAGCGCACCTTCACCATGCCAACTTTTTCGCCGTTGCGCACGAGAGCGTCCACGGCTTCCTCAGCCGCTTCGGCGCCCGAACCCATCAGCACGATCACGCGCTCCGCGTCCTTCGCGCCGTAATAGTCGAACAGGCGATAGCCCCGGCCCGTCAGCACGGCGAAGCGGTCCATCACCGATTGCACAATGCTTGGAACAGCTGCGTAGAACGGCGTGCACGCCTCGCGCGCCTGGAAAAATACATCGGGATTCTGCGCCGTGCCGCGAATGAAGGGGCGATCGGGCGAGAGCGCGTTTTTCCGAAATGCGATGAGGTACTTGTCGTCCACCAGGGAGCGAATGGTTTCATCGCTGATGGGCTCAAGCTTGCCCACTTCATGCGAAGTGCGGAAGCCATCGAAGAAATGGATGAAAGGAATGCGCGATTCGAGAGTAGCGATCTGCGCCACGGTCGCCATGTCGGCCACTTCCTGCACCGAATTCGAGGCCAGCATCGCCCAACCGGTCGAGCGGCAGGTCATCACGTCACTGTGGTCGCCAAAGATCGAGAGCGCATGCGTCGCCAGGGTGCGCGCCGTTACGTGCATCGTAGCCGGGGTCAGCTCACCGGCAATCTTGAACATGTTGGGGATCATCAACAGCAGGCCCTGCGAGGCCGTAAACGTGGTGCCGAAGGCTCCGGCCTGCAATGCGCCGTGCAGCGCGCCTGCCGCGCCGCCTTCGCTCTGCATTTCTTCCACAATGGGCAACCCGCCCCAGATGTTTTTCTTCCCCTCCGAAAGCCATTGATCGGCCCACTCGGCCATAGGAGAAGAGGGGGTGATGGGGTAAATTGCAACGACTTCAGAAAGTCGATAGGCCACGGACGCCGCGGCCTCGTTCCCGTCCATAATCACGGTGGGAATCACAGTCTTTGGTTCACTCATTCGCTTCGCTCCACAGTGCGGCTGTTGGCCAAAATCGCTCTGGTCCGACCGCTACGTTGAGTCTCTGCAATGAGGCGGTTAGTCGCTGTGATGGAAGGCACAAGGAGAACGAATAGTCCCACCCTATGAAACGATGTTCACAGGGTGCAACGCCGTGTGGGTGGGGTGGAGGAAATGGAAAAAGGCCTCAAACGAGCCTCTATCAAGCTTCGTTTGGAAGGGCGCTTGTCACTTCACATCCCCGCGTACCACGAGTAGCCGTAGTCGGGCGAGACCGAACCCTGGCCTTTCCCGAACTTCTTAATGTCGTCGGTCGCCGTGATCCGGTTCACGTACTTCACGCTCTTGTATCCCAGCTGGCGCGGCATGCGCAGGCGCAGCGGCCCGCCAAACGGCACTGGCAGTTCGCCATCATTCATTCCCATCGTCAGCAGCGTGTGCGGGTCGCCCGCATCCTGCAGGTCGATGCTGTCCCACATGCCTTCCTCAAACGAGGTGTACACGATATAACGCGTCTGCGGCAGCACGCCCGCCTCGCGCAGCACGCCGGAAAGCGGCGTCCCGATCCATTCCGCGATATACGACCACCCTTCCTCGCAGGCAACCTCGGTGATCTGGCTTCTCATTCCAAGGCTCTTGAGATCGGCCAGCGAAAGCGACATCGGATGCGCCACCGTTCCGTCGACCACCAGCCGCCATTCCTTGAATCCGCCCGCCGCGAAGCGCTTGAACGCGTCGTTGGGAGGCGCAACCGCATTTGCAAACGGATCCTTCGAGATCATGCTGCGCGGAAACTCGCGCGCCGGCGTATTCCTGGTAAGGAGCCGCTGGCACGCGTAGGTCATCGTCTCGCCCGGGCCGTAGATTCCAGCGCCATCCGGCGGAATCAAACCGTAGCGCCTGGCCAGACGGTCGGCCGCGGCCAATCCGCCAATGCCCGCAGCAGCGGCCGCTCCTCCATAAATGAGTTTCCGCCGTGTGATCGGATTCATTGGCCCTCCTCTCGATCTCGCGTATAGCCCGTGATCATGCCCCGCACGCGGCTCCAGAACCCTGACATCGCCACCATCGCCACATGTACAAACAAAAACAGCAGCAGCAGCCAGGAGACAAAGAAGTGAAGAGTGCGCGCCGACTGGCGACCGCCCAGCAGCGCGGCTGTGGCCGGAAACGCCGCAGTAAACGACGGCGACATGGCCAGCCCGGTCCAGATGATCAGCGGAAACAACACGAAGATGACAACCACGTACGCAGTGCGCTGCAAGACGTTATACGAGCGCTCTTCCGTGCTATCCGGCGGCCCGCGGTGAAGATACTTCACGATGCGGGCCCAGTAAGACCGCCAGTTCCAATCGCGCCGTTGTGGAATCAAATTTCTTCTGAAGTGCCCACTCCACAGTCCGTAGATTGCGTACACCAGTCCGGTCAGCACCGCGACCCACGCAGCTTCAAAATGCAGATACCGGCTCCAGCCATTCTCGTCCGGCATCTCGTAGTTGTAGCCGTTAGGGATCGTCTCGCGGCTCGATGGAATGGGGATCCGGAAGAGCGGCTTGGTGTTGACGTTCCCCACCTCGCCCCAGTAGAACCGCGGATGCGAAATCACGATCAACCCGCCCGTCACCAGCAGCGCAATGAACGCGACAAAAGTGAGCCAGTGCGTCA
>JBEKEP010000117.1:0-14082 GCA_050013775.1 Occallatibacter sp. | reverse complement strand
TTGGAAATGCTGCTGCTTAACGCAAACCTATCGTGCGACCGGGGCTGACCAGCGGCATTGAAATCCCGCCACCGCGCGCAGTGAGGTACCATTGCCTTAAGTCTAATTGTTGCTGAGTAACTGACGAGTAAGGCGACAAAGCGGAATCCCTCAGATGGGTCCGTCACCCGCTCTTGCTTGCTTCTTTATCCGTATCCTCTTCCGGGGTTGTTTGATCCTGCGCCGGCATTAGTTCACCCGCAGCTTTTTGAAGACGCCTTTCGCACACTTCCCACTCGCTCGTTGTGCATTGGTCCTTGTCGCAGTCCATTGCGCATAGCTCAATGTCCTCCGGCACATCTCCAGCAATGTGGTACTTGACCCAGCCCCACAGTCTGCTAAGGGGTCCCCTGCTTTGTTTAATCATTCTCACCCAGGATGCGCCCCTCAAAAGGGGAATTATGCAGCAAGTTCCAGTTCGAAAGCTCCATAACGGCGGGTAGATACTAACTATTCCTGCCTGCGGATCGTCCAACCCCCAGGGCAGTCTCGAAGGTTTCAAACTACACTAGCATCCAGACCCAGCATTAGCCACCGAATACGCGGTAGAGCGGTATGATTTTAGTACCGGGTCCGACAAGGAGATTCCAGTCAATACGTCAACTTTGAATCGGATTCCCGAGCCAAATGAAGTCCTCATCCTCGGTGGTGGAGTGGCAGGCTGTGCCGCTTCTATCGCGCTCGCCCGCAATGGACGGCGCGTCACGCTGATTGAACGCGAGCCGACACCGCGCCATAAGATCTGCGGAGAGTTCCTGAGCGGTGAGGCCCTTGAGGACCTGGACGCGCTCGGCATCGACGTGGCCTCGCTTGGAGCCGTGCCGATCAACTATGTTCGCCTGGCCGCCGCCAGACGCGCCGCGCAAGCTCCGTTGCCGTTTCCTGCTGCTTCGCTTTCGCGCAAGGCGCTGGATACGGCGCTCATCGCCGAGGCCGTCGCCGCAGGAGTCCGCGTGGAGCAAGGCCGCAGTGTGCAGACGCTCTCGCGCACGGCGCCCAACGAGTGGCAAGCTACGCTCGACGACGGCACCACCCGTGAAGCACCAACGGTCTTTCTCGCCACTGGCAAACACGATCTCCGAGGCCACGCTCGCCCGGAGGACCCGCAGCGATGGATCGCCTTCAAGATGTATTTTCGCCTGGCGCCTGCGCAAGCCGCTGAACTGGCGCACGCTTCTGAGCTGATGCTTTATCCCGGAGGCTACGGCGGGATTCAGCCGGTCGAAGGCGGCGTTGCGAACCTCTGCTGCGTGGTGCAACAACGTTATCTCGCACGTGCGGGAAATCGCTGGGAGAACTTTCTCGCGAAGATGCAGAAGGATTGTCCTCATCTCGCGATGAGGCTTGCCGGTGCGGAGCCGTTGCTCGACAAGCCGATCGCCATCACCCACATCCCGTACGGCTTCATTCGCCGCACCACGGAGGATGGGCTCTACTGTATTGGCGATCAGGCAGCTGTGATCCCTTCGTTCACGGGCGATGGCATATCGATTGCGCTGCATACGGCACGCTGTGCTGCCGCGGCCTGGCTTGCCGCAGAGCCAGCGCCGATCTTTCAGACAAGACTGCGTTCCGCACTGCTGACTCAGATGCGCCTTGCTGAGTTCGCCGCCGATGGCTTGAACAACTCCTTCGCGCGTGCAGTGTTGCCATTTTGCCTCAGGGTCTGGCCCGGCGTGATGCGCGTGACGGCAAAGTTAACTCGGGTCGCCCAGCACGCCACTGTTGCTACCCAGGCAGTCGCCGGTTGAAGTCGGGCCACGCCGAGAAGAACTCTCAATCGTTGAAACGCCATAGGGGAGATGCAATGAAATCCTTCGCGGTCTTCGCCCTCGTAGCCGTACTTGCTCCAGCCGCTCTCGCCCAACATCAGAGCTTCGCCGTCAATCCCGATGCCAGCCAGATCAAGATGACGCTCAACACGACTCATGAAGTCGTCAGCGGCACGTTCCACCTTCAATCCGGATGGATTGAGTTTGACCGCAGCGCTCCCAGGATTTCGGGGTCGGTGGTCGTATTCGCCGGCAGCTGCAAGACCGGTAATGACAGTCGCGATAAAAAGATGAACAGAGACATCCTCAAAGTCGAACAGTTCGCCAACGTTTCCTTTGAGCCGAAGTCCTACGCCGGTGTCATCGCTCCATCAGGCGACTCGAACATTCAGGTAACGGGTATCTTCACGCTTCTCGGCACGCCTCACGAGATCACCGTCCCAATTCTTGTCCATATTGAGGGCACTGCCGCAACCGCCAAGGCGCATTTTGTCGTACCTTACGTCAAATGGGGGCTAAAGAATCCAAGCTTCATGATCTGGAAAGCGGACGACGACGTCGCGATCGACCTCTTTCTTGACGGCCGGCTTTCAAATTAGAGAATTGCCTTCTTTGCGCGCAGTGGTGTCGCGCGTCAGTCCGCTTTCGCCAAATGCGGATTAGACTTCCGCGTGTTCTCCTCTTGGCATCGCAGCTTCTCCCGCGTTCGCGGCCTTACTTTCCGATAAGGAAGCTGCTGGTTGATTCTCTTGCGGCTACTGCACAGTGAGGGTTACCGTGCTGGTTGCGGTTGTCGAACCGGAGGTTGCGGTCACGGTGATGGTATACGTTCCCGAAGTGGTGCCGGGAGTGCCGCCACCACCGCCGCCGCCGCCGCCACCGCTGCTTCCACCCCCGCCACATGAAAGCGCGCCGCCTGCGAACGCAAAGAGAAGCGCGAACATTCCGATGATTGTCCGCGATCTACGCTGCCGCGTGGGAACGCAAAAGAGCAAGATGCAGGCAAAGGCCGCTCCACCAGCGGCGTACCAGCGAGTGCCCAGGCGCGCAGGGTATACGAGAGCGCCGCTGGTTGCTGCCGTAGTGGAGATGGTAAGTGTGGCTGTTTGAGCCGTGATGCCGGTAATACTCACCGGGCTCGTGGAGCCGAAGCTCAGCGTGGGTGAATACTGAGCACCCGAGGGGCTGGAGGTGATGACAGCCGTCAGCGTAACGTTGCCGGTAAAGCCGCCTGAGGGCGTCACCGTAATGGTTGAGCCGCCGGCTGCACCCTTGGATACGGTGACCGAACTGCCTACAATCTGAAAGCCGGGAGGAACTACCGTGACCGAAGTGGTATTGGCCACGCTCGCGTAGAGGGCAGAACTGGACGAGTCGGGCGTATAGGTGACCGTAAGCGTATCGGTTCCCGAGGCAAGCGCGCCTGCAAGGATGTTGATGTTTGCGTTGCCGCTGTTCAGAACGATGGCACCGGAATTATAGCTTCCGCTGGTGAGTGCTACCGAGCCCGTGGGCGTCGCCAGACCGCCGATGGCGCCTACCGACACACTCACCGTCAACGGTTGCGTGATGGTGATGCTCGAAGCGGATGGAGTCAACGTGAGCGAGGGGGCGAACCTTGTCACGTAGTTGCTGAAGAAGCTTGACACGTCCAGAGAACCGAGGCCCGTAACCTCGTCGTATCCGTTGCTAACCAAATATCCTGCCTGGCCGCCGGTGAGTGAGGTCGGCGAGGGAATGCTGTTGTTGCACATGCTGGGCGTGTTGACGCTGCAGCCCGTCACGCCGCTGCTGGCAACGGTTATATCGTGAAATACGGCGGGAAAAGCCGCCGCCATTGCATAAAGCGCCTGATTGATGCTGCCCTGTGCCGTTCCCAGCTTCTGATCGAGCAAGGCCGTGATGCCCGCCATGCTGGGAGCGGAGGCGGAGGTGCCACAGACATCCAGGAACGAGTAAGTCCCGCCCGAGCCTGTAGCGCAAGAGCCCCCGCTGGCGGCGAGACACACGAAATAGCCGTCATGACAAGACCCCGAAAGCGAGATGTCGGGCGTGTAGCGTCCGGATCGGCCGGCAGGCACACCGGCGCCGACCTGCCACGCCGGCGTTGCCACATAGATGCTGACGCCGCCGCCGGAAGAGCTGACCTCCGTGGTCGAGCCCGAACTCAGTGGATCGTTCCATCCGCCTTCAGGAATGTAACTGAGGGCCGTCAAAAGGCCAGGCCCGTTCGTAGAGTTCCAATACTGCGATGGGTTCGCCGCGTCGTTGAATTCGCTTCCCCCCACGCAGGTGGCATAGCCGGAGGCGCAAAGGTAATTGATGCTGTTCGCCAAAGGATTTGCCGGCGGAGCACCGCCATGGGCGTCGCACCCCGAAGCTCCAGAATCCCCTGAGGAGATGAAGGTTGAAATACCCTCGGAAGCGGCCTGTTGCAGCATAGTTTCCCAAAAGGCCGTCGCAGCCGAGCCGGCGTTCAGTTCGCACGCGCCGAAACTGATGCTCATGATCTGTGCCGGCACGGGGGTGCTGTAAATCAGGTATTCCGCATCCACTCCGATGCCGCCGCTGGAGGCGGAAGCAGTAACGAGCAAGAGTTGGGCTCCGGGAGCGACGCTGCCGGCGCGAGTGATGTCGAGTGTTGCCTCTACCTGGTCAGATGTGGAAACTCCGGCGCCTGGAGGAGCGGTGAGCGCGGGACCTGGATCCACGCCTCCGTATGCAGTGGGAACAATCTCGGTAGGATTGGGAAAAGTAGACAGAGTTCTTTGCCGGAAGATATCGAAATCGGCAAAATTGGTCCGCGACTCGCCGACGATCCCTATGGTGACGCCAGCGCCGGTCAGGCCGGAAGGCAGATCGTAGATGGTGGCAAAATCCGCGGGCGCTAAGTAGTGGTTTCCGCTGAGTGATGTGTTCTCCGGCGCAGCCAACTGCACGGTTCTCGCCTGGTGTTGGGGCCGCTCGTCCACCGTGTACAAACCACGCACGGCTCTTACTACCGGTGCCAGCGCTCGCGGAATCATGGGATCGGACGAGACCGAGATGCGTTGCTCTCCATTTACTTTGTAGGAGCGGAATTCGGTCTGGAACGCGCGGTTCATGTCCGCTGCCGCGCCACTAAAGTTAATGAGCATCCGGCTCGGCGATACCCAGTTCACTTGCAAGCCCTGGGAAGTCAGCCACCCGCTCACTGCGTCAAGATCTGCTTGCGACAACCCGAAACGTGCCCCTGCCTGCTCTGGCGTAAGCCAGTGATGGTAATCGGGCGATGTGGGGTCTTGCTGGTCGGCAAGCAACTGAAGAAATGCCTGCTCCTGCACGGCTGAGCGCGCCAGCACGATCGTCAGCGGCCCCATCTTGAGGTCGGCCGGCACGGCGTTCACCTCGTTGGCCGGCATTGCCCATTGCGGATGGTGGGCGGGCAAGACTTGCATCTGGCTGACGTCGATTTCCTGTGTGATGCGGCTGGGAGTTTGACCGCGCAGTGGGCCGCTCGCGGCCACGCCGAAAGACAGGAATCCTACGAACAGCAGCAGCAAACACCTGGCCACCGAGGCAGCCTTGAGATCTTGAAGCACAACGCGGCAGAAAAAATAACGGCAACGGAATCGATTCATGGAGTGCAGCCCCTTTTCCGGCGAGGCATCTGGGATGCCGGAGACGGTGATCCTGCGAATCTTTCCCTTGAGCGTGGTAAAGACACGTTCGTTGTCGAAGATAGCGGGATAACTGGGAAGCAATCATACGCCTGCGATGATTGCACTTCAAGATTGTCGAATGAGTCCTATCGCAACGGGTGACGATCTCCTCGCTGGGCGCTGCCTCTGCCGCCAATGAAGAAACGGAGCGTGCCAGGAAGAGACAAAACGACAGATATTGGCGCGCGGCTTCGCCGCGTACATGATTTCTCGAAAAAGGGGCGGGCAGTTTGTGGCCTGGCTCAACCCGCGCCCTTGCTACAGAGCCCGCCTTGTGCGGCCAGTTCTTACGGTGCGGCTTCGGTGAGGGCTTCGGTGCGCTTGCTCATCTTGGCGGTGCGGGCGAGCTTGTCCCAGTTGAAGGGCTTGCCATCGATGGCGCGCTTGAGGGTCTTGAAGAGCACAACGGAAAAAACCTGCCGATAGGCGAAGCGCTGCAGCCAGATGTGGAAGAGCAGCCAGCCGTCGCCTTTGTTGGCGGGATGACGGCGCTCGAGGCTGAAGGCGACGGACGAGGTGATGAAGTCGATGAGCAGGAATGCGCCGAAGTAGGCCAGCAGCTTTTCAAAGCTCGCGGCGGACGCGGCTTCAGGGTGGTAGTGGCGATCGACCAGGAAGTTGACGATGCCGGCCACGAACATGATGTCAATGAACGGCGAGACGAGAGGCAGGAGCATCTGGAAGACGAGGATGTTGGGCAGAGCGAAGAGGCCCATGGCCTTGTTGCGCACAAAGGCGGCGCGATGTTTCCAGACGGCCTGCAGGGTGCCGAAGGACCAGCGGAAGCGCTGGCGCATGAGGCCCTTGGCGTCGATGGGCGCCTCAGTAAAGGCCAGGGCGCGGTCCTCATAGTCGACTTTCCAACCCTGCTCGAGGAGACTCATGGTGAGGTCGGCATCTTCCGCCACCGTGTTCACGGGATATCCGCCAGCAGCCTTGACGGGCGCAGTGCGCCATGCGCCTATGGCGCCGGGAACCACGGTAATGACGTGGAAAAGATTGAGTGCGCGGCGTTCGAAGTTCTGGCTGGTGATGTATTCGAGAGCCTGCCAGCGCGTCCAGAGGTTGACGCGGTTGCCGACTTTGGCATTGCCGGCGATGGCGCCGATAGCGGGATCTTCAAAGTGTGGAATGAGTTTGGAGATGGCGTCGGGCGCGATGACGGTATCGGCATCGATGCCGACATAGACATCCTCAGTGATGCGATCGAGTGCGTAGTTGAGCGCGGCAGCCTTGCCTTCATTGCGCTTGGTGAGAATCTGCACGCGGCCGGCAGCGATGTCCTGAGCATACGCTGCTGCTGCCACTTCAGCGGTGCGGTCTAGGGAGCCGTCGTCGATGACAATGACATGGAGATTCTTGTAGTCGGAGTTGAGCACGGAGCGAATGGTGCGCACGATGACGGATTCTTCGTTATAGGCCGGTATGAGAACGGCGACGCGCGGGCAAAAGCCGGGCGAGGCCGGGCGATACGGACGCCGCAGGCGGTCGATGATGGCGAACAGGCCGACAATGATGAGACGCGCGCTCATGAGCACATCGCCCACGAAGAAAACCATAAAAATAAAATTGCCGATGATATCGACCGCAGAAAACGCGATGGAGTCGGGGATGGTACGCATGCGCTGCCAGAAGGTGAGGGGCGGCATAACCTGTGCGGTAGTTTTGCCCATGAGCGCGGAGACGGGAACGATGGTGTAGCCGCGGGCGCGCAACGCGTCGATGAGCGGACCGAGCGCGGCGACGGTCGCGGAGCGGTCGCCGCCGCCATCGTGCATGAGGATGATGGAGCCGCGGAACTGCGGCTTCACTTTCATGGTGTCGAGTTGGGCGAAGACTGACTGGATGATCTCGGGGGTGGTTTTGCGAGGGTGTTCGTCCCAGTCGTCGGTATCGATTTTGCTGCCGATGATGATGTAGCCCATCTGCTGAATGCGCCAGGCTGGTTCGGCTTCGTCGTCGGTGTCGGGCTCTTCGTCGATATCGTAGGGTGGACGAAAGTAAAGCGGCTGAACACCGAGCTTACTTTCGAAGAGGCGCTCAGTGAGAGTGATCTCGAGTTCGACCTGGCGCGGCGAGATTTCGCTGATGTCGGGATGGGTCCAGGTGTGATTGCCGATCTCGTGGCCTTCGCGGACAATGCGCTGGAGGAGGCCGATGTTGTCAGCGGCCTCGGACCCTATCGCCATAAAAGCGGCTTTGACGTGCCTCGCCTTGAGGATGTCGAGAATCTTTGGCGTCCACTTGGGATCGGGGCTATCGTCGAAAGTGAGTGCAACTTCGTTGGGATGATAGCCGTACTGCTCGATGGTGTAGGTGTGCGGGTAGACGTCCATGTGCTCATCGACGATGAGCTTTTTGCGCGGGTCGGGCTCATCGGTATCCACTTCGACGGTGCGCTTGCCTGTTTGCGGCAGGCCGGTGATGCGTAGAATGTCGCCTTCACCTCCGGTGTCCACATCATGGCCCGGCTCGACGGATCCCAAGGCTTGCAGTGAAGCCGGATCACTGGGCCGGTCCCAGATGCTCCAGAGCGAACTGTCCTCTTCACCCAAGCGCCAGAGAGCAAAGGTCTGGAGGCCGAGCAGGCGAGCGGCGCGCATCTCGTCGAGCAGCGACACCGCGTCAAGGAACCACACCACGTGGCGCTCGTTTGCGTCCTCATCGATGTATTCGTAGTGAGGATTAAGAGTGTCGTAGTCGAGATCGAGATCGGCGTCGGCGTCGGAGGCGCGTCCCCATGCGTCGGAAACCGACAGAGGGTCAGTACTAACGACCTTGGGCTTGGGGTGACGGCGGTCTTTGGGATCGGGGATGGAGAGCGCCCAATCGTAACCGTAGCTGCCCACGCCGCAGATGAGCTTTTCCTTGGGCACCACCTTGAGCACTCGAGCCAGATTGCCGATGAACCAGGACTGGCTGGCCACGGGACCGGGATCGCTGGTGGTCTGGTGCTCGTCGTAGTTCATGAGCACAATGCCGTCGGAGTTGGCGGCGATGGTCTTGAGGTCGCTGTCGCTGGTGGCCACGGCGGCGTTCACATACAGCGTAAGATTGCGCGCGTGCATTTGGCTGTAGAGCGCCTGAATGAAGTTGAGGTAGGCAGCATCGTCCTCGTCGGGGATGCTTTCAATATCGAGAGACAGGCCGCGATAGGTGGGATACGCGGCGAGAAAACGCATGATCTGGTGGAGAAACGAGGCGCTCTTTGCCGGATCCTGGAGCACATCGCCGACGCCGGTGTCCCAATCCTGAGTGTGAGGATTGAAATTGTTGAGAGCGGGGAAGATTTCAGTGTCGGTATGGGCCTTCTGAATGACCTGCTTTACTTTGTTCACGTAATCGGGATCGTGGACGGTGTTGCCCTGGATGATGGGAAGCTCGCGCAGGTTATCGCCGCTCATCATCATGAGCGTGCCCTGCGGCGAGTCCACATGCAGCCATTGCGGAAACAGCAGGTCGATCTGTTGCACGTGCTCCTTGAGTGAAGAGTAGCTGGCCGCGTCGTCCTGCACGTAATAGGCGGCGCGCAAACCTTCACCGGTATTCAAGGGGATTTCTGACGGCTTGCGCGCGGTTTTGCGGCGGGCGGGGCGCTGGTTTTTGGCGTTTCGGAGAGTCGAGGTGTCGGGCAGT
This sequence comes from Occallatibacter sp., assembly GCA_050013775.1. Lineage (GTDB taxonomy): Bacteria > Acidobacteriota > Terriglobia > Terriglobales > Acidobacteriaceae > Telmatobacter. Next base: position 4,934 of record JBEKEP010000117.1, on the reverse strand, counting down.
GCGCGGTAATTGTGTCGGGGAATGGGCAGCAACAGCTCCGGCAGGCGCTGGCCGCGGAGCACATTGAAGATAAAGCCGGCGACCACCAGGGTCGATAGCACGGCCGTTGTGTCCAGAATGCGGCGCAGACGCTTCCAGCGCTTGCGTTCCGGGTCGTAGAAGATTTGTCGGTCGGGCATGAACGGTTTTTTACTGACTCCAGCGCGAAAACCGCGCAAAAAAAGGCCAATGCACCCCTGAGAGGCCCGCCTCGACGCAACATCGGCAGGGCGCGCAATCCCCGGAATGCCGTACGCTATACAGTACGAATCGTATGGAAGCTGACCGAGAGAGTCAATTGACAGACAGGTTTCGAACGTCGACGCAGGTCTCTGCGCGCGGGGCGGCGGCGCGCCTGCGCCCGGCTGTGCCTGTGGTGCTTGCACTGGGCGCGGGGCTGGCATTACGCCTGTGGATGCTGCGAGACCTCTTCGATGTGAATGGCGACATGCTGATTTACGGGGATCTGGCCAAGAATCTGCTGTTGCACGGCCAATATGCCCTGACACTGCCCAGCGGCGCGATCTACCCGACGCTGATCCGGCTACCCGGCTACCCGCTGTTTCTTGCCGTGTGCTTCTTAGTGTTCGGGATGGGGAACTACTTTGCCGCGGCCTGCGTGCAAATTGCCCTGGATTTGCTGGGCTGCCTGTTGCTGGCCGGATTTGTGCGGCGGATTGTGCCCGCGCCGGCGAATCGGGGCGCCGCGTTAGCTACGTTGTGGCTGGCTGCGCTTTGTCCCTTTACCGCCTCTTATACCGTGGCTCCGCTTGCGGAAACGCCGACGCTCTTTGTGTTGGCGCTGGCGATGTGGGCGATGGCGCGCTTCCGGGACGATCCCGGATGGGCGAATACGCTTTGGTTTACATTCGCGATCACCGCTGCCACGCTGTTGCGTCCCGATGGCGCGCTGGCCGCGATAGCTTTTGTGCCGGCTTTTCTTATTGGTCTTGGACGAGAGCGGAGCGGAAACCTGATCCTGCCGCTAAAGCTCGTCCGCATGGCCGTGGTTTGCGCACTGCTGGCGTTGACACCGTTTGCGGTGTGGACGGCGCGCAACTGGCGCGTGTTTCACGTGATTGAGCCACTAGCGCCGCGGCTGGCGACCGATCCTGGCGAGCGCACGAATCCCGGATGGGAGCGCTGGGTGAAGAGCTGGTGCCTCGACTTCACCTCGACATACGAGATCTATTGGAATGTTCCGGGAGACACGCTGGACGTGAGCGAGCTGCCCAGCCGCGCTTTCGATACGCCGGCGCAGTATGCCGAGACCGCGACGCTGGCCGAGGACTACAACAGCCAAGGCATGGCGCTGACACCGGGGATCGATGCGGGCTTTGAACGGCTGGCCGAGGAACGTATCGCCGCGCATCCGTGGCGTTCCTACGTGTGGCTACCGATGGGCCGCGTGACCGACATGTGGTTACGCCCGCGCGTTGAAAACCTGAATATCGATCTCGATTGGTGGGTCTACGCGCATCATCACGTCGAGACGGAGTTCAGCTGGGCCTACGCCGGATTGAATGCGCTTTATCTATTGCTGGGAATTGCGGGCTTGATCTTGCGGCCGCGTTTCCGGGGCGCGCTTCTGGCGTATTTTCTGCTGCGCAGCGCGTTGCTGTTGACGGTAGAAGCGCCAGAGACCCGTTACACGCTGGAGTGCTTCCCGATGCTGTTTGCGCTGGGCGGGCTTGCGCTGTTCAGGTTGGTCGATCAGCCTTATTTGTCGAAATTGAAGGCGGTTTTCGGCAAGGATTGATTCACCTTGATGTTGGTGTAGTGACAAACATAGGATTGTCCTTCGCCTTCGTCGAAGACCACTTTGAGGCTGACAGCGCGCGCGGTGTCCATCCAAACTGTGACCTTGGAAATGTTCTTGCGCACATTCGGATCTTTCGCCACCAGCTCGAGCTTGTCGGTGGAGATGCCGTCGATGGTTTCTTTGCCCAGATAGGTGATCGTCCACTTCTCTTCAAGGTCCTTGCCGCTCGCGCCGAAGCCCAGCACGAAATAGCTCTCGTATTTGCTGGCTTGGTCGTAAAGCTTGGCGTCCTTTTCTTTGCCGGTATCGGAAACGCGCAGAACGCCGCCGGAAAAAATGTAGGCTTTCGCCGTGGGCCGGCTTTTGCCGTCTGTGATGTGCGCCGTGAAATGAACGGCCATCTCGAAGTGGCTATTGCGTTCGTAGTATGCGGTTCCGGTCATCACATCCGTATTCGGAATCGGGTCGGTCTGAATGTCGTCGAACTCGACGGTGGCCGTGGTGGTGTGAAAGCCCTTGGCTGCGGTGTCGAGTTTTGCTAGGACACTGGCTTTGTCTTCAGCCTGTGCAGACCGAAGCGGCAGAATCGCGACTGCGACGAGCGCGAGAAATACAAAATAATTGCGTGAGTGCATGAAGTTCCTTGTCTATTGGACGCGGACTGGGGCCCGGAGGATGAAAAAACTTAGCGGTGCGCCCAGACTTTCCAGGCGAGATTTCCCTGGGCGTCAGTGACCGTTTGCCACTTCTCCACGAACACGGAGTCGCCCATCACGGGCTCGATGGCCTGGCGCAGCGCTTTTTTGGCCTGCTTGTCGGATGCGCCTGCAGGGACGCTCACATCCGATGCCTGTACCGTGACGATAACTCCGCGGCCGTTGGCAACCACCTGCATAGGATGCGCTGGACCCGCGGCGAGCGACGGCTTGGCACCGTAATCCCACAGATGCGGGGTAACGAAGATGAAGATCAGTATCAGGGTCACCATCACGTCGTAGTGGAAAGCGCCGCGCGAATAGGTCCAGTAGAAGTAGCTGTGCAGAATCTGCTTGAAGCTGCGCTTGGGCTGGGCGATTGCGCCGTTGGATGAGGATGATGCCATCAGGACTCCTTCATGATTTTATCGAGTCCACCCATGTAGGGGCGAAGGGCGTGAGGAATTTCGACCGAGCCGTCCGCCTGCTGGTAGTTCTCAAGAATGGCGAGCCAGGTGCGGCCGACGGCGAGGCCGCTGCCGTTGAGCGTGTGCACGAACTCTAGCTTGGCTTTGGGGCCTGAAGGCCGATAGCGGATATTGGCGCGGCGCGCCTGGAAGGCATCGAAGTTGGAGCAGGAAGAGATTTCCCGGTAGAGGTTCTGACCCGGCAGCCAGACTTCGAGGTCGTAAGTCTTGGCCGCGGAGAAGCCGGTGTCGCCAGTGCAAAGTAAGACCCGCCGATAAGGCAAGTCCAAAGCCTCGAGAATCTCTTCGGCGTTGCGGGTGAGCTTTTCGTGCTCGGCGTCCGACTCGTCAGGGCGCGTGAATTTGACCAGCTCGACTTTTTGGAACTGATGCTGGCGGATGATGCCACGCGTGTCCTTGCCCGCTGCGCCGGCCTCGGCGCGGAAGCACGGCGTGTAGGCCGTGAGCAAAATGGGCAGCCGCGCTTCGTCGAGAATCTCGTCGCGATAGAGATTAGTGACGGGGACTTCGGCGGTTGGGATCAACCAGTGGTCGCTGTCTTTGTAGTCGCCGCACGTGGCGGCTTCGACATCGGCGTCGGAGCAGCGGAAAAGGTCTTCAGCGAACTTGGGCAACTGGCCGGTGCCGAAGAGGGATTTAGAGTTGACCATGAACGGCGGCAGGACTTCTTTGTAGCCGTGCTTCTGGGTGTGCATGTCGAGCATGAAACTGATGAGAGCCCGCTCTAACCGCGCCCCCGCACCCATGTAGACAGCAAAGCGCGCGCCGGAGAGCTTGGCGGCGCGTTCGAGGTCGAGAATGCCCAGGGATTCGCCGATCTCCCAGTGGGGTTTGGGCGCGAAAGCGAATTTTTTCTGTTCGCCCCAGGTCTTGACGGTTTTGTTGTCGGCTTCGGAGACGCCGACGGGGACTTCGTCACGGGTGAGGTTGGGAACGCGGGCGAGGGACTGGCGCAACTGCTCGTCGAGAGCGGCTGCTGACTTGTCGAGCTCGTCGAGCTTGTCCTTCAGCGCGCGGGTTTCGTCCATGACGGCGACAGCTTCGTCATTCTTGCCGGCTTTTTTGAGCGCGCCCACCTGCTGCGAGAGCTCATTGCGGCGGGCCTTGAGCTGTTCCGATTGCGTGATGGCCTCGCGGCGGCTACGATCGAGCGCGCGAAAATCGCCCAGCAATGCGGCGGGGTCGGCTCCCCGCGCACGGAGCTTTTCTTCTACCAACTCCAGGTCGGCGCGAACAAATCCTAAGTCGAGCATTCTTTAGTTCTTTTACTCGACGGCCTTTGTCACGGGATGGGCGTCCACCTCTGCCGTGCCATCGTGCGGCTGATCCTTCCAGCCGGGGAGATTCTGGTCGCCGATGATGAGGCGGGCGCTGCGCGTGAAGTTGAAATAGGTCCACACCCAATTGACCAACACCGAAATGCGGTTGCGGAAGCCGATGAGAAAAAAGATGTGCACGGTGACCCACGTGAACCAGGCGGGGAAGCCGCTCATGTGGGCTTTGAAGGGCCACTTCACATCGGCCACCGCGGCCATGCGCCCGATGGTGGCCATATCGCCTTTGTCCCAGTAGTGGAAGGCGGGGCGCGGTTTGGCTGCGAGGTCGGCGGCGATCATTTTTCGCACATGATCGCCCATCTGGATGGCCGGCTGGGCGACGCCGGGAATCTGGTGGCCATCCTGCTCGAAGTGGGCCAGGTCGCCGAGGACAAAGACCTCTGGCAGCGCGGGCGGATTGAGCTGGTCGTCGACCAGGACGCAGCCGCGGCGGTCGATTGGCGCGCCCAGCAGCTTACCCAGCGGCGAGGCGAGTACGCCCGCGGCCCACAGGGTGACAACGGATTCAATGCGCTCGCCATTGGCTTCGACCCAGCCGGGACCGACGCTGGTGACTTGCATCTGCGCGTGGACTTCGACGCCGAGGCGACGAAGCTCGGCTTCGGCTTTGGCG
>JBEKEP010000116.1:0-14181 GCA_050013775.1 Occallatibacter sp. | reverse complement strand
ATCGGTGGGCGATGGCATCTTTGGCATCGATCTCAACGGCAAAGTGACTTTTATCAACGAGGCGGGCGCGCGCGCGTTGGGCTATGCGCCGGATCAGTTGACGGGACGCGACCTGCACGACCTGATCCATTACAGTCACGCCGACGGAACGCCATACTCGCGATCGACCAGCCCGATTCTGCAGGCGCTGCGGCGCTCGGAGCCGATTCGCATGCTGGACGAGGTTTTCTGGCGCAGGGACCGCATCGCAATCCAGGTGGAGTACAGCGCCAATCCGCTCATGGAAGACGGCCAGATCTCCGGCATGGTGGTGGCCTTCCAGGACGTGAGCGAACGGCGGCGGCTGGAACGCATGAAGGACGAGTTTATTTCCACGGTGAGCCACGAACTGCGCACGCCGCTAACCTCACTACGCGCATCTTTAGGATTGATTCAGTCGGGCTCGCTCGACAAGCGGCCGGAGAAGCAGCTGCAGATGGTGGAAATGGCGATCGGCAACTGCGACCGGCTGACGCGCCTGGTAAACGACATTCTGGATTTCGACGGCGCGGAAAAACGGCGGCTGCCGCTCAACCGCGAGCCGGTGGAAGCGATCGATTTGCTGCGGCGCGCGGCCGACGTTGCGCACGGCGCGGCGACGCAGGCGCGCATGGAGTTCCGCATTGAGGCCAAGGCGTCGCCGGTGTTTGCTGACTCGGAGCGGGTGATGCAGGTGCTGAACGAATTGGTGACCAATGCGATCAAGTTTTCGCCGCCGAGTACGGTGATTCACCTGAGTGCGCGGGATACGGTTGGGAGCGGACCGGACGGCAGCAGTACTGGAGCAAAAGAGGTGTGCTTTACGGTTGCAGACCAGGGGCGCGGCATTGCGCCGGAGAAGCTGGAGCGCATCTTCGAGCCTTTCCACCAGGGCGACGCGTCGGACTCGCGGGCGCTGGGCGGGACGGGCCTGGGTCTCGCGCTTTGCCGCAGCATCGTGGAACAGCACGGTGGGCGCATCTGGGCCGAGAGCGAGTTGGGCAACGGAAGCAGATTCCTGTTTACGTTGCCGGCGGCTACGTTAGCTGATCCGGCAAAGTGATTGCCTCCGAATGAGCAGTCTTCAGCGAATTATCCGATAGACATCCCCTGCAAAGATTGCTATTCTCTGCACTAATTTCCCAGGCGGGCAGTTCATCCCTCGTGGCGATTCTTCGCCAGCCGGCCCGGGCAATTCTTGGGGCCTCCGCAAACTTTCATCCGTCATTATTTCCTTGTCCTCCGGTACTGGACGAAGGACAGGTGCATCCGTTCCCCGGAGGTTCTGAATGACTGTCTCGTTGTCTTCTCGCCATGTTTGCGCCGCAACCATCGTGACCGCGGGATGTTTGCTTGCGATCGCCTCCGCACAACCTGCCCATGCGCAGGACTTTTCTCGTCCGGCACAAACCCCGGGCACGAACTTCGATTCGAGCGACTATGGCGCCGGCGGTCACATGAATGCAACGGTCAATCAGGCCACAGGTGAGATGGTTGGCAAGGTCTTCGATCCGCAAAATACCCTGCGCCGCGAAGTGAAGGAGACGTACTCGATCGATGGCGGAACGAAGTACGAATCCGAAAGGCTGGTCTATGATTTCGGCCTCAAGGGTAACCTCCTCACCATGTCCGACTACAAATTCGACCTCAAGGGCGGCCTCTCTTATTTCGACAACGAGCATTTTGGTCTGCATGGTGAGCGCACGTGGGAACAGAAGACCACATACAAGCTCGACGGTTTTGACACCAGCACATGGCACGTTGGCCTCGACTACGGGCAGGCGTGGACCAAAGAAACCACGACCTACAAGCCGTCAACCACCGTGCCAGGCAAGCCCGCAAAGCACGCCACGTCGAACACGCAGCCGCTGCAGACTCCGCCGCCATCCACGATGCAAGTTGGCCTACTCTTTCCCTTAGATTTCCACGCTGGAGAGACGGTTACCGCTTCGCTCTGGCCAGCCTCTTACGCTGAGGGATTCAAGACGATTCCCGGCCTCAGCGAATACACCTTCCCCATTGAGATGGCGTATTTGCCGGGTAGCACTCCGTCGTGGTCGAACGTTGAGATTGGCGTCAAGGGTGACGGCTATTCGTCCGTAAACCCCAACGGCACATTTTCTCTTCACATCCCCATCAACCACACTGGCGCACTCCAGTTGCAAGCGCGCAATCTCAACTCGTTGCCCGGCGCCGGTCCCAGCAGCGCGCTGCTCGATATCGGAAAACCGGTTGCCGCGCCAGCGCTACCAAGCAATCTCATCTCTCCAAAGGTCACTGGAGCCCTCAAGGCAGAGAATCTCAAATATCTGAAACATCTCTGGAACCTGGCCTACGATCTCGAAGAGGATTTCAACGCGGCCGAAGAAATCAAGGATGATGAATTCTATTGGGCCAAAATCGACGACCTCGAAGAATACGAGTACTACTTGTGGGAAGAGATAGATTCAATCATCGATACTCTCCCGCCTGCAGATGTAGTGCAGTTGGCTCACGACCAGATAACAGTGGCCGACAAATGCATCAATGAGCTGGAAGACGGGCCGCAGACACCTGATAATGTCGCCGAGCTGAAGGATTGGCAAGGCTGGGGGGACTTCCTTGACGACGAGGCTGGACACGCGCATTGGCTCGCAGGCGATCGCCTCTGGATTGAAGAAACCCCGTATTGGACCAACCCCATCCTTACCCAGGGTAAGCTGGGCGCGATTCGCGGCAATTTCTATGGTGACCCGCTCGAAACCAACCTGCACGTCGGCACGAATACCATCTGGCCTCTGGCTGGAACCGGCAGCGAACTCTACTTCATGCCTCCCATCAACCTGACGCCGGGTCTCAACAATCTCATCCTTGACGGCCCCGGAATGCCGCCGACCGAGATGCCGGTCTTTTATATGACCCTCACCATGTGGGCCGATCAGCTCAGCCTCCAGAAAGGTCAATCGACCACCTACTATGTCAAGCTCGACGGCCTCAACGGGCTGCCCAGCTCTGCGTGGAGTTCGTTCTTCGATCCGACCGATCTTGTCAGCTCCTCCGAGCTGGGTGGCGGCTCCGGCGCATCTTCCGCGCCCGGCAACTCGCAGTCCGGCTACGTCACCCTCGCGGTGACCAATGAATCGCCCGGCACTATCACCATGCAGAACACCTTCACCACCCTCGGGGCAAGTTTCTTTTATCCGGCGGGTTCATTTCAGATCAGCGGCCCAGTTGGCGCCATTGCGGATGGCGGCTTCAGCATCCTCGGCGTGGCCCGCGCTTATCTGCAGCCCGTGCTGGGATTCGGATATCCGCAGGGCTCAACGCCTCCGGTATCGTCGGGCTACGGCGACTCCCTGTGGAACCTCGGCGTGCACCTGGACTACAATCCAGCCTCGACCACAGGTCTTTACTCGTTAGCCAGCTGCTCCTCAAGCGGGAGTGACACGCCGTGCACCGGCGGAGCGTTGCCTCCAAACACTGCCCTCATTGGCGACACCCCGCCCGTCCAAAGCACAACCCCGGCAACCATCAGCCGCGCCGATGCGGAAAAGGCGTTTTCCGATGCCCAAAAAGCGTGGGGCAGCGCTGTTTCCAAGCAGCTAACCAAATGGGAAGCTCTGAGGAAGGTAATCGACGAAGTGGCGAAGGCCGTACCGAAGCCGATCATGGATGCGTATCAGGACGCAGAAATCAAGAGAAATGACGCGCGGAATAAGCTGACAAAGGCGGCGGGGGCCCTGGGTGCACGGCCAACCCCTGACAACGTTCAAGCCTTTAGCGAGGCCGTGATGGAAGATGCCGCAGCCGGGAAAGCCGACGACCAGGCCTACGACGCTCTGAAATCAAAACTCAAGACTGACCTCTCCGACCGCCTGAACTGGGCGAGGGGCGAATTCATGATTGCGAGCGAGGCAGCGGACCAGGCGGAAGTGGACATGAAAGCTGCGCAGCGGGCTCTGAATGCCTTGTCGCCTACAACTCCGCCGCCCCCACTTCCGCCACCTCCGCCTCCGCCGCCCCCACCCCCGCCCACATAAAAGTTAGGTCTCCCCGCGGCAGACACTTTTGATCAACCCCGACTTCGATCGATCGGTGATGGGAGCGGGCGCTGGGCGGGACGGGCACAGGCGTGGCGCACGCAAGCAGTGAAAAGAGCGGGCCTCGACAGCTAGAGAGGGTCTTGTGATTGCCCTGCTTTGGTGCGAAAGAATCCCTACGGAGCCTTTACATTTGGGCCCGGTACGCCGTGAGACAATGCCTTCGGCGGTATTCCCCGTACTGACTCCGCAGCCGCCGGTCGATGTTTGATGGGGGTTCATGGGCGTAACCACGCGAGGATTGAATCTGCTGTTTGGGCGGGCGCTGGCCACCAGCGAAGAACGCGCCGAACATATCGGCCCCCTGGCGGGGATTCCCGTTTTCGGGCTGGACGCGTTGAGCTCGGCTGCCTACGGGCCAGAGGCTGCGCTGACGCTGCTGATTCCCCTGGGCCTGCTGGGCGTGAAGTACATCGTGCCCGTGAGCACGGCGATCGTGATCCTGCTGGTGCTCGTCTACTTCAGCTACCGGCAGACCATCGAGGCGTATCCGCACGGCGGCGGGTCGTACACCGTGGCCAGCCAGAATCTGGGCGAAGGTGCGGGACTGCTGGCCGCGGCGGCGCTCATGATCGACTACATTCTCACTGCTGCGGTGGGCATCTCTGCCGGCGTGGGCGCATTGATCTCTGCCATGCCTTCTCTGCAGCCGCACACGCTGGCGCTGTGCCTGATCGTGCTGGCGATTCTGACCCTTGTGAACATGCGCGGCGTACACGACACGGGCGTGGTGTTTATGATCCCTACCTATCTGTTCACTGCGACACTGCTGATTGTGATCGCGGTGGGTGGCTGGCAGGTGGTGCATGCGGCAGGGCATCCTGTGCCAGTGACACCCATGCCAGCAATTCCGCCGATCACCGCGGTATTCAGCTGGTGGCTGTTGTTGAAAGTCTTTTCTTCGGGCTGTACGGCCATGACGGGCGTGGAGGCGGTGAGCAATGGCGTGATGGCCTTCCGCGACCCCACGCGCAAAAACGCCAAAATCACACTGACCATCATCATTACGCTGCTGGGTGTTTTGCTGCTGGGGATTGCGCTGCTATGCCGCGCTTACGGCATTGCCGCCACCGACCCCGGCGGTGCGGGCTACGAGAGCGTGCTCTCCATGCTGACCCGCGCGGTGATGGGCCATGGATGGTTCTATTTTCTGACCATCGCTTCGGTGCTGTTGGTTCTGGCTCTTTCGGCCAACACCGCATTTGCCGATTTTCCGCGGCTGACGCGCGCCATTGCCCTGGATAACTACATGCCGCACGTTTTTCTCCTCCGTGGGCGGCGCCTGCTCTACTCCTGGGGTATTTACGTACTCGTCGTGCTGACGGCGCTGCTGCTCGTTGTGTTTCGCGGCGTGACAGACCGGCTGATTCCACTCTTCGCCATCGGCGCGTTTCTGGCCTTTACGCTCTCCCAGGCGGGCATGGTAATGCACTGGAAGCGCCAGGGAAACGCTGCGGGGCGCATGTTTGTGAACGGCATAGGCGCGGTGGCGACGGGCATTACGACGGTGGTGGTGCTGCTGGCCAAATTTGCCGATGGCGCCTGGATCACGGTGCTGCTGGTTCTGGTGATGATCGTGTTCATGCGCGCCGTGAATCGCCACTACGTGCGCGTGAACCGTGAGATCGATCTTGACCGGCCGATTGTGCCGGCCGAGGTCAGAGAGCCCATCGTGGTGGTTCCCATCGATCGCTGGAGCCGGATCAGCGAGAAGGCACTTTCGTTTGCGCTGTCGATGTCGAGCGACATCCGCTGCGTGCACGTGCAGACGGTGGAGGGCCCCGATCCGTTCTGCGATGCGTGGGATAAAGACATCGTGGCGCCGTTGAAGGCGGCCGGTCGCTGTATCCCCAAGCTGATTAGGCTGCAGTCGCCTTACCGGTACATCGTGACCCCGATTGTGGATTACGCGCTGGCAGTGGAGCGCGAAAGCGAGACCTGCAAAGTGTGCGTGCTGATTCCGGAACTGGTGGTGCAGCGCTGGTGGGAAGGCATACTGCACAACCGCCGCTCCGATCTGCTGAAGGTGATGCTGCTGATGCGCGGCAACCGCCGAATCGTGGTCATCAATATTCCCTGGTATCTGGAAAACGACTGATCCGCGCCTGCGGAAGGTGTCCTGCTATCTTTCTGGTAAAGCAGCCGTCCCATGGAGGATGGCCCCCGCGCACAGGCCTTTTCGGGACCGGGCGGCCGAGGCATTTTCTCGGTTGACGGGCTTCGTGAAAGGCGGGGGGAGAGGATAGTCTAAGAGGGTACCGGAAATGAGAGCGGTTCCGCAGTTTTTGTAGTCGTTTCCGGCCTTGATGGAGGTGGATTTTTCTTGAGGAAAAATCCACTTTGAGGCTGTGGCTTCGGGATACAGTGATTGCGGACCCGCTATAGCCGGAAGATGCCTGCCGCGGTTTGAAACCCGGCGGCGACAGGTTTGTTTACGGTGCAACCAGAGTTGTGGCTTCGGTTTACGATAACTCTGGTTTTGCGATACACACGGCAAAGTTTGAGGAGAGCTTCAAGTTGAACAGGACGATCCTATTTCGAATTTCGGCTGTGATTGCCTTGGCGCTTGCGCCCCTGGCAGCCGCAGGCCAGGTAAACCCGGAGGCAGCGCCAAGTTCTGAGCAGGCGGCCTCACCCTACAAGTACGAGGCATACGTGGGCGCCGCCTATAGCCGTCTTAGGCAGGTGCCGGTTTCGTATAGCGGATTGCTGGGCGGAAAGGTGTCACTGGCCCGCGATTGGGGAAAGTATTTTCAACTCATCGGATCGGTGGACTACTACAAGTTGGGAACCGGCCACGCCAACCTATCAACTCCCGGCGACCCATCGATGTATACCGTCATGCTGGGGCCGGGAGTCCACGCCAACCTGTATGGGAACCTGAGCGGAGTGATCTTCGCGGAACTGGGCGCGGAACATACCGGCGGCGAAAGCATGTCGCCCAATATTTCCTTTGCGGGAGGCTTTGGCGGGGGATTGACCTATAGCCTGTTGCCCAATTGGGCCGTGCAACTTACCGGCGACCGCGTCGGCGCATCGTTCCCACTGCCCGACAATAATACTTCGGGACAGGCCGGCTCGACGCACCGTGCCTGGAACGCACGCGGGACGATCGGCGTGGTGTACCGGTTCTGAGAACAGGGACCAAGGGACTAGGGACTGCACCTGGTAGGACCAGCGAACGCTGGAGGCGGTGTGCGGCGGAAAGGGCAGGACGATTAGGCCTTCGCGTCAATGCCCCAGTTCGCGGTTCGGCGGATTGCCGACGATGCGCATGGCGGCGCGTGCTACACTCCTGCCGTTATGACAAACCGTAATTTACTGGGATTGCTTTTGTGTTTGGGCGTGGGAACCGCAGGTTTGGCCGCGCAGCAGAATGACAGGCCGCGTCTGGAAAAACGCGGTGCGGCCACGCAACTGATCGTTGACGGCAAGCCGTTCCTGATGCTTTCCGGCGAGTTGCACAACTCGTCGTCTTCCAATCTCGATTACATGAAGCCAATTTGGTCGAAGCTGGCGGCGACGGGACTGAATACCGTGGTGACGCCGCTGAGCTGGGAGCTGATCGAGCCCAAAGAAGGCACATTCGATTTCACTCTTGTCGACGGACTCCTCGACCAGGCGCGGCAGGCGCACGAGCGCATCGTGTTTCTGTGGCTGGCGTCGTGGAAGAACGGAAAGTCGAGCTACGTGCCAATCTGGGTGAAGCAGGATACACGGCGATTCGCGCGCGTGGTAGAGCACGGCAGCGAGGTAGAGATTCTGAGCCCGCTTTGCGCGGCTAGCGAGGAAGCGGATGCACGCGCATTCGCGGCGCTGATGCATCACATCAAGGAAGTGGACGGGACCGAACATACGGTGCTGATGATGCAGGTGGAAAACGAGGTGGGCGTGCTGGGCGACACGCGCGACCACTCGGAAGCAGCAAACCAGGCATTTGCCGGCACGGTTCCCCCGCAACTGACCGCGTACCTGGCGGCGCATCGCGAAGAGTTGTACCCGGACCTGCGGGAGCTGTGGAATGCGAACGGCCAAAAGAGCGCGGGCACGTGGACCGAGGTGTTTGGCGAAGGCGAGCGCGCAGATGAGGTTTTCATGGCGTGGCAGTATGCGCGGTTTATGCAGTCCGTCGCGGCGCATGGTAAGGCCGAGTACGACATTCCCATGTACGTCAACACCTGGCTACCGTCAGACAACACTCCGCCAGGGGAGTATCCGAGCGGAGGTTCGCAACCGCGCGTGGTCGATGTTTGGAGAGCCGAAGGGACGGCGATCGATTTCTATTCTCCCGACTTATACTTGCCGAACTTTGAGGAGTGGTGCCGTCGCTACCATCGAGGCGATAATCCGCTCTACATGCCGGAGACGCGCGGCGGCGCGGCAGGCGCGGCGAACGTGTTTTATGCGCTGGGCGAGGAGGCGGGGATTGGATTTTCTCCGTTCGGCATTGAGTCGGAGGCCGGCGATGCGGATCCGCTCGGCGAGAGCTACAAGGCGATTGCGGCTATGACGCCGCTACTCGTGGATCACCAGAGCGCCGGCGATGTGCACGGATTCCTGCTCGACCGCGAGCGATCTTCTGTCGACTTCACCATGAACGGCTACACGGTGCACGTGAGCCTCGACAGCATTTTCGGCGGCCAGGCAGAGAGCGGCTACGGGCTGATCATGGCCGACGGGAAAGACGCCTTTCTCGGCGTGGGTAAGGGATTTCGCGTGACGTTCTCATCCAGCTCCGGGACCGGTCCGCAGTTGGGAATCGGCGCGGTGGAGGAAGGACGGTTCGAGGACGGCAAGTGGATTGTGGGACGCCGGCTAAATGGCGATGAGGACGACCAGGGAGCCTACTGGCGTTTCGATCCGCGGCAGGTGCGCACGGAGAAGGTCACGCTGTACCGGTACGAATAACCGGAAGCATAAGGCGCAAAAAGCGGGGGATGCGTCGCGCATCCCCCGCTCCAGTTTGGCTTGCGTTCGGGTTAGAAGACCAGGTGCAATCCGCCCTGCAACTGGCGCGCAGTATTTTGCACGCTGGTTACGAGGCCGAATGATGTCGAACCCGGCGACGTGTTGGCGGCCGCAAATTGCGGACGGTTGAAGGCGTTGAAGGCATCGACACGGAATTGCAGCAGGGCCCAATCGGCGATACGAAAGCCTTTGAACATGGAAAAGTCCCAGTTGTTTTCGTGGTCCTGGCGCAATAGGTTCTGCGGGAACGTGCGGTAGTTATACGCCCCGGGGGCACCGGCCGAGTAAGCGGGAGTTGTACCAATTGCACTCGCGTTCGTGTTGACATTGTAGATGGATGCAATGTTGAAGCTCCGCGGCCCGCTGGTCGAGGTGCTGTAGAAATGGGGATTATTCGCGAAATCCTTCCAGCTCCCGTTGCCCTGGTAAACGGAGTTCGTCCCCCACGACAACACCGCGCCGGAAAGGTACCCATAGATCGTCGAGATCTCCCAGCCGCCGAGCCCTTCGTCGAGAATGCGAGACTGGTTCATCCATTGCCGGCCCTTGCCGAAGGGCAGATCGTAGATTACCTGCGCATTGAGCTTCAACGGGAAGTCGCTGGAGTTCTCCTGATAGTTCAGCGGGCCGCCGGCGTTGTTTTGCGCCGTCTGGAGGAGCTTGGAGTAGGTGAACGTGATGTTCATGTCGAGACCGTACGACATGCGCTTCTGCAGTCTAGTATTCAATGCGTCGAACTCCGTGCTCGCGCCAGGGATCAGATCCTCGGTAACGCTCGTGTACTCCGGCCAAGGGCTTGTCGCCTGCGCCGCCGAGATTCTCGAAGCCGTCTGCATGCCCTGGCTGTTGGTGTAAGGAGCCCCCAATCCCTTGAATGGATTGGCAATGCCAAAGCCGGTGCCTGTCGAACTGAGCGCACTGACCAGCGTCGTATTGTTGTATAGGGCCCTTGTGTAGTAGGGCAGCACTGGAGTGTTACTGATCTGATTGTTGTACGCAAGATGCACACCGTGCGTCATGATGTAGCCGACTTCGATCATCCAGTTGCTTCCGAATTGATGTTCGACGTCGACGCTGACGCGCTCTGCATAAGGAACCTTCACCGGAGAATCGAAGGCCATCGCCTGATCGAGATTCTGGTTCATGCCGTAGGCGCTACCCGAAATCGGAACGATGGGGCTGGCAGGGATGGCGCAGGAGGTGCAGGTTGGAAATGGATCGTCGATCAGCGTCCATGGCGTCTGCACATTGGTTGTCACAACGCCGTTCTGGACCACTGTACTGGTTGCAGAGAATCCGTAAGACTGTCCCGCATTGCCCGAGCCGGTGTAATCGCTGAACGGATTGTTGTAAACGCCGATTCCGAGCCTGAATACGGTTTTCTGGTGCAGCGCATCCGGCGCCCACGAGACTCCAATGCGCGGACTTAGGTAAATGGGTGCGGTTTTATATGCGGATCGGTTGGAAGAAGTTGCATAAATCGCGCCTCCCGTCGGATTAATGGAAGTCGGCAGGTAGGGAAGGCTCGGGCTGCCCGCGTCGGCAGTCAACGCTGGACCGTAGGCCGCGACCGCAGCCGACGTCATCGCATTGCTTGCTGTGGGATTCCAGCCGACCACCATGCGGTTGCCGCTCTCCACCACAGGCGTTTCATGCTCCATGCGCAATCCCACGCTGAATGTCAGGTTGGGAGCAGCCTTCCAGTCGTCCTGGATGAAATACGCCTGGTACCAGTTGTTAAATTGATAGGCTGGTGCGATGTTTTCCGTGCCGCCTGTGATGCCCATATCAAACAGGGCATACGCTCCACCGAATAGCGCCGTGTTGGCATTCGAGTTGTCATTTACCGCGATGGGATTGTTCGTTCCTGTGTTGCTGGTAAAGCTGAAAGCTCCGTTTGCGTTGCCAGGGCTCAGGTTCGACTGTTTCTGAGAGCGGATGTCGACGCCAGCCTTATACGTGTGACGGCCGCGGACCTTGGTGAACATTTCGAAAAGCTGGATCGTATCCTGAAATTCCAGTGATCCGGGCACCACGCCGATCGATACCGGCGAAACACTGTCGGTGAAATTGATCCTCGGCATGGCAAAAGCTGTGGAATTGGAGGCAACGTAGGACGGGAGTCCAAAGGTCGTCGGGCTGATGCCGCTGCTCTTCACTGCGTTCACGTTTTGGTAACGGCTCAAACCCAGGCGGCTATCCAGGGTCAGAGTCGGGCTGAAGGTCTGGACATCGTCGACCAAGCCCCCCGAATAAATCTGGTCAGTGACGGTTCCAGTAGCCAGATCGTGGAAGTAGTCGCTGCCCGAGGTCAGATATTTACCGCGGTGCGCCTCCCCGAAAATGCTGTTCGAATTGCTGATGTGGTAGTCCAACCGCAAGGAGTGCGACTTGTAGTTGGTAGGGTTGGGCGAATAGGTGGTGTAGTTGTTCTCGCCAGTTGATGTAGCCGTAGCGGCAGTGTTCGGCGCGGGGACGTATTGCAGCAAATTGCGGGCGATCGGGTCGAGCGCGATACCGGTTCCACCTGCTGCATTCACGGCGTTGGCAAACTGATTGTTGGGAATCTTGGCGCGCGCAAACGTGGCGCCGGTTCCCGTGGATGAAAATGGATCGTAAAGTTGATAGGCAGAATTGGCCGCGAGCAGCGCCGAAAAATCGGGATAGTCCGGCGTACCGGACGGATTGTCCGTACAGAACAGGCTGCCGCTTGCGGGAGCATTCTGTCCGCGCTCGGCGCAGGTTGGCACTTCACTTACCGTCGGACTGGGCGGCGTTGCGCCGATGTATCCCTCATATGCGTATTCGAAGAAAAGTTTGTTTCTGCCGTCGAAGAGTTTTGGAATGCGCACAGGACCGCCGATGGCGCCGCCAAACTGGTTGTAGTGCGAACTGACCACGGATGCGCCAGGGATCGTGAGAAACGGCTTGGCGCTACCCACTCTTGTTCCCTGGTAAAACTCTGAGGCAGCGCCGTGATACTGGTTGGTGCCCGCCTTGGTGGTGATGTCGATGGTGCCGCCCGAGGTATCGCCTACGGAAGCGTTGGCATTGAATTCATCCACGCGCACCGAGCTCACGGAGTCCATCTGCGGGCTGTAGAGGGCGGTGCGTCCGCTGTCCTGCATGTTGGGTACGCCGTTCAGCAGCAATTCGTTCGATGAGGAGAGTCCGCCGCCCAACGAGAAGTCATCGGCAGTCGAGCCCTGGAACGGCGTCGCCGATGCCGTGGAGTGCTTCATCTTGGGGATCGCCCCGTAGGCGTCGCGCGCGAAGCCCAGCGGCGTGCGCCCGTTGCTGGGCAGATCTTCGACCTCATCGGCGGTCAGCACCTGGCCTGTTGAGGCGTCTCCCGTGTCAATCAATGCCGCGTCTGCGTGAACCGTAACGGAGGTGGATTGACTCCCCAACTCCATTTTCACGTTCACCGTCATCGTCTGCGCGGTGAGCACATTGATGCCGGTCTGCACGTATTTCTTGAAGCCGGAAGCCTCCACAGAGATCTCATACTCGCCTGGGGCAAGAAAAGTCACATTGTAGAAACCCTGCGCTCCGGTTACAGTGTGCGAGATCGCGCCCGTGGCGGTGCTGGTTACGGCAACCGGAGCGTTCGCGATTGCTGCGCCGGTAGGGTCCGTGACCTGTCCGGTCAATGCCCCACGGAACTCCTGCGCGTAGGCATACGATCCGACCAGGACGAGAAGAAACAATACAAAGCGCTTCACTAAATGCCTCCTATTCACTCTTGCGGTTTCTTGAAGGGCTGACGAGCTTGAATTCTCAACGATCAATGATGTGTCGCGCATTTTCCGGCACGAGGGAACGCGGCCGATGAAGCGGCACAGAGATCGATCATGAGAACAGGCTTCGCCAGGACCTCTTCGTTTGGCAACGCTGGCAGTTAACGGTTACTACTTGAACATCGGTCAAGGTAATGAGGACGAGTTACGAGTGTCAAGAAGAATCGTAGAACTAACACCGCCTTTTGAAAATTAAGCCTGGCCAATCCGTTAATTGGCCAGAATACGTGGAATTTATCCGGTTTGCCCTTCAAGGTGGCTTGGGAAATTCCGCGAATCGGAACCAGATTTTCCAACGCGCAGCCTCAATTGCCGCCCGCATGAATGCCCGTTATCTCGCTGTCGGACGTGGCCCTGAGAGATCGCGAATGGGCGCACTGCGAGGGCTGCGATGGCTTGGGAAAAGGAGCATTCGGGCGGGGAGGGTCACCGCGGATTGTGAGGGCGAAAGGGAGAAAAGACGGCGGGGTGCAAAGAAGCGCTGGGAATTACGTCCGCTAAGTTTCAGTCGCTCATCGCGCAGCGATTCAAAGCGCCGAGGCGCGCACGGCAGCCTCAAGTACGGCCTTGCGGGTCTCTTCTTCACGCTCAGGAGTCATGCGGACAACGGGAGTGGAGAGGCTGATGGCTGCAACCACTGGACCCTCGGCAGGGCGGAGGGCGGCGCTAAAGCAAATACCGCCGAGGATCGATTCCTGACGATCGCAGGCGACACCGGTCGAGCGGATCTGGGCGAATTCGTCGAACAGTCGCGCACGATCCGTGATGGTGAACTCGGTGCGGCGCGACAGGCCGTAGACTTCAACGATCTGCTCGGCAAGGGCGCGGTCTTGAAACGCGGCGATGGCCTTGCCCAGAGCGCTGCAATGGGGCGGCAGCACGCGACCGATGCGGTTCGAGATGCGGATCTCGTGAAAGGTTTCGATGGAATCGATGACGTGGATGCGATCGTCGTAAAGGTAGGCCATGCTGACGGTTTCATTGAAACGCCGCGTGAGCCGCTCCAACTCGGGCCGCACTCTGTCGCGCAGTAAGTTGGCCTGCCCAATAAGCCAGCCGAAGCGGAGTTTGGGAGCCAGCTGGTAGGTTCCGTCCACGGCCTGCTTCAGATAGCCGTGCTTTTCGAGCGTCAATAGAACTCGAAACAACGTGGACTCGGGAAGGCCAGTCGAGATGCCGATTTCCTTAAGCGCCAGCGGCGCCTTGCCGTCGAAGCAGTCGAGAACCTCAAGCGCGCGGCCGATGGAGCGCAAGTAATACTGTTCGTTGGCGGCCGAGTCGCTGGAGTGGAGCGCCCATTTGGGGATGCGCCGCCG
>JBEKEP010000115.1:0-14281 GCA_050013775.1 Occallatibacter sp. | reverse complement strand
ATTTGGGGCGAGATGATGGAGCGCGTTGAGGATTGCGGAGGGCATGCCGTGGCCACCAAATCGCGCGGTGTAGAAGGCGAACTCCGCAAAATCGCCCGGGCTGAAGTGGCCCACTTGATGATCGGGTGTGTAGGGCAGGATAAGGCGTGGGTCGTCGACGGCACGGCCAAAAAAGATAATCGCATCACGGAGCGAATGGCCGTTGGCTTTGTAGTTGTACAAGTCGACGCCCTGGCGTTCGGCAAACTCCGCGATCAGGACAAGTGGCTGCAATGCGAACCCCTGATAGTGCGTGGCGTTCTCGTGGCGTATCATCTCCCTCGGGAACGCACCCTGGGCGTCGATTGTACCAATGGATTCCTTGTACGTTTCGATGCCGAAGCGGAGCAATTCGTCGTCGCCGGCAGTGATGCCGATGGCGGTTGCGGCAAGCGCGCGCCAGTCATGATGATTGTTGCCGGTGTCGCCGGGCCTCTCAAACGAAATGTCTTTGTGAGCTGCCTTGTCGAGCCAGGCGGTGACCCGCTGCTGCTGAGCCTGATCGAGAGTGGTGTCATTCACCAGAACAGAGTCGGTGATGCCGGCGGCGCTGAGTGTCCACTCTACCTGATACCACGCCTGTGGCGATTCGACGCGGTCGTAATCGAGCAGGGCGTGCCCTTGCGCCCATGCATCGAGTTGCGCAAGAGCACAAGCAGATTCCGCATGGCTGCCGGTCGCGACATACTGGTTCATGCCGGCCGTAATCCGCTCTTCGAAAAGTGAGTAGACGCGGGTGGCGGCGGCCTCGGCGGGGTTCGTGGGACCGCTTGAACCATTGAGATAGTGGCGCGGAATGTTGATCCGTCCAGTGGGAGCCGGAATGAGCGGAGTTGCGACACAAGAGGAAAGGCCAGCGATTGCCTCACGTAGAAGTGGGTCGTTCGTTGCCTTGAGATTTGTCTGGCGCGAGGCAACAGAAACTACCGAAGCGTGCGGGTCGGCGACATGCTGACTCAACGCCTGAAGTGGAATTACGGCAGCAAAGAAGAGGATGCCTGAGAACTTCATGTCCTATGATTTGACTCTCCATTTTGCAGATGCGCAAGTGAGCGAACATTGGCTGCGTTGGTCTTTTTGCGACCCGGTGCAGCGCGGCTTGTATCGCCCGTCATTCTCCCGAAATGCGAAGATGGCTTTCTTTCCGCAGGAGCGCAAAGCGGCGTCGGGAAAATGCAGCGCTACGTTTTCCCCGCATGCGTTCTATTCCCAGACGAGTTGACGGATTCCGACATCGAGAACCACGGTCACAAGTTTCTTTTCCGCGTCCCATGTGAAATCGAGCGTCTCGCGCAGGTAATGCCCTTGATGAGGATCGTTCGTCCAGGGAACGGTCAAGCGATCGAATTCCGGATCATCGAGTTTTGGCGTCTCCGTTGCGGATCGCAGGGCGACAATGCGTTTGGGCTTCTCATTTACCCGAAAGCTGACTGCGACCTGGAGAGGCAGAGGCTGCTCCTCGCCTTCCTTGACCTTCGGACTGAACATGACGAGTCCCTTGTCCATGGGACTGAGCGGGAAGCTGAAGCTGGCGCGATGGTCGGCCAGGCTCACGGCGCCCGTCACCGCGCTGTCGAAAAACGGCGCCCAGGGCTTGTTGAGCAGCTTAATCTTGATCAGTTCTTCGTTGCCGAGCTCGAGGTTGAAGCCGTGATGGAGCGCGTAGCTCGAGAGTAATCCTTGATCCAGGCGCACCACGGCAAAACTTCCATCTGTGGCGAGTGAGGCATCATCATTCCCATCGGAAGTGACCAGCAGAGTCGTGTCTTTGCCAGTGAGCCTTGCTCCTTTGGCGCCCATCGGCGATACCGCAAAAGGGGAGACTTTTTCATACGGGACAAGAATGTTCAGAAAATCCGTTGACTGGGCATTTTTTTTGAGCACGAGCAAGGTGAAATTGTCCCATCGATTGCCGGGCGACCATCCTCCGGCCACTGGCGTGGGCCGCAGCCCGAAGTAATACGGAGGCAGCCTCGAGTCTCCTTTGGGTACAGTCTGGACCGTCTCGTCGCCGGGCAGAATAGGAACCACGTCGAGCCTGACCACATCATCGCCGAACGTGAGCACCTCGCCATGGGCCAACAAATTGCCCGTGGGATTCAGGTACCACTCATACGGCTGCTCATGGTCGCTCTCCATTTGGTCGTTGACTACGGCTACGCCGAGGTCACGGAACCAGACCACGCTGCGCTGCTGCGTCACAGAGTCATATGTTTTGAGCTTTGCGGAAATGATGCCGATTTGTCCGACATCCCCAAAGGCCCTCAGTTCCGTATCGGCGCGGCCAATATCATTTTGCGAGGTCTCGTAGAGAAACTCCTTGCCGTGCTGTTTCACATGTTCGGCATAAAGCCCGTCAAGCCGATCGTAGCCCCATGGGTTGCCGATGCCCACCGTGTTATGCGCAACGGTCGCCTTGGAGTAGCCGCCATAAGTGTTCCAGTCCTGATAACGTCCCACACGGCCCCGGTCCACGATGATCGGGATTCCCTCGTAACAAAGCTCCAGTTCCAGGGCGTCAGCATGAGCATGCCCGGAGATGACGAGCCGGGATTCATCCTCGCGCCGCCCGATAAATGTGGTGCCGTATTTCAGAAGGACGTAGTTATCCTGCGCGCCCCAGCCGGAGCGGAAGATCCCGTAACCGGAGAAGTCATGGTTGGCCGACAAAGCGGTCGGAGCGGTTGCCGCGGCCGACCAGTCGTAGTGAACGAGTTCGTAAGGATCGTCGGGGACCAGTCCCGGGCGCCCGCGCTCGATGATGGTCCGGCCTGCCCAGACAAAGGTTGGCTCGTTCAGAAGCTTTCCGCCCTCGATCAGGAGCTCAGCGCCCACGGTATCGCGATCGGAGTCGCCGACGGCAAACAGGCGACCATCCGGCTCAGTTAGGTTCATCCTCCACTCCAGCGTGCGGCGCATCGCATCGGTCATCGCTGGGTCACTGAAGTAGTCGCGCACGCCGAGGTTGCGGCTGGCCACCATAAATTGCAGCAATGCGTGAGTCGACAGGCTCCAATAGTGAAGCGAGCCCTCCCCATAGCCGCCATCAAGCCCGAACTCCGTGAATAGCAGCTTGGGAAGCTCAGATTGCGCCGCTCGCAACCACTCCGCAGACTCGGGAAGATCGGGATAAAGCATCGCGATGGTTCCCATCATCGACGTGGCGAAGATATGGAAGTTGAGACAGTACACGCTGCGGTAGTACCAGGTGTATCCCTGGGAAAACCTCTCATCGGGCCACCAGCTGTCGAGCATCCAACCTTGCAAAAAATGCGCACAGCGCCGCAACTCCTCCTTGACGGCCTGCTTGTCTTCCGCGGTCATCAGGCCGGCCCCTGAGGCAAGGTCGTAGGCCTCGAGGAATTGCATCGAGGCTTCGCCCTCGTGAATTCCGTCGTTGAACCAATAGTTGTTGATCTGGCGCACACCGATGGCGGCCATCAGCTTCTCGCGCAGCACCCATCCCAGCTCCGGCGTGGGATGAAGCGCGTAAGCTGCGGCAACGGCCCTGATGTCAGGCGAAGGACTGTCGCGTTTGCCGATGGCAATGAGTTCCCCGGTGGAACGCGGAGCCGGGGTGGCAGGATACTTCTTGAGCCAGGCGTCCACGCTCGCTTTTGTCTTCGTCTCCAGGTCAGTGTAGGCGGCAGCCAATGCGGGATTCCCGGACTGGTGCCGCAACCGCGTCACATCGTCATTGGAAAGGTAAAGATGGGGCTTGGGATCGTTGGCAGCCGGAGTTGCGGCGGCAGGCATTGAACCATAGATGATGACAAAGGCTGCAAATGCCGCGATAAAGATTCGAGCGGAAGATCTGAACTTCGAGTTCTGGGTGCCCTGCAGTTTGCTTGCGTGGCGCTTTGGTGCGAGAGTCTCTGCCGAAGCCACTGTCCCGTTCAAGAATTGCCGTCCGTTCCAATAGTCCTTCACTGTCGCTCTTTCCCTTCGCATTCTTACTTCTCGTGCATTGTCACCCGGTCTCCGTAATACTACCTGTCCGCTCTGCAAGCCTCCACAAGTGGAGACATCCTCGCGGTATGAATCGCAGACGGCGATATGGACGGTCCTGCCGGCCGGCCAAGAATGCGCGTTGAGTTAGCGCGGCCGGCGAGTCCATCCAGCGCGAAAGTTGGATCAGGAAATGAAAGGGACAATCGCCTTGCGGTTCGACGAACGATCCGGGAGCCATGGGCATTTGGCAGGCGCTACAATTCACTTTCGTGCCGCGCCACGGGACGTGGCCCTGAAGTCAGGCGAAAAATGTGCCCAATTCTGAAGCTGCCGAGCAGTTTCCGATGACACTACCGAACTCCGGAAAGCTCACCCGCTAGGCTCTCGGCGAAATTCCAACTATACTAATATCAAGGCGTTGCAGGACTTCTTCCGCTGCCCGAGCTTAGCCTCAAGGCCGCTTACTGTATTCCTTACCGTAAATTCACGTTGTCAGGTCAATTCCCGGCTCCCTAGGCTTATCCCGATTCCACGTAATGCTCCAGTTCTCCCGGTCATCGAAGGACTGCGTTCTGGATGATATGGAAGCGATTGCGTGGTGGAAATTGCAACTGCTGTGCGGGGTATCCGCTTTTGATCGTTCGCGTATCCGCAACCATGAGCTTTCCCGGAGTTGGCTTATCGGCCAATCACGGCGGGGGTCAAACCCTTTTTGCAGTCCTGACCCAGCAATATGAACAAATTGCGGTATCGGCCGCGGGAGCCGAAAATCCGGAGCCCAAAGCAGTTGCCCGGTAAAGTGAGCAATTCTGAGCAGAAATGCACGGCCCAGCAGACTTTTATTAACTGGCTGAGCTTCAAGAACCGGAACCGAGGTCGGTAAAGAGATTCCGGAAGGTCAAGACGGAAGTTGCGGCTAAACCAGCCGCAGATCACGATTCATAACCAGTAACCAAACATTGGAGGCAATCCATGATGCAACTAAATCCAAAATCAGCGCAGATTTTGCCTGGTTTCGCACGGCTGAGCGCAAGAATCTTCCGCGTCGGTGCGTTCCTGGCGATTGCGGCGGCGCTCCTGTTTATCCAGACGCCGCTCCATGCGCAAACCTCGTCGGGCACCTTGACCGGCGTTGTGTCCGATGCCGGCGGAGCCGTGGTTCCCGGCGCATCTATCTCCGTCCAAAATACGGCCACAGGCGAAACCCGCAAGACCGTTACCAACGGCTCCGGAATCTTCTCCATTCCAGCGTTGCCACCGGGACCTTACACAGTGGACGCGGCTGCGAAGGGCTTTGAGGGAGACACCTCTGCCATTACGCTCTCGGTAGGTCAGGTCTTGAATATCAACTTCAGCTTGAAAGTCGGATCAGCCAGCGAAAAGGTCGTGGTCGTGGCCAATGAGTCGACCGGCCTGGAGACGGAAGACCACGAACTGGACACCACCATCGACGCAGCGACCATGGAAAATACGCCATCGCAGTCGAGCTATCGCAACGGCACGTTCTACGCGCAGACAACGCAGGCCGGCGTAGAGCCGGGATCGACGTTGGGCTACAGCAATATCAACTCCAACGTCAGCCAGTACAACCAGCAAAGCAACCAGTTGTTCATCGCGGGTCAGGGCTTCTGGTCGACCAGCTACCTGCTCGACGGCGTGATCGATATGAGCTACTTCGATCAGACGGCCACTGTGAACACGCCCATCGAAACAACACAACAGGTGGAGATTATTCGCAACAGCGCGAACGCCCGCTACGACGGAGCCAATACGCTGAATGCGATCACCAAGAGCGGTACCGAGACCTTCCATGGCAGAGCATATGACTATTTCCAAAATAACCAGATGAACGCCCGCGGCTGGGCGGCAGGCCCTCTGGGCGAACTTCGGTACAACTTGTACGGCGCGGACGCGGGCTGGAAAGTTCCGTTTACCAAGAACAAGTTATTCTTCTTTGTTTCTTATGAAGGGTATCGGCAAATTGCGGCGGCCTTCTTGCAGGCCTACGTGCCCACGCAGGCAGAACGGAATGGCGACTTTAGCGCGGATATGACTGCCGGCGCAGTATCCACCGAGCCCCCAACCACCATCTACGACCCCACCTCCTACGCCACGAACTGTCCAGCGGGGGGCTGTTCTGGTCCAAATGTTCTCACGCAGTTTGCCTACAACGGTCATCCAAATACGATTAACCCCGCCTCGATCAGCAAACTGGCCACCACATACCTTAACCTGGCGATCCCTTTGCCCAACGGCCTGAACACAACAGTCGGCGACAACTACGGCAGCAAAAACAGCCGGACCAAATTCACGCACGACAACTGGGAAGGACGCGCCGATTACAACCTGAGCGAGAAGGATCATATGTTCGGCGCATACGACACCAATAACCCAGACATCATTCGTCCGGAGGATTGGGACAATGCCGCCAACACTGCGCCAGGAGAAAGTGGCGGCACCGGCCCCCTTCTGGACACCCAGGAACATAACCAGCTCTATGGAACCGACATCTACTTTGAAGAGAGCCACGTATTCAGCCCCACGCTTGTGAATACAGCCCGTGTTGGCTATGCCCGTTCGGTGAACGGACAGCAGTTCGACATGATCGACAACGGCACCGATTACTTCCACCAGGTGTTTGGTCTTTCCGGCCTGAATCCAGCGTCTACGGTCTGGGGTTTGCCGGGCTTCGGCCTGGGCGGCAAGTATTCGGGCATCAGCGGCTCTCCGCTCGGCGAACATCAGAACATGTTCGAGTACATTGATGAGGTCAATCTCCTGCGCGGCAAGCACTCCATTTTTCTTGGCGCAGAATTTGACGACATCCAGTACAACGCCTACTGGTATAACGGAAGCCCCAACGGCGGCCTGAGCGTAAACGGCCAATACACCTACAACGGTTGCAACAGCACCTGCCCAAGTGGCACTACCAATACCAGCGCCGCTGCCTGGCAAAACCCCTCAACCTTCCTCTTGACGGGAACCCCCAGCGAGACCGTCAACGGCACCAAGTACGGCTTCATGCCGGACGCCAACGTGCTGGCAGATTACCTTTTGGGAGACTATTCCGGCACCAGTGCCACCGCTGGCGCCCAGATTGGGCACTTCCATCAGCACAATGTCATGCCCTACATCCAGGACGACTGGCGTGTCGCGCCCAGGCTCACCATCAACCTGGGCATGCGCTACGACTACTACTCGCCCGTCACCGAGGCCAATGGTCACGCCGGCATCCTCAACCCTGTCAGCGGGCAGTTCTCTGTCGGAACCTACAACCCAAACCGGCTCAACTTCAGCCCCAGAGCAGGAATCGCCTACGCGCTGAATGACAAGACTGCTATCCACGCCGGAGGCGGCCTCTACTACTACCAGTTCAGCTACTATGACCTGACCAACATGATGAACAATCCGTACTATGTTACCGGGCTGAACTCCAACCAGACCGCGACCAGCCCCGTCGTCTGGACCGGGACTGCGGCGAATCCCCTCATTCCCGGCTCGACAAAGGGGCAGGCGGAGATCTTCAACCTGGCGGATGCGGAAGCAGTTTGGGCCCAGATGCCTGCGCCTACCGGCGTCTTTGTGCCCGGCAGCTCTAGCTTTACCCAAAGCATGCCGACCAGCTACAGCGAGCAATGGAATCTGGCCGTGCAGCGCACCTTCGGTAAGGACTACTTGCTGACGGTCGACTACATCGGAAGCTCAAACCACCACATCTTCAACTACAGCAATATCAATCTGGCTGCTTTGAGCTCCACCGGCACGAACACCAACGCCAGCATCAACCCCCGCAGGCCCTACCAGTCTGTCCAGGGCAACATCGAGCAGTATCACAAGTGGGGTTCATCCCACTATGACGGGCTCGAAGTCCAGATGAAGAAGAGCTTCACCAACGGTCTGGAGTTCAACGCCAACTATGTCTGGGGCAAGTCCATGGACTTCCAGGACTCTGATCACAAGGCCACCGGCGAAATGGGCAACAACCCGCAGATCGACTACGGACGCTCGGACTTCATGCAAAAGTACGTCATCAAATTGTCGGGCATCTACGAACTTCCGATCGGCAAGGGCAAGATGCTTCTCAACGGCGGCAAGTGGTGGGAGAACGAGCTGGGTGGCTGGAGATTCAGCGGTCTGCTGGGAATCAGAGCCGGCATGCCGTTCAACACGACCGCCAGCGACAACTCCAACACCGGCGGCGGCATCCAGAATCGCGCCACGCAAACCTGCAATGGCAACGACACATCCAATTTTGTTCCACATGCAGCCAATGCATTGGCGCCATACTTCAACACCTCCTGCTACTCGGTGCCGACGACCAACGTGTTCGGCAATGAACAACGAAACGATTTGAACGGACCGCGCAACTCGAATCTTGATCTGGCTGCCTTCAAGGAGTTCCAGCTCTGGGAGAACCTGAAGTTCCAGTGGCGCACGGATGCATTCGACGCCCTGAACCATCCACTGCCCGGCGAACCGAATACCAGCTGCTGCAGCGGTACGTTTGGCGAAATCACATCAAAGGGCAATTCGCGTAGCATCCAGCTTTCCGCAAAGTTCCTCTGGTAAAGCCGCAACCCTTTTTCTCCTGAATCGCTGGCCCCGGTCAAACTCCGGGGCCAGCATTTTTGTTTGCGGCGTGCTGCGGCTGCGAGCGCGTAGCTGCCGCGCGAATCAATCCCGCAATGCCGGCACGTCCTTCACGGGGCAAGGGCGATTCGTTTTGATCATGTGGTTGAATGCAAGCGATCGATCGCAAATAAGCTGCCCTTAATACGTGCGATAAGCCACAACTTCCGCCTGTAAAGGTGTTCCGCTCATGCGCGAGGTCTTGAGCAGGATTTCAAAAAAAGGAACCCCGGTTCCGGGAAATTTCTTGAAGAAATTGCTCATCGCTGCTTCCGATGTCACAAACTCGCCTGCTGCATTGGTGGCTTCGGCGTTGGTGCCTTCGATAATCAACGCACTCCCGGTGCGACTCGGGTTGGGAAGATATGCGATCACGCTGTAGCCCAGTGATGCATAAGGATCCGAAGGTTGCAGGTACATTGCCTGCTCGCCGGCGCGGGGATGAAGATTCTGGACGAACGATTGATCCAGTTTCGCATCGTACTTCACCAGAAAATTCATCTGCTCGGTAAAAAGATCCACCCAGGGGTTCGATTTCCGGCTGCCGATGAGGATCACGTTGTCACGCTTTACCGAGTCAGCGGTAAACTCGCGCGCGTATGAAACATGGACGCTGGTCGAACCATGGTGGAGCGCTTCAATCCGCTGCGCCACCTGGAAATCGCCAAAACTCCCGTTATTCCTTGCCGCAATCGATTCGAATGGGACGGAACTGACAACCTTGTTATCCGTTGTGCACAAAGTGAACGAATGGATCTGGTTGATGTAGCTGCGGTTTAAGTAGTCGCTCAGAGGGTACGACTGCTTCATCATGTCTTCGACGATGGCAAACGACGTGTCCGCAAGAACGATGTCCGTGTCCTGCGTCGAATCCAGAAAGCGCGGCCAGAATGCAGCAAGCGCCGGCTGGCCGTCCCAGGTGTATACCATCTTGTGCAGCGATCGATTTTCGCGCCAGAGCACGACGCAAACAACCGCCAGCACGAGCGCGACCGTGGAAACAATCAGCAGTGGCAACTGCGTTCGCCACCACGGCGCAACGACCGCGGGAAGGCCCGGAACTTCTGCGTCAAGTGGCTTTGCGGAATCGGCGGCCTGAGCTTCCGTGCGCCAATGGAAGATCGGCGTGTAACTGCCGCGCGGAATCTCAAAGATCAGCGGTTCGTCTTTGCCTTCCGCGGCAAAGTACGCATCCACGCGACGCCGCAGTTCCGTTGCGCTGACTCTGACAATGTTGTCCTGGCTGGTATCGTAAGAGTCCTTTCGACCGAAAACGGCCTGGCCGATCTCCTGTTCATGGATTTCGCTGCTTCCTTCCTTGATGGACCTCTTCCCTACGTAGTAAAGGAACTCTTTCAGGCGGGTAGCCCGCTTCAAATGATCGCTCGCCGCCGCGCCTTCCAACACCTTCCAGCACGCGTCGGGAGTGATGGGACGGGAAGCAGCTTTGGGGTCTGGACTCATCGCGAAACTGAGAATACCTTAATCAACCCGGAGAAGCGAAGTTTGCGCGAAGATTACAAGCAATTCTCCCACCTAATCTATTGATTCTAAATATCTTATAACCTCTTACTGTATTCCTTACGGTAAATTGACTTGTCACCCCCGCACCAGCCGAACAGACTGGCTTAGCTTTCAGAAAATCCGGAAGCCACGCGCCTGACCCGCAGGTTTTTCTCATGATTGTCGGGGAGTAGGAGAATCTGTGGGGTCGGGTTCATGGGGACCAGGGGGAATCGGTCGGTTGCGGGGGAGAGCCTCGGCACACGAAAAATGGCCTTAACCACCCCCGAAAACATAAACGTTCGCAGTTCTAATACGATAGAAACCACGAGTAGTTCAAACATAAACTCTCGCATCCCTGTGCGCGGAAAACTTCCCGTGTGGGTATGCGGTCGCAGGCAACCGGGAATCGTGAAACCTGCGTTGCGCACTCCCATCGGAAGGAACGGCATCTTGATGAAGAAGGTTTATTGCGGAATTGCGGCAGTTGGTTTCTTGCTTTCTGGATTGGCGGGGGCACAATCGGCCCAGCAAATCGCCGCCACCAAATCTCTGACGGCGCCGGCGCAGCAGGTCATCACTCGTCTCGGACAGTTGAATCGCATTCCCGATGGAGAATGGCGTGTGCATCCGGGCGACCTGCCGCACGGCGAGAGCCTGAATCTCGACGATTCCGCATGGCCCATTGCCAAGCCTGGCAGCGAGTACTCCGACGACGCGGTCTGGTTTCGCCAGTGGATCGAGATTCCAAAAAATCTGCATGGCTACGACCTGACCGGCGCGAACGTCTGGTTCCAGTTTCAGGCTCGGACCACGGGCCGCGAAGCTGTGACCGAAATTGTGTATGTGAATGGCGCCCGCATAGCGCTGGGCGAGAGCCTGGAACGACTCGAATTGGTGCATGGTGCCAAGCCGGGCGAGCGCACTCTGGTTGCGGTAAAACTGCTCGGCACTTCTCTCGACAAACGCTACCAGAGCACTCTTCTGGCCGTTGATTTTGCGCCCGGCCGGCCCAGTCCGCAGGAGCTCGACGAGGAGTTCCTTTCCGCAGCAATTCTCATTCCAAGCATTTCCACGCAGTCCCCAGCCGACCTGGCTACGCTCGAGAAAGCCATCGGGCAGGTCGACATCGCGGCCCTTGACGCGGGCGATCAACAGAAATTCGACGATTCGCTGAAGGCGTCGCAGGCCACCTTACAGGCCTTGCGGCCTTTGCTGCAACAGGTCACCATGCATCTCTCCGGCGACTCGCACATCGATGCCGCTTGGCTGTGGCCCCGGAGCGAAACCGTCGATGTCGTCAAGCGCACCTTCTCTTCCGCGCTGCAACTGATGCACGAGTACCCCGGCTACACCTATACGCAATCGGCGGCGCAATACAACGACTGGCTCGCCGACAAGTATCCGGAAATGAACGCCGACATCAAGAAGCGCATCGAGGAAGGCCGCTGGGAGGTCGTGGGAGGCATGTGGGTCGAGCCTGATTTGAATATTCCCGACGGCGAATCCACGGCGCGCTCCATTCTCATCGGCAAACGCTGGTACCAGCAGCACTACGGCGTGGATGTGCGCGTTGGCTGGAATCCGGATTCATTCGGCTACAACTGGCAGCTGCCGCAGATTTACAAGAAGTCGGGCATCGATTTCTTCGTCACGCAGAAGATGTCGTGGAACGACATCAATCAACTGCCCTTCAAGCTCTTCTGGTGGCAGTCGCCCGACGGCAGCAAGGTGCTCACGTATTTTCCCCACGGCTACGGCAACAGCAACCTGAGCCCGGTGCGGCTCTCCTCGGATCTGGTGGCAGCGCGCACCACGGCGCCGGGATTGACCGAACTGATGGACCTCTATGGCGTGGGCGATCACGGCGGAGGACCGACGCGCGACGTTCTCGACGAGGGCGTGCGCTGGATGCAGCCGGACAAGGTTGCGCCGAAGATGGAATTCGGCACGGCGGCGCCGTACCTCGAGACCGTCAAGAAACAGATTGCGCCGGATTCGAAGACTTGGAACTACAGCTCCATCGCCGGAGGTTATCAATATCCTTCCGCGCCTCCGGCCGGCGAAGTTTCCATTCCCACCTGGGACGACGAGCTCTATCTGGAGTATCACCGCGGCGTATACACCACGCAGGCCAATATGAAGCGCAACCTGCGCGAGGGGCCGGAGTCGGCTCTGCATGCGGAGGATTACGCTTCGCTGGCCTGGCTGGATGGCGATCCGTATCCTGGCGATGAGCTGACCGACGCCTGGAAGAAGATCACATTCAACGGCTTCCATGATCTCGCCGCGGGCTCGGGCATTGCCGTCATCTACCGCGACGCGCAAAAAGACTTCGACCAGGTGCGCTGGGAGACGAATGAAATCTCCGCAAAGGCGCTGCATACGCTTGCGGAGCGCATCGATACCAGCGCGCCCGGTGGAGTTCCGGTGCTGGTCTTCAATCCGCTTGCGTGGCAGCGTTCAGGCCAGGTTGAAGTGGATGCGCAATTGCCAGCGCCGGCTGCGAGCGTCGCCGTTCTCGATGCACACGGAGCGGTTCTGCCCTCGCAGATTCTTTCCGCGGACGCGCAGACCCACACCTTCCATCTGCTCGTCGAGGTGCGCGATCTGCCGCCGATGGGCTACGAAGTTCTGCGCGTAGTTCCCGGCAAGCGCACCTTCGTGAGCGATCTCAAGGTGGATGGAACCACGCTCGAAAACGCGAACCTGCGCGTGGTCGTCGACCCCAAAACCGGCTGCATCACCAGTCTCTACGACAAAAAGGCAGGCTTCGAAGCTCTGGCGCCGGGCTCCTGCGGCAATCAACTCCAGGCCTTCAAGGACTTGCCGAAGGCATACGATGCCTGGAACATCGATCCCGGAACGCTCGATCAGCCGCCGGCGCTTCTAACCCAGATCGACGCGGTTGAAGTGGTCGAAAAGGGCCCGATGCGCGGCATCATTCGCGTAACGCGTCACTGGCAGGGATCCAAATTCGCTCAGGAGATCATTCTCAGTGCGGGCAGCGACCGGGCCGAGGTCGTGAACGACATTGACTGGCACGAAACCCACGTGCTGCTCAAGGTTGCGTTTCCATTGGCCGCATCAGCGCCGACCGCAACCTACGAAATTCCCTACGGAAGCATCGAGCGTCCGACCACGCGCAACAACAGTTGGGAAAAGGCTCGCTTCGAAGTTCCGGCCCTGCGCTGGGCCGACGAGGGCGACGGGCAGCACGGCCTGAGCCTGATCAACGATTCGAAGTTCGGATATGATGCGGTAGGCAACCTGCTGCGCTTGACTCTGCTGCGCTCGCCCACCTCGCCCGATCCCGACGCCGATCGCGGCCATCAGCACTTCCGTTATGCGCTCTATCCTCATGCCGGAGACTGGAAGCAAGCCATGACCGTCCGCCACGGATACGAGTTCAACGAAGCGCCTTATGCAATCCAAGTTGACGCACACGCCGGCGCGATGCCGCCCGAGTTCTCCTTCGTGACAGTTTCCGCGGACAACGTGGTGCTTTCGGCCATGAAGAAGGCGGAGGATACCGATGCGCTTATCTTCCACATGTATGAGTGGGCGGGCAAAGAAGGAACGGTGGAGTTGAAAGTTCCGCATGGAGCTACAGGCGCGATCGAGACCGACTTGATGGAGCAGCCCGAAGGAAAAGCGCTCACCATCGACAACGATCACATTAGCGTGGCCGTTCATCCCTTTGAGATTCTGGCGCTGCGCGTCGATTACCCGCACCAGAAGCAGTAAGCTTTCCTGCAAGCCTCTGGTTTGCTTTGATACTTGAATGTCCGCCGCGAGGTCGCGGCGGACATTTTTCGGGCGTTGCACGAACGAAGAAGAAAGCAGAGCGCACGGAACATGCACGCGCATTGGACCACGGAGCCGCTCGATTGAATCGCAGAGAATTCTGTTATAGCCTCCTCGCTCTCTCGAACGCTTCCCGCGCGGCGCGATTGTGGGCGGCCGAAAACGGCGCATCGCGCACTGCGCCCGCGGTGTGGGACGGTTCCAAACGTATACGTTTCATACTGAATGATCCGCTCGACCATCCGTTTTATTGGTGGCCACGCACCCTGCTCACATACCCCATCGAATTTCAGCAGCCCGTCGATCTGGACCGGCTGGTTTTGACGCGCTCCGATACCGGCGAGCGCGTGCC
>JBEKEP010000114.1:0-14286 GCA_050013775.1 Occallatibacter sp. | reverse complement strand
ATACAGGACACCCGCGCCACAGGCGAGAATCAGGCCGGCTGCAGCCGCGCCGTGAACTCGCGACCCGACCACTAGGAGAACTGCCGTTACTGCGAAGGCGAGTGCGGGCAACAGGCAGCGCCCTATGCGCAGGCCGAAGCGGGCCGCGATCCAATCGCTCACAACGCCTCCGCCGAGGCTGCCAATCGTCATCGCGATGAACGGCAACATGGAGAAGGCTGCGCTCGCCTTAAGGTTGAGGCCCCTCACTTGCGCCATATAAATGTAAAACCACGCAAAGAAAATCCAGGCAACGTAGCCATATGCGAAGTAGCTTGAGGTCAGGGCAAAGACCTCTTTGCTCATGAATATCTTCGCCCAGGGAACCACGGGTTTGGCGACCTGCAAGGCGTCAACTTGCAAGACAGACGAATTGGGCTGACCTCGCTGACCGTCGATGAGAGTACTTTCTGCCTCCCCGACCATGGCGTGCTCTGCAGGAGTATCCCGGGCGGCAAAATACCACACCAGGCTCGCCACCGCGGTGACCGCAGCGCTGAACCAGAAAGCGGCGCGCCATCCGTGGCGCAAAACAATCGTAGTGACAAGTGGAGGTGTAAGACCTGCGCCCATGCCGACTCCGGCGAAGATCAGTCCATTTGCCTTGCCTCGCTCACCTACGGGAAACCAGCGCTTGACGAATTGACTGGCAGCCGGGTACATGACGGCCTCGCCGACTCCGAGGCCAAAGCGCACCAACGCAAAGAGAAGCACTGCGCCACGCACGCCTGGAGGAACAAGCGCAGTCAACGCTGCGAAAATGCTGCACCACGCAACGCCAACACTCAAAACGCGGCGAGGGCCTAGACGCCTTGCAAGCAGTCCCCCGGGTATTTGAAAGGTGGCGTAGCCAATGAGGAAGGCGCTAAAGATCCAACCCAGATGCGTATTATCAATCGCAAACTCACGACTGATTTGAACGCCCGCGATCGAGATATTCGTCCGGTCCAGGTACGCCACCGCACTCAACACAAATAGCCACAGCACCAGCAGGTAACGTGTGGGCGGGTGATTCCTTTGCCAGTAGTCCGATCTCACAATCTGTCATCCGCCTGCAAACGCACCACCTGCTCGATGGTCCAGTCCACCCAGGCGCCCTGCTCGGCGGGACAAGCGAGGCGGCCGGGATCGTTGGTCAGCACCGCGTCGACAAAGTTCTCGACCAAGGGAAAGTGCAAGTTGGCGTGGGGCGGTAAATTCTCCACGCGGCTCTCTTCACGAGTGGTCACGCGCAGCTCCGGACTGTTGAGCGGATCGAGATTGATCTCACCTTCCTCGCCGATGATGCGGAACTGGTCCCGCGGAATGCGGGAGTTCCAGCACACGTCAACCACGCCATGCACGCCGCCGGGGAGTTGCATCAGCACGGTCGCGGAATCCTCCACGCCCATGCGATGCACGGCGTTCGAGAGCAAACCGCAGGCGCGCTCCACCTTGCCGAAGAGGAAATTCATGGCATCAATGCGATGCGAAGCGGTGTCGTAGAGCGGTCCTCCCCCGGCCAGCGCAGGGTCGCGTAGCCATTCGCGGCCCTCAATTTCGAGCCAGCTGTGGCAGTTGGCTTCGGCCCGCAGCGGCCGGCCGATGGCGCCCTTCTGCACAAGGTGCTTCGCACGGAGGAGTTTCGGATAAAGTCTGCGGTAATAGGAGACGCCGAGGAAACACCCTGAAGCCCGCGCTTCGGCCACCATATGCTGCGCCTGGGGAAAGTCAAAGGCCATGGGTTTCTCGCACAACACATGCTTGCCCGCCCGTAAGGCTGCGATCGAAGCATCCCCATGAATGGCGACAGGCAATGCGATGTAGATAACGTCGACAGCCGGATCGGCGACGGCTTCTTCCACCGTCGCCCACGACTTCGCGCCCGGAAACTCTCGGGCCTTGGCCGCATCGCGCGTGACGAATCCATACAGCGTGCTGCGCGGCTCCGCCTGAATGGCGGGGATGACCCGCTTGCGCGCAATATCGCCGATGCCGGCCAGAACCCAGTTCATCTTACTCATTCTGAATCTCCTTTTTCGACGCCAGTTCAAGAAGGCCGCGGCCTACCGGCTATCGAGTTCTTTCATTCACCAGTAAAAGGCCAATTCGCCGATCAGCCTCTTACGTGAACCTCCCAGACCTTCGACATGCGCGACGTTCCCGCGGGGCCGGTCACGTAAAGTATCACCGTGTAAATTCCCTCTTTGCCGGGCTTGGGCTTGTATTGATGGGTCGGGTTCTGGTCGGTCGAGGTTGATCCGTCGCCGAAATCCCATTTCCAGGAAGTGATTTCCCCTTGTGACAAGTCTTTGAAGGCGACGAGTCCGCGATCCATGTCGACCACATTGAACGTCCATTGCGCATCGATCGCCTTGCGGAACTGCGGTTCGAGCGGCATCAGGCGAAACGCGACAAGTTCCGACGAGTTTCCGAAGAAGGTGTGTTTGTGACTCAGATTCCAGAAACGATGTTTCTCCGAATTGACGTCATCGTAATCAAGAACAGCCCACGAAAGTCCGATCATTTTGTTTTCAGTCAACGGTGTTTCCACAGCGCGCTCCGGACCTTCACACCCTGCATAGTCGAATGGAGTAATCCAGAACTCCAGCACAAGCTTTCCCGACTCGCCTGGTTTGAAGTTGTATTTCATTGCG
Source organism: Occallatibacter sp. (assembly GCA_050013775.1). Lineage (GTDB taxonomy): Bacteria > Acidobacteriota > Terriglobia > Terriglobales > Acidobacteriaceae > Telmatobacter. The sequence continues at coordinate 11,611 of JBEKEP010000114.1, read as the reverse complement.
TGATTCGCGTAAGGCAGCTCTTTTGTGTACTGGGCGCATCCCCAGTCCATTGCCCAGTCTTTTCCGTCCGCGGGCGTGAAGATGTGGTAGTTCTGCGCCTGGTCGCCCTGGTAAGAGAAATAAGCATCGGAGCTGCTGATGCGGGGATCGAGATCGGCCATCTCGCCGACAGCCTCCTTCGTCCAAACATCGCGGTGATAGATGTCGATCAGCGGTCCACCGGACAGATCACCATCGACGACAACTTCAAAAATGTCATTGTGCAAGTCGGGCCTTGAGAAGTCCCAGTAATTGTCGTATGCCTCATACAGAAAATACAGACGATTCAACCCCTTGACCCATCCCACTTTTACCTTCACATCCAGGTCTTTCGGATCGCGGTCGATACCGTGTCCACCTGGAGCCAAAGTGTCCTCAAGCTGATCCATGCCGATGGCATAGCTGTCCGGCACCATTGCCCAGTCGCTGTCATCGCCGTCGATGCGCGGAATCTTATCTGGAGGAAACTGAAAGATCTTAAAAGTTACGTCCGGGCGCTCAAGAGCTCTGGCAGGCAACAACATCAAAAAGACACAGCACAGCAGCATACGGTGTCGCCACATCGCAGGACCTCCTCCCAGGAATCAATCACCGGTCGATTCGTTTGGTCATGTTGTCCAATGCGTTCATGTCGAGCGGATAGCCGAGACCGGGGGCAGTTGGTGCATGCACATATCCGTCGGCATCGATGCGGAACTTGTCCTTGTAGAACGGACGATCCGCATATTCGGCCGGGAATGGCATCTCGAACCAATAGGAGTTTGGCAACGCTAGCTCCACATGAAAATGCAGCGCCATATCTCCCGTGTTGCCCCAGTTATGCGGTGTGCACTCCATTCCATGTGCGTCGGCCAGAAGTCCCACGCGCATGGAACCCGAGATTCCTCCAACGTTGTCGGCAATCAGCCGGACCACGTCCAGCGCATCGCGCTTAATGTACTCGCCGAAATCGGCGATCGAGTACAAAAACTCACCCACATGGATGGGGAGATTCAATGCCGCGCAAAGTTCGATCAGACCCTCCTGATCGGTGGATCGCACCGGATCCTCAAACCACGCATAATTCAATTCATCCAGCAGGCGGCCAACGGCCATCGCCTCGAAGCGGTTGTATTGCTGCACCGGATCGTGCATCAAAACAAATTCGTCACCGACCGCCTTGCGAATTGCGCGAATTTCCTCCATGTGTCCGATGTAGCTTGGAATCTCGGGCCCGGTGGCATGCTGACCCTGGCCCGGGTGGATTTTGTAAGCTTTGTACCCAAGTTCCTTGGCCTTCAAAACGTCGGGCACATAGTCTTCCACCGTCGGCAGATGCTGCGAGCTGGCATAGGCCATCATGCGCTCTTTGGTGGGAGCGCCACCTGACAGGATTTTGTAGATTGGCCGGTTGACGGCCTTACCGAGAATATCCCACATGCAGACATCGGCCGCCGCAGTGTAGTAATTTGGCCACGAGCCTCCGCCACGCGTAAATACTCCCGATCCCGCCGCCGCACCGCCGTAAGCGGGTCCCATTCCCGTGCGCGCGCCTCCTGCGCCCATTCCGCCGGGCCGCCGCACAACTGGCCCATCAAATCCGGCGCGACCTTTCATGCCGGTGGTCGAGGTCAGCGTTGGCAGAAGATCGATAACACTCTTGCCGACGAGCACAGGCTTGGCCCAATCGAGCCATCCAACAGTAATGTCGCGATCGCCAATGGTGTAGTTGCCTTCGATACCACTGTTGGTGACGACTGAGATCATCTCGCCAGTCTCCGAACTATTCAGCTTATGCAGCTTGCTGATGTCAGTCACATAGACTTTTACTTCCTTGATGGTGAGGTCTGGAAGGTCGCCCGGTTTCACGTCCACCGATTGGGCAGCGGCGGCGATGGGATTGGCGAGAGTAGCGAAGCCGGCTGCCGCGAATCCGGTTGAGCCAGCCAGAAAGTTACGTCGCGATGTTGTCGAATTCATGGTGATCTCCTGGGCGTTACTTGGGCAGAGCGAACGAGAGAATGTTCGACCCCGAAGCGATGGCGATGTATTGCCGGCCATCGATTGCGTAAGTCATAGGCGAGGCTCGAATGGCATGGTTGGTCTCGAAGTGCCAAAGATACTTTCCATTGCGCGCGTCGACGGCGGCAAATCCTCCGCTGCTTTCGCCGAAGAACACCAGGCCGCCGGATGTGGTCAGAGCACCGGAGTAGTTTGATTGCAGCGGCCCGGGCAGAACAATTTGCCAAACCACTTTGCCGGATTCAATGTCAAAAGCGCGGAGAATCTTCTGCGCTGGATCGGCAGGGTTGTTGTATCTGCGATAGCCTGCGTCTTCTGCTTTGATGTAGGTGGTGCAATCCTCCACCGTCATCACGTAAAACAACTTCGTAGCAGGATTGTAGGCTGTTGAGTACCAGTTGGTGGCGCCGCGCACCGCGGGACAGGTCACCGTTCCCTGCAAACTGGTTTCGTTTTCCGGAAGCAGTTGCGGAGTCCAGGTATGCTCGTCAATACCGCTGGCCCAGTTCAGCTTCCTCACCATTTTCGTCGCCATCAAGGGCTTTCCCGTTGTGCGGTCGAGAACATATAGAAAGCCATTGCGATTGGCGTGCAAAAGCAGCTTGCGGTCCTGGCCTTTCCACTTCGCGTTCACCAGCACAATGGGCTCATTCGCGTCCCAGTCGTGAAGATCATGCGGAGTGAATTGGTAATACCAGAGCATCTTGCCGGTGTTTACATCGATGGCCAGATCGCTGTTGGTGTAAAGATTGGAGCCGTTCCGTTCATCCCCGTCCGTATCCGGATGCGGATTACCGGCAGCCCAGTACAGAACATTCGCATCGGTGTCCGCGCTGCCGGTCAGCCATGTGGCCCCGCCGCCGAGTCCGAGAGCCGAACCCTTCCATGTGCCGGCTGCGGGTCCAGTGTCTCCGGGACTCGGAATTGTGTACAGCTTCCACTTGAGTTCTCCGGTTGCCGCCTTATACGCAGCTACATATCCGCGAATCCCATTGTCGCCTCCGCTCACGCCCGTGATCACCAAGTCGCCCACAACCAGCGGCGCTGAAGTGCCGCCATAGAGACCCTTCGCGCCCTCCGCAGTATCCACATCCCAAAGCAGAGCGCCGGTCAGCCGGTGCAATGCAATCAAGTGCGCATCGTCGGTGAGATAGAGAATTCGATCTCCCAGCATGGCCACGCCGCGATTCACGCCAATCGCGGCATCGCTGGCGATCGTGCCCGCAAGGCTCTTGGGCCGCACGTATCGCCAAATCTCGCGCCCGGTTTTCCCGCTCAGCGCATAAACCTGGTTATTCCCGGTCACATACATCACTCCATCCACGACCACCGGAGTTGTCTCTAGGCCATTGAAGGGAATCGAGTAGGTCCATTGCAGTTGCAGTTTTGCAACACTGCTGAAATTCACCTGGTCAAGGCGGCTAAACCGGTTGCCATCCAGCGTGCCGTTGTAAGTCGGCCAATCGCCTCTCTTTGGATGGTCAATCTCTTCAGTTTCTGTCCGGGTCGGGAGTGATTGTGGCTCCGTGAGCGGCCCAACGCCCACACCATTCAAACCACTCATGTACGCAACCAGGTCTCGCAATTCGTCCTCCATTCCCTTGTACGGAGGCATCGCGGAGTGTTTGTCTGGAGTGAGCGCTTTGTATTCACTATCAAGCAGCAAATGCAACTTGCCGTCGTTGGTTTCGAGAACCAAATCGTGGCTGCCCTGGGCGCGAACGAACCCGTGCAGCATGCTTCCATCGTTCAGCTTTGCGGAAATCGCGCCCCAGCCTTCCGGAATTCTTGCATCCGGGTCCGTCAGCGACTGCTTCAACTCCTCCAGCCTCAGCCTGCGCCCAACATCGGAAAGGTCAGGTCCCTTGGGCGCTCCACGGCCTCGAACCATATGGCATGTGGAACACTGGCCACTGCTGAAGAAGATGCGTTCGCCTGCCTTCGGATCGCCTGCAACCGGGGTCGCCGATTCGGTCGGGCTGAGCGATCGCACAAAACGAGTCAGAGAGTCAATGTCGGCTGCTGGCAGTGGAAAAGCCGGCATCTTGGCCTTGCCTTTGCGAATGGTGTTTGAGATGTCATTGTCCGGCATACTGCGGAGCTCGGCCGAATTCACCAGGGACGGCCCCCGATCCGTTCCCCGTGCATCCGAGCCATGGCACAGAGCGCAGGTCCTCGCAAATAGCTGTGGCGGCTCTTGCATCCGCGCTGAAGGCGGTTGATGCCCTACCTGGGAGTAGATGGGTAGCGCCGCAATTCCGTATGCAACTCCCACCGCCAACATCTGCACGGTGAATGGCCTCGCATTACGGAGACATCGAATCATGTGCGGCTCCTCAGCCAGATAACCCAGTAGTCGGGAAAAATGCTCGCTGATACTTGCGGCAAGGAACAGGAATCGAATTCCATCGCTTCCAGAAACCACTGGTCGCGCCGGTTTGCCTCTGACGCATTCCATTCAGGCGCGGAGATACGGCTTCAGATAAGTGTTGAGCGCTTCGCGAACAGCTTTCTTGTCGTCCTCTGTCAGAGGGGATGGTTTGTTGGCTGGGTTTCCCATTCCAGGCATGGGCCGCGATCTGGTGTTCTCTTTGAAGATTCCCCGCGCCACCAGCAGATATTGATCCGCATGCGTGATTGAATCAAATGCCAGAATGCGGCCGAACATATCAAAGGCATCCTTGCGCTTCCCTGCTTCGAAGAGTTCGAAAGCCTGCTGATACACATCCGCGAGCGCGATCACGGGGCAATATCCGGCGAAGCCGAGTTGCATCTCATCGATCATGACTCGAACTCCCTTACCGGCAAACACTCCCAGCTTGTCTCCAGTCCTCTGCCTGATCTCAGTCACTCGCGCCAAAGGATCGCCCGCCTCATCCTTCACCACGCGCATGGTGGGAATGGAATGAAACATGTCGACGATCAAATCCACCGACATGTCGCCGATGGTCTGCACGAACAAGGGAAGATCGGTAGCACTGCCTATCGCCTTGTAATAGCTAAGCAATGCGACATCGTTGCCCTCGGGCGGCAGCGAGCAGATAGCATCGGCTCCATGTTGGGCTGCGTGTTTGGCGAACGCGATGGCGCCGGGAAGATCATGGTTTTGGGTCTGCACCCCGATCACCAGCGCCGTGTTTCCGCCCTTTCCCGCGGCCAAAATCGCCTCCGCTCCGGAATAACGCTCGCTCGCGGTCATCGTCGACCAACCGCTGGCGATCTGCGGCCAAATGAAGCCGGGAACTGACGCGCGGTTGCAGAACTTCACCTCTGCGGCCAGGCAGTCGAGGTCCAGCTTATCGTCTTGCGTGAAAGGAGTTTGTCCGATGGGAAAGAGACCGCGAAATGGCTTGGACCCGGGCTTCGCGCCCTGCGCCGCGAAGCCAACTCGCGGCAAAGCAACTCTGGCTGCGACAGCGCCGACCGCCTTCAAAACCGCTCGACGATTCACTTCAATGGACATAAATTCCTCACCGGTTAAGTTTCGCTATTGATATACAGATCGCAAGTGGCTCTGTCAAGACATTCATTTTCCGTAAATTGACAGCCTGGTTTGCGGTTCCTATAATCCGCGCTCAGGGCGCATATCGCTGGCGTTGGCCTTTCCCGCACGAAAGCCGCGCCTCTTGCTCGCCGCGCTGCAACCTTACTCAAAATGGCTGAAGGTCTTGATTTCCGCGTGAGCCGGGGAACTCACATGCTGCATTCTCCAGTCTTATCATCAAGCTTTCAGCTCCTCCGAGGTGTCGATGAAACGGCGTGAGTTTCTAACTTCTGCCGGCGCGCTGATTGTCTGCCCAGCCATCCATTCCACGCTTCTTGGTACCGCCGCTGCCGCAACCGCGGCCGATTACAAATTGAAGATTGAGCCGTGCACTATCGAGATTTCTCCCGGCGTCAATATCGAGACCATCGGCTATAACGGACAGGTACCGGGCCCCATCCTGCGCATGCGCGAAGGCTCGCCGGTAACAATCGACGTGACCAATGCATCGAAGAATCCTGAGATCGTTCACTGGCACGGACTCAAGATTGATTCACTCAATGACGGAGCCATGGAAGAGGGCTCACCGATGATTCCCGCAGGTGCGAACCTGCGCTATCACTTCACTCCACGGCCTTCAGGCACACGTTGGTATCACACGCACACCTCGGCCGGTGCCGATCTTTCCAAGGCAACTTACACCGGCCAGTTCGGCTTCCTTGTGGTGGACGGCGCCGAAGATCCCGGCCATTACGATCAGGAGGTCTTTCTTGCCGTTCACCATTGGGTGCCTTCGTTTGTGCCCATGCTTCAGACCATGCAGATGCAGTCCGCCAACAACCCTGCGTCAACCGGTTCGGATGTCGGGTATCAATACGCCACGATGAATCAACATCGGTTGGGCTTTGGAGAGCCCATTCGCGTAAAGCAGGGGCAGAGGGTGTTGATGCACCTGCTGAATGCCAGCGCCACCGAGAATGTGGTGCTTTCGCTTCCAGGCCATCAATTCAGGGTTGTGGCCATGGACGGCAATCCGGTCCCCAATCCGAAAGAGGTTGAGGTCCTTTCTCTGGCAGTTGCCGAACGCGTGGACGCGATCGTCGAGATGAACTCACCGGGCGTTTGGGTGTTGGGATCGACACTTGAAAAGAGCCGCCAGATGGGACTGGGAATCGTGGTTGAGTATGCGGGGAAAACCGGGACTCCGATTTGGAAAGACCCAGCGCCTGTGGTGTGGGATTACTCGCAATTCGCAAGCAGCGCGCCGGCACCTAAACCGGATGAGACCATCAACCTGACATTCATCGATCTCGGCACGCAGAACGATTCCAAATTCGATACCTGGGCAATCAACGGAAAGTCGTGGCCCGATGCAGACGCTATCAAGGTGGAGCAGGGCAAACGCTACCGTCTCATCTTTCAGAATGCTTCAGCCGACCAACATCCAATGCACCTGCACCGCCATACCTTTGAAGTCACGAGCATCGGCGACAAGAATCTGAGTGGCCTTAAAAAGGATGTCGTGAATGTCATGCCGTTAGATACCGTCACGGTCGACTTTGTCGCCGACAATCCTGGCGACACTCTGCTCCATTGCCACATGCAACTCCACATGGACTTCGGGTTTTTGCAGCTCATCCGCTATTCAGGCTGATCCCGAGGACGCGAAAGCATTCCTGGTCCAAGGGTCCGAGGCGACTACTTGGGCAGCAGCGAAAGAACGCCGGTACTAGGATTGGGAATGACGTGAGCGGCCACCAGGCGGCCGAGACCTTCTACTTTTGCCTTTCCTGCATCCACTGCCGCGCGCACACTGGCAACGTCGCCTTTGATCACAACGGTAATATATCCGCCGCCGAGCTTCTCCCGCGCCAGAACTTCCACAGCCGCGGTCTTGAGTGCGGTATCAATGGCCTCGAATACGCCGGTAAAGCCCTGGGTTTCGATAAGACCCACGGCAAAGTTGGCTTGGTCGCTCATAATTTTCTCCGGTCTTCGGACTGACGGCTGTTCGATGAGTGGGTTGAAATCCGGGTCTGCTTCATAAGCCGCGCGCGAATGTTCTGTTGGCTTCTCGATCACATGGACGATGGCTGGCATCTCGATACCCCTAGCGGTCTTTTCGGCGGCCAGCGCCGCGGCCTCAATATCTGCGATGGCCCCGTACAGCTTCATGCACACGCCGGGAGCGTCGTTCAATTCGGTCTGGAGCAAGCGCACGTTGGCGCTTTTCTCCATCGCGTCCAGGACCACCATTGCCGGTGACCAACCACCAATTTCGATCAGGGCAAGCGCATCCATCAGAATGCGCCTCTTTTCTTAAGTTCCTGAAGAACCTTCGTGGCTACTTGCTTCACCATATCCTGCGCGTTGTCATCTGCTCGCACTGTGCAGCCGCCCGATGGCCTCTCCACGAGTTCGAAATCCGCCAAGAGGCATCGCAGAGTAGAACTGAGGTCAGCATGATCGGCCCGCTGTGCACTCGTTTGCGGCTGCCGTCCCCGGCCGAAATGGAATCCGCGCAATTCAGCGGCCGCCCGGAACCCATCCGGGAATTCCCATGGGCTGAGCATGGCGTCGAACAGCTCCAGGATTCTGAACTGCCACCGCATAGCCGCGGCATGGTCTCCTGCGCGATACAGATCGTACATGCGCCGAGTGATCTCTGGCACCACGTTGCTCGATGCGTGCGTGCCGCCATCGCAGCCGATCATCAGCATGGGAACCAGCACAGCCTCCCATCCCGTGAGGAAGCTAAAATCCGGCCGATGTGGGCGCACCGCCGCAATCATGCGCATCATAAAACCGAGATCGCCCGAAGAGTCCTTAATGCCGATCACCCTGGGAAACTCGCAGGCCAGGCGTTGGATCGTCCGCACGTCGATCGGGCTGGCGAACATCGGAATGTTGTAGAGAGTGATGTCGATTGGCGAATTGCGTGCGATTTCAGCAAAGTACGCGTACACCGATTCGGGAGTCAGCTTGTAGTAAAACGGCGCCACAATGGCAACCGCCCTTGCGCCCATCTCCACGTAGGCTTCACACGCGGCAAGCGTCTCCTTTACATTCGCTTCTGCCGCGCCGGCCAGAATCGGAACCCGGCCGCCACACTCTTCCGCTACCACCTGGACAATTCGGCGTCGCTCTTCTGCCGTGAAGCGCGTGAATTCGCCCGTCGAACCATTCGGGTATACGCCGTGGACACCACGCTCAATCAGCCAGGAAACAAAGCGGCGAAACTCCGGTTCGTTCACCCGATCGCGCTCATCCAGAGGAACAAGAAGCGGCGTGAAAATCCCTTCCAGTTTTTTTGTTTCGCCCACAACCATCGAACGTACCCGGCTTTCCGTTCATGGGGCGAGAGAACATGAACCACAGATTCTCTCGGTCCAATGCAATCACGAGTTTACTGTATCAGGAGTTCCGATTTCGCAATGGTGGCTTTGCAGGATCGCGCTTAAGTGCACGAAAGCAGTGTTTCGCACGGCGTGATATCTCACAGCGGGCCGGGGCCAGAGTTGCCCGTGCTGGCAGGGGGAACTGCCGGGGGCGCTGAGTCTGGAGCTTCTGTGGGCGCCGCGCTGCCGCTTCCCCTGCTCACCCCACGCCCGCCTCCACCACTGCTAAACAGGACGCCCAGGTTGAGCGCGGCCTCGGAGTCGGGATGAGTTGGATCAAAGTCTGTGAAGTCGTCCACGATGAAGCTGGCAAGATCAAGCTTGTTTTGTTTGATGCCCATCGCGATGCACTTGGCGAGTTCGTAGCCACCATAAGCGGTCGAGTGGGTTCCATCAGCCAGAATCTTGGGAGCATCGGCTCCGGCATTTTCATAAAAGACGATGCTCATTTTGTACAGGTCAATGAGCGGGACATGTTCCTCCTCGGCAACTTCGCGCATCGCCTGGGGATAACCGCCATGACCGTGCGTAGGCGCGCCTGTGCCGTGAACTCCGCGATCCATCGGCGTAACGAGCACCGGCGTCGCGCCACGCAGCCTCGCTTCGGCGATATAGACCTTTAGATAAGCCTTGTACGTAGTCTCCGGTTCCACATAAGTCTGCGGCCAACTGTCCTTTGAGTCATTGTGCCCGAATTGCATGAAGAGGTAGTCACCCTTCTTCAGCTGGCTCAGGATTTTGTCCAGACGCAGCGCATTGGCAAATGACTTGAGCGTCTCGCCGGACTGCGCGTGGTTCGAAACGGCGACGCCCGGCTTGAAAAAGCGCGGGAGCAACTGCCCCCAGCTCACATCGCCGCCACCATCACGGTCTGTTACTGTCGAATCGCCCACGATGTAAACGGTTGGGGCTGCAGGCGCCGCAGTAATTTCAATCGAGCGCAGCGCAGCATGAGGACTCACGATCTCAACCGTCAATTTGTCATCCCAGTTGCGCGCATTCGAGGCGTCAAACCGGTCCAGACTCACTTCTTCGCGCCCGGGCGCGTTCAACGGCAGTTTAGGCAGGTGTGCGGTGCGGACATTGGTGGTGAAGGTGCGACTCACAATCTTGCCGACAGGAACCTCCACGCGCTCGAGCATCAGGCGGCCTGATTCTGCTTTGACTGTCGTAGTCGTTGCCTCGAGAGAGTCTCCGATCGTGACGGCCACGTTGTAGTTGCCCTCCGGCACTTTGACGGAAAACATAAAGGGCCGGTCACTCGTCGTGGTGTTGCCGCCATCGCCCGTCGCAACCTGCGCCCCAGATTCGTAACCGAAACCAGCACCGTCCGTGTAGGCGGTCATCGGGGCGACTCGCGTGTACCCGGCCTTAGCAGAGCCGGCGCCAAAGTCGAATTTCAAGTCAATCGGTACTGCTAACGGGGGAGCGGCTTGCGCCGCGACGGCGGCCGGCGTTACAGCGCAAACCAGAGCCGCGAAGCTGAACAGAACAAGACAATGTGAGGTCCGCATGGAGCTGATTAATCCTCCCCATCGAGCGCAAACGAGACTTGATTTTCGGCTGCGTAATGGCCGTCAGCGCTCCGCCAGTGTACATCGTGACCGCAACTTCCAGCCGCTGTGATTCAACCTCGAAAATAGACCCAACTGAGTGCGCCTATCTTCATTAACAAAGCGATTTACTGATCAATATGTAAGCGTATTCATTTGAAAATAAATGATTTATATAAAGTTTTTGCTTGACAAGATTAATTGCCTATTGATAGTTTTCGGACGCAATAAATTTCTCTTTTGAATTTTCCGCAAAAAGAGAAGCGCAGTTTCCATCGGAGGCTTCAAACCCAACTCGCCCGAAATCCAGACTTCAGCAGAAAGGAAGGGATTATGTCGGATCGTCGTTTCGCCAGTTACCGTTACCTGCCACACTTGGCCGGAGCACTCACATTTCTTGCGGTTCTCCTTCCCGGTGCCACGTCTCTTCACGCGCAGCTATCTACCCAGGCAACCATCACCGGAACCGTAACGGACCCGAGCGGCGCGGTCGTGTCCGGCGCTACCGTCACCCTTACCGACGATGCGACCAAGGTCTCGACCGTGACAAAAACCAATGGCGATGGTGTCTATATCGTGCCTGACCTGGTCGTAGACACCTACACGGTGGCCATCACCAAGAAAGGCTTCAAAACCGAAACCGTCTCCGGCGTCGAGCTGCACCCAACGGAGACGGTCACGGTGAATGCAAAGCTCGCGGTAGGCGCTGAAACGCAAAACGTCACGGTGAACGCAGTCTCCACCGAAGTGGAGACCTCCACCGCTGAGGTTTCGGCCGATGTCAGCAGCGAAGAAGTAAGTACGCTGCCTATGAATGGACGCAACTACCAAGCTTTGGCGGTGATGATGCCCGGCGTGACAGCATCCTCTCAAGGCACGTCGTTGGGCACCGGCGGCCGCTCCACTAGCAGCGTTCTCTCCATCAACGGCCTGGATGTGTCGCGCAGCTTCTACGTGCTGGACGGCGTGTGGAACGAGAACACCGGCAACATGACGGCGAATTCGGTGGTCCCGAATCCCGATTCCCTTGAAGAAGTGCGCGTGCTCCAGAACAACTTCTCCGCGCAGTATTCGCTGCTGGGCTCGTCGGTCATTATCGCGCAAACCAAGAGCGGCACGGCCAACTGGCACGGCAC
>JBEKEP010000113.1:0-14578 GCA_050013775.1 Occallatibacter sp. | reverse complement strand
AGTAGTACGGCGAGCCGAGATTGAAGCCCTCGGCAGTGTCCATGGCAACTTCGGCAATGGAGTTATTGACAGTGACACCATTGCCGAGCAGGTTGGCATTGGTGTATGGGGTATTGGCCTGGCGAGTCTCGGGGAGTATCTCGCGACCATATTGATAGAGAACTTCGTTGCTCATGGTGCTGCTTACGAAGCTGGTGAGCTTTGCGACGCCGTAGTCGAGCTTGACGAAGTCGTTGCCGAACGTGTCGCGCGCATAGTCAGCGGCGGTCGAGGTCTGAACGCCACCCGGCGAGTCCCAGCGCAAGCGATGAGCCAGGACGCTTAAGTGCTCCTTGGAATTGATTTGCCAGTCGAGCTTGGGGGTGTTGATTTCCTGGAATCCAAAGCGCGGCACGGTGCCGAGGTCGGAATTCAGGTTGCCGATCCAGGTGTCGTATAAGGTAGCACCTGCGCCGTAGGAAGATAGGCCCTGACGCGCTGCCAGCGTGCAAGCATCGGCGTCGAGTGCGTTGCTATCACCAGACAAGTAACCAGTGGTCAGGTTGCAAGTGCCGGTTGTTGTAGCGTTGGGCAGGGTGTAAAACGAGGTCGCGTTGTTGGCGATGGCCTCGGCCGGAAAGACGTGGGTGTGCTGATCGTAGGTGTAGATCCAGAACAGCTTGTCCTTGATTATGGCTCCGCCCACGGTGAAGCCGTAAATCTTGCGCAGATCTTCAGGCTTGATGTGAGTTAAGGGATAGGTGTTGTTGGTAGCGTTATAGACGGCCACCTGGGTGTAGTCATTGAAAGCGTTCCAGTTGCTTTCGCGATCCCAGAAGTAGGCTTGGCCGTGGATTTGATTGGAACCGCTCTTGGTGACCGACGTGATGACGCCGCCTGCGGCGCGACCATATTCAGCCGAGTAGACTCCGGTGTTCACCGCGAATTCGCGGACGGCGCTGCCGGAAGTGGAGTAGGCCTCACGCGTACGTCCGCGCTCCTCAGAGTAATAGGCATCGTTATCATCGGCGCCGTCGATCTCAACGTTGTTAAGCACTGTGCTGATGCCACGGATGCTGACCAGTCCGAAGCCGCTCGTGTCAGCAACCACGCCGGGGGTGGTCATGGCCAGAGCGGACCAGCGGCGATTATTAATGGGAATGTTCTGAATCGCCTTCTGACTCAGGGTCTCGCTGAAATCGGGCGACTCCGTATTCATTACCGGCGTCTGCTCCGTAACGATGACCTCGGCTTGCGCGGAAGCAAGCGCAAGATGCGGCAGGATGCTTGTAACCTGGCCGACGACGACCAGCACGCTGTTGGCGGTGTAGCCGGCAAAGCCCTGCGCGGCGATTACGACCTTATAGGTGCCTGGCTCGAGCAGCGGAAATACGAAGTAGCCGCTACTGTCGGCGGTCGTCTTGAGTTCCGCGTTGGTCGATGAATTGGTCGCGTCAACTGAAGCGCCGCTAACGACCGCACCGCTGGGATCTGTAACGGTGCCGGCAATTGAGCCCTGCGTAGTGGACTGAGCGTGCAAGGCGACCGTGGTGAAACACAGAGCAACTGATAGAATCGCCAAGCATAGAACACACAGGCGAATTCGAATGAATCTCATAACTGCCCTCCAAAGTGGTGGTTTGCGTTCAATAGAAAGCTAGGTAAATAGAAAGCTGCGCTGCCGATGCGATCTTGCTGCACGGTGGCTAGCGCGCCAGGCGCGGGGAAGTGATCGTTCAAATTCACACTCACTCGAGACACTGCGTGTGTCTCAGCTAGCGGAAATGCTGCGATGTTCCCAACTTGCAAGCGTACAAGCTCTTGATGAAGACAATGTGAAGGACGAGAGAACGATGCGTAAACGCAAGATTTCCCATTTGCGCCGCGATAGGTCCGCGGTTTCGCCAGGTGGTTCGGTGGCAGATATCGATTTACTGATGGCCGATCTAGAAGCTCAGCTGTCATGCCCTCACGCAAATCCAAAACTCTTTCAGAAACACAAATGCCCTGGATGCAAATCAGCGCAGTGGCTTTTGGAAAGGCCTATCGCAATCGCTCATAGCTTGATTGCTGCGCCTGATTGCATCCATTTCTTATACTTCAGCTGCGCAAACTGCACGAACTGAAGAACCCCTCGATGCAGAGTCTCAGGGGTACGGCTATCTCAGGAGAAGTCATTGTAGGACAGGGGAACCCGGTTTTCCAAGGGCGAAATGCACAATATCTTTTGATTTCCGTGCGAAACAGGGCGGTTACGCGAGCGCTTTGTGGAAAACGGGCCTCAAACCACGAAGAAAGCACCGATCAGGTAAATAAATCAGCAAGATAGGTGTGTCCCGATGAGTGAATCGGCTCTCCCCCCCTTTTCATATTCCAAGGGGTGAGAGAGCAGCATGCGAGACGGAAGTGCGAGTGCTTCCTGGACGAGCTGTATCAGTGGCTGCTCCCGGGACCCCAGCGCAGACGCAGCCCGGTGCGGATCGTGAAAGGAAGACTGGGATAGCCGATGGGGGCGATGTGCTGATTATTCAGCAAGTTTTCCGCCTGAGCATAGAAATCCATCCAGGAAAGCACTTGGTAACTTCCGCCCATATCGAGTTTGGCGTAACCGTAATCGAGATTGCGGTTGGGCAAGAGCAGACTATTGCCGCCGAATGCATCCTCACCCTCGAGATAGGTCGAATCATCGGAGCGGCTGGCAAAGGCGGAGGTGAAGACGCCGGTGAAACGCTTGTCGGTATATGTGGCAGTCAAGTAGCCGGTATGCGGCGCGCGGCGAAACGGACGAGCTCCTTCGAGCGGCGCATAAGGGCCGACCGGAATGCCATTGAAGGTCGGAATAGGACCGAGCAGTGCCTGATCGTCGTTGGTGAAGGATCGCTGAATCACAGCATCCAGATAGGTGTAGCCGCCGCGCAGGAAGATGTTGCGTCCGATTCCGCCTTCGACCGAAGTCTCCACTCCTTGCGCGCGAAATGCTTCGGAGTTGATCGTCAGCTCATACGCAAAATTCGCCTGCAGGATCGCTTCGAGCGTTGCCTGCTGGGTGGGCGTCAGATTGGGAAGCAGCGCGGGAACGAGATCCAGGCCGACGTATTCGATCTCCTTGCCGAACTCATTGTGAAAGTAGCTGGCCTTGAAGATGATGTGCTGGCTCAGAAATGCCTGTTCAACGCCGCCTTCGTATGTGCGCATGGTGGGCGCGGCCAGAGGGCTGATGTGCAGCGACTGGATCGTAGGTTGCGCGCCATTGTTCGCCAGGAAGTTGTAGAGCGAATCGTCCTGATCAGTCAGCTTGGGCTCGCGGATCGCCTTGCCGAAGTTGAAGAGGATGCGTGTGCCGCTGAAAGCGCCGCTGTGCGGGCGAAATAAGTAATAGTTGAGACCGGCGCGCGGCGAGGTCTGAAAACCAAACAGAGAGTAATGCTCCACGCTGCCGCCGAGCGTGTAGAAGAAGCGCTGCTTGAAGTCTCCGTGCACCCCAAGCGGGACGAAGTAGTTGGTCCGCGCAACGGGCTTGTAATAGCTGCTACCGGGTTCCGCGCCACGCTCGTCCTCATATTGGAAGCCGGCGAGACCGGACAAGTGCGGCGTGATGGTGATGTCGCCCTGGTAGCCGGCTTGATCGCGATTGTTGACGTATTGCACGCGGAAGGTGCTGCAATCGAGGGCGGCCTGCCCCGTGGCGGAGTAGCCGTTGGCGCCGGTGATGGTGACGGTGTTGCCGAGCGTTCCGGGTCCGAAGCAATAGTCTGTGTAGGACTCCGGATTCCCCGATAGCGTCCAGAGGGACACCTGCTCGCGCTTGCGAGTCAGTCCGTAGCGGACGGTGTTGTTCAGGCTGGCGTTGGTTCGATTAACAATCGAGGCGCTCAGGAAAATGTCCTGATCTTTTCCGGTGGCGTCATCAGCGACATGGTAGAAGTCCCACGCGTTGGGATCGCCGCTGGCAGCGACTCCGTAGTGAAGAGTGGCGCGAACTTGCGTATCACTGTTGAGAGCCCAGCCCAGATTGGCTGCCGACGTGGCCACGTGGTACTCGTCGTTCGGCAATTCGTTGGCGGTTTGCAGCCAACTGAAGGCGCCCAGGTAGTCGAGTTTCCTTTGTGCGCCCGCCACCTGCAGCTCTTCGCGCGAAGTGGAGAGACGTCCGGCGTCGCCCTCAAAGAGCAGGGAAGGGAAGTTGGTGGTGCCATGAGGCGTGGTCAGGCTGACCACGCTCGAGTCTGCGCCTGCGCCGTAGAGGCTCGAATCCGGTCCTCGATAAACCTCCGCGCTTTCGACCGCAGTGGTGGAAAGTGGACCAAAATCGAATTGACTTCCCAGATCGCCGGCGTCGACTCCGTCGAGAAGGATTTTGTTGTCGTCGGAATCGCCGCCGCGGACAAAGAGGGATGTCTGCGACCCCATTTGCCCCGCTTGCACAACTTCAGCTCCCGGCATCAGCCGCAGAACGCTGGCGAAATCCGTGCGCAGTGCAAGATCGAGCGGAGAGAGCACGGTGGTCGCCGCGCTGGTTTGCGGTTGCGGCGTAGGCACGCCGGTCGCCGTCACCACGATGGATTCATGAACCCAGGCTGGCTCAAGCACCAGGTCCCGCTCGATCGAATCGAATGAGCCGGCGTAGAAATCCGGCGTCTGCAACTGGCGAAAGCTTTTGGCTGTGACCACGAGGAAGAAACGGCCCGCGGTTCCAATCGTGAGTTGGAAGCTGCCATCGGACGAGGAAACCGCCGAAGCTACGACCTTTCCATCGCTGACGAGAGAGACGCTTGCGTCCGTTACCTTGGCGCCCGATGTATCGGTGACCACGCCGCGGATGGAAGCGGCATGACTAACGCTGGCGAGAAGGACAAAGAGAATGGCTGCGACGGCATGTCGCATCACACGGCAGGAAACTGCGGACAAGAAATCGAGAGTCTGCATGACGGCTCCTTCGTTCCCCTCGGAACGCGAAAGCGAGTGCGTACGCCATAGGACCGGTCTCCTGACTTGCGCGATTCAGCGGTTTCAGAATTGCCTTACCCAGAAGCCTGGATGCCAAGCGGCGTTTTCCCCAAGGAAACGCCACCTTTCACCGAGCTAAGCGGGGCACGAAGGTTCTGAAACCGCTCTGGCCGCCTTCCCAAAGCCGAACCCTATCGGTCCAACTCCAGTGGCTGAAAGGGCAGATCCGCGAAGTGCGGAAGGCCCTGGCTCAAATCCTCCTTCGTCCCCATTTCACAAAAATGACGGGAAGCAAAGCAGGTGCGCTCACAGTTGCGGGGCAGTGGCGGACTTTCACCGCCTTCCCGAGCATCCTGGCGATTGCTGTGATGTGTGGTGCGGCAGCATAGGACTGCAGCAGTGATGTCATGGAATCGATTTCCATGACATCAACTTTTATAGCTGGAAAGGAAGTTGAAGTCAAAGGCGGGATTTCATGTAGCGAATAAGGAATTTGACGGCGTCCGGCGCGGGGATCAAAGAACAGAATGGTGACCCCGGGAAGATTCGAACTTCCGACACGCAGTTTAGGAAACTGCTGCTCTATCCACCTGAGCTACGGGGCCACGCGCTTTGCGGATCACGTTGCATCTTTGATTTTACTAGGATTTGCGCGCAGCAGTTTCGGAAACTGCTGGACGTTTCACGATCCGGCCCTTGCGCCGCGCAAGAGCCGCCGCATGGTTCGTTGGCTATGGGCCGCTGCAATGAGTCATGCCCGGAGCAAAGGGAAAGGGCACCTTTCGATGCCCTTTCTGCCTTGGTGAACAAGAAGAACAAGCTAACTAAACGCTCAAGATCTGGCCGGACGACTTGGCCTTCCGAAAGGCTAAGAATGCCAAGCCGAGGAGACCGGTGCCAAGCAGAAGCAGGGAGGAGGGCTCCGGAGTTACAAAGTCACCGCTGGGATCGTTGGCGCTACCGATTAGATAGTTGCCCTCAAACAGCGTGTAATTGTTTGGCCCGTTGGCCCAAATATTGAGATCGTCGTTCATGCTCAATCCATTGAACTGGAAGAGAAGGCCGTTACCGTCTATTAAAGGGTTAGAGCCCGGCAACACCAGATTGTCGTATATCAGATCAGTTCCTCCCGCTACTCGAATGGAATCCGTTCCAGGTGAGTCAGGGTTCGGAACCAATGTTCCGATCGCTGCCAGGACTCCGTTGTTATAGACGGAGATGGTACCGGCGGTGGCCAAGTACTCTCCGGGACTAATTGGAGCGCTGGAGTCATAGGTAAGTGTTGCTTGGACGGTAATTGGGCCTTGGGTGGCGTCAAAGTTAAAGGAATCAGCCAAGGCAGCCGGCGCGATCGCAAGGGCCACTGCCATTGTGAATAATGCCAGGCAAAATCTCTTCATTTATTCCTCCTGAAATCGCCCTCGCGGGCATTTGTGCTGCATTTGCCCCCTGCAGAGGGCTGGCCAAGGATCGAATTGCGGATCACAGGCCTACACGATGAAGTTCGAACAGCATGCGATGCCGGTTACACTTGCACCAGCCGCACCCGCTCCTTCCTATGCACATCGCAAGCCAAAGAATGCGCTTTTAGATACAGCGACTTGCGCTCGCAGTCCTCAGAGGATGTGCAACATCTTGCGCACCCGTGTACCAAAAAGGTTCTCTTTTGCCGGGGTAGCTCGAATTTGAGAATGAGATGCCGGCGGGCGGACGCACGAGGCGTTGAAGCGTTTCGCTGTGTGGTTTGTGCAGCACTTCTGCGTGGGGCTCAATCGGACGGCGTATCCTGATCACAACTTTCAAAACCAATCGGACCGTTCGCAATGGGATTCGTCCTCAGCATTCTCTACTTTGTTACGTCCTATCTCACTCCGCCTACCTTGTTCGGGCCGCTCGCGGCCTACCGCATTGAGCTGATTCTTGCCGTGCTGATCTTGCTTGTATCCCTGCCCAAGCTGATAGGGTCCTTCATTCTAAAGACGCCGCAGTCTCTGGCCCTGATCGGGTTGGCGATTGCGACTATGTTGTCAGTGCTTTTCGGGGAGCATTGGGCCGGTGGCGCGTTGCACGCGTTCCTGGATTTCATTCCGAATGCCTTTGCGTTCTTCCTTGTGTGCCTGCACTGCAACTCGAAGAGGAAGTTGCAGGGTGTAGTCCTGACGCTGCTGTTCGTCTGTCTGTTTGTGATTGCACAGGGGGGCATCGATCTGCTTCTTCATGGAGACCAGCGAGCCGAGCATTATTTACCAACTGACGTGTACAGCTCCAACGCAGGTGCATGGCAGATGGAACACCCATATCTTCTTCCAAAGCCCAACGATCGGGAGGAGCCGAATCGGCTGAAGGGACTGGGGGTGATCAACGACCCGAATGACTTCGGCCAACTTACCGTCTGCGTGATTCCGTTGATGTTCATCTTCTGGCGGACGAAGAAGATCATTTGGAACATCGGGATCGTCATCGTTCCTGCGTGCGCCTTGCTATTGGGTGTCTATCTTACGCACTCGCGTGGGGCCTTGCTGGCCTTGATTGCGATGGCGATTGTGGCGGCTCGGCGGCGCATTGGCACGCTGCCCGCGTTGCTGCTGGCGGGCGCGCTGTTCGCTTCTGCAATGGCCTTGCAGTTCACCGGCGGAAGGGCGATATCGGCGGAGTCAGGCTCAGACCGCACGTCCCTTTGGGGTCAGGGGCTGGAAATCTTCAGGGCTCATCCGTTGTTCGGAGTTGGTTTCGGCAATATGCCGGACTATACCGAGGACCATCACACCGCGCATAACTCGGCAGTGGTTTGTGCGGCGGAGCTTGGCTTGTTCGGATTGTACTTCTGGTCTCTGTTCCTGTTCACCACCGCGAGAGACGCTTTGACGATCGCTTCGCCAACGAAGGTGACTGAAGGAGAGCCCATCGTGTCCGAGGGGTCGCGCTTCCCGCAAGCGGTCTGGAAGGTCGAGGCATCCGACAAGGCAGAGATCAACCGCCTTGGGCGATTGATGGTTTTGACGCTCGCGGGCTTTCTGGTTGCGGCGTGGTTTCTGTCGCGTGCGTATGTGATGACCTTTTTTCTGTTGGGCGGCATGGTTGAGGTCATCTTCCAGATGGCTCTCGACCGAGGGATGATTGCTCCCCGTCTGGCGCTGGCACGTGCCCTGATGTATGCAGGCGGGTTGGCGATCTCTCTGCTGCTGGCTATGTACGTCCTGCTCCGAATCGTGAACCTGGCGCACTTGTCCTGATCCGGGTGGCTCAATGGCTTGTTCGCAACTTCGAGAAACGCCGAAGGCCCCAGCGCCGGGCTGCTGGGCATCCAGGCAGGCTTTATGAAAATTGCGCACGTTGTCGATTCCCTTGAGATCGGTGGCGCAGAGATGCTCGTGTCGCAGATGTGCCGTCTGCAGCGGGGGCAGGGGCACGACCCGTGCGTTTATGCAGTTGCAGCTCTTGGCGCGCTCGGCGAGCGGATGCAGAAAGAAGGCTTCTTTTTGCAGCCGAACGTGGGCCGTCACTTGCTGGACGCCACACGGAATTTCTTTCGCATCTTCAAAGAGTCCGGACCTGACGTGGTTCATGTTCATAATCCGACGCCCACAATCTATGCGGCAATCGCCGCAAGAATGGCCGGGGTTCCCAGTATTGTTTCCACTCGACATAGCCTGGTGTCCCCGCCTCGCAAGACCGTTGAGGAGTTGAAGTATGCCATGGCAGCTCGCTCTTGCGACTGGATCGTCGGCATCTGCGAGGCAACGGTCGCCAACTTGAAGAGCATGCACACTGTGTCGGCGCGAAAGATCGTGCACGTTTACAACGGCGCAACGCCGCTCAAGCGGACAGCGAAAGACGACTGGCCGCGGAAGAACGGGTTCACTCTGGTCTACGTCGGCCGGCTCGAGCCTGTGAAGAACCACGCGCTGCTGCTGAATGCATTCCGCGGGGCGCTTGCGTCCATGCCGGATCTGCGGCTTTGGATGGTGGGCGATGGCAGCGAGCGCGGGGCGATGGAGCGCCTTGCCGCGGAGTTGGGCATCGTTAATCAGGTGACCTTCTGGGGACAACAACTCGACGTGGCGACCTTCTTCTCCGCGGCCGATGCCTTCATCATGTCGTCGAAGTCGGAGGGATTGCCCGTCTCGCTCCTGGAGGCCTTCTCGCTTGGCCTGCCCGCCATTGTGACCGATGTTGGCGGAATGGCGGAAGTTGTGCGGCTGGCGGAGGCTGGGCTTATTGTGTCGGCAACAGATCCTGCGAAGATGGGCGCGGCGATTTTGCGGCTGGCGGGCAGCGATGCGGCGCGCGAAAGATTCTCGGTGAACGGAGAAGCCGCGTTCCATTCGCGCTTTACATTGCAAACAATGGCCGATGCCTACATGGAGCTTTACCGGGACACTGCGAGGGCCCGGCATGCGGAGAGAGACTAAGCATTGGCCACTTCTCCTGCGGATTCGATCACTTTCTTCTTTGAGCTTACCCCTCCCCCTCCCCCTATATGGCCTACCTCCATATGTGATAACAAAGGGTTTAGGAGGTGGGTATTAACCTCCATATATCTGATCAGGGGCGCGCATTGCCTGGGTGAGTGCATACAGATTGATTATGAGGAAAAAGGCGAAATGATCTGCAAACTTGAGGAAGAGTTTTTTTGCGAGTATTTCCAGCGGGTTAGGGGAGGTTCTATGTGGGCGAGGGCTTGACTCTTGGAAACGGCGAGCGATGGCCGATGCCTACATGGAGCTCTACCGCGATACTGCGCGTGCAGGGCGCGCGGACGAGGCATAATTGCGGCGTCGAGGTCTCGAGGAGCGGGGCGGGGGAAAAAGACGGTCCGCTTGCATGCACCGGTCGAGGCTCTTTGAGCGCCGGCCAAATCTTCACTTCGTCAGCTGGTCCACCCACGACTCGACGTTTTGGACGAGTTCATAGTCCTCTATCGCTCGTTCGCGTCCCTTTGCCCCCATCCGCGACCTGAGCTCTGTGTCTCGTACGAGCGCCAGAATTGCATTTGCGAGCTCTATATCCGATTTCGGTTCAAACAATAGGCCGTTTACCCCATCCTCGACCAGCTCGGGGAGTCCGCCAATGCGAGAAGCAATGATCGGCAGGCCCGCACTCATCCCCTCTGCAACCGCCAAGCAAAACGCCTCCTGCCACTGCGAGCATTGAATCTGGATATCCGCCGCCCGGAACGCCCCGCTCCCGGCCAAATCCTCGATCATGCCGGTCCAGGTCGCATTTCCGGCAATTCCCAGATCGTCTGCCAAGCACTCGTATTCAGCCCGGTTGGCGCCGTCGCCACAGAATACGAAGTGGACGTCGTCCCGTTCGCACAACACTTGCTTTGCCGCGCGCAGTGCCAAGTCAATGCCTTTCACTGGAACGAGCCAACTGACCAGCAGGACTACGATTCGCGAGCCTGGAATCCCGTAGCGCCGCCGGAACGCTCCGCCATCTCCAAGATCGCGGGCGATGTCGACCGCGTTATGGATGACCAGGCTTTTCTCCGGCGGTATGATCCCTTCCCGGTCCGAACACGCCTTAACGTATTTCGTCGCGCAAATCGATTTCGACAACGCGCTCATCACGACTCGGACCTTCCATGACGCACGGTACCCGTAGGCTTCGGCGGTCCGTGAGGTCGCATCGCGGTAAATGCGGCGGCGCACACCCGTGAGGCAGCCAAGGAGCGGCCACCAACGCACTACGCCGCCTAGGGTGTAGAGCAGCACCCTGGGCCGGTTCTTCCGTAACAGCCGCAGGAACTCCCATGCCTTGGACAGGCTCATCCCAGACTGTTGCCGCATCACGGCGAGGGATACGTTTCCCGGAGCCAGCAGGAATAGTTCGACTGATGGCGGCGGGGAGTCCTCAAAGCACATCGTAAGGTCCCAGCCCTCTTTGTCCAACCGGCGGGCTAGCTCTGCCGCGAATGTCTCGACCCCGCCGATCTTATTTGGTGACAGTGCGGCTGCAAAGAGAACGCTCGGTCGAGCGCCTGCGCCTGAGGCCCGTTGACGCATTGGTTTGCTCTGCGTCCCACCGTTTTCCCGTTTGCTGGGAGTTTCCGGCAAGCAGAGTACATTCATGAGCCGCGGGCCGGAGGGGAGTTCCATCAGCGGCAGTAGGCGCTTTCGCCTGGGCACATATAGAGCGTAACCGCAGTCCCTCAAAAGAGTGGCAACTTCGGCCGGCGAAGTGCCGGCCCGCTCAAGCTGTTCGGCCATTAGCTCGACAAGCAAAATAGGCCGGAAAGCTCTTAGGCATCGCTCGCCGCCCTTTAGAACCTTTAACTCGAAGCCTTCGACGTCAATCTTCACAAAGTCCAAGCGCGATAGACGATGCCTGGCACAAACGTCATCGAGGGTGACCACTTCCACCTCAGTCTCCCCGTCGTTGCGGATATAGGTGGCTCCGGAGTTACCTTTTCGGCTGGTCATTCGGGCCGACCCCGGCGCATCCGACAACGCACAAGGAATGACCGTAACCGTATCGCGCAGTTGGTTCAGCGCGATATTTCGCTCCAGACGAGCTCGGGTCTCAGGACTCGGCTCGAAAGCAAGCACGCGGCAGTCCCGCTTCAGAAATTCGGCTAAAGCAAGGGAGTAATAGCCGAAGTTGGCTCCAATGTCGCAGATTACCGAACCCGCCGGGAGAAGGCGCTTAACGTGATAGGAGTCCCACCGGTCGCGCTCTCCGAGCCAAAACAGCCCGCGCTGCACGTAGTCGGAGGGATTCAGCAACCATCTAAGCCCGGCGCGTTCAACTTCGATTTCGCGGTCGATGTTGGCCCTGAGCAAGTTCGTGAGCAGACCATGAATTCTCCACTGTCCGCGGTGACGCAATCTGCAGCCATAGAACTCCAGCGCCTTGAAGGCAAGCGACCGGTCATTCATCACAATTCACCCCCATTGGCACCGCGATTAAGGCTGTTAGTTTCACCGATTTCGTACGCAGTCATCGGTCAACCGGATTGGCGTTCCCAAATCGAGGACTTCAAAGTCCGTTACCTGCAAGGGCCATAAACTGTGGGTATTGAAATCGACATCGGCGTACTTGGCTTTCGTGTCCCGGTCGCTCTGCGCAGTGAGAGCAATATCGCCGCCGTCGGACAGGAACATGCCGTATTTCTGCATGGCTCGCGCAACGACTTGTGCTGCGGGAGTGAGCTTCGACATGTCGAAGGAGGCTTTCAAGCGGAAACGGGCGCCCATCGGTGGAGCGGTATCCGGGCCGCGTGGTGCGCCGGCGTGCGAGGCGGGATGCACAAAGACGCGCGCGCGAATCCGCGGATTGGGGAGAATAAAGCGAATGGCGTGGTTGATGCTTCCAGTGGCGAGTTCGTCCGCGTTGAAGAGCAGCTGAGCAACGGGGAAGCCGGCCGCGTCGGCGCTGGTGCACTGATCTCCACGGCCCGACGGCGGATAGACGCGGTTGAGGTCCCACACCGCCATGAACGTTGCGGTAACTTTGGAGTCCGCTTCACTGGCCCCCCAGGCTTCGTAGAGCTTGCCCTGGCTACGGTCCACGACGATGAGGTGGCAGTCGGAGGCATCAACATTGCACTGGTAACCGTTTGAGCCCTCCATGCCGCCTCCAGGGGGAAGCGGAATGAGATCGGGCACGTCGGAATCAGCGGAACAGAATCCAGCCCCCGGGATAAAGCGCACCCTTGGGGTAGAAGGGTTTGCCTGCAAGACCCGGATGTTCCAGTCGACTTGCATCTTGTTCCCGTCGCCCCATCCTCCCGCATCTGCGAGCCAGCTAATAATGGCGTCGGACTCGGGATCGACGGGCGCATGGCTTATGTCGTTTGTCCAAATGGAACCAGGAGGAAAATACGGCGCGGGCGGGACGGCATGTTCCAGTCTTGCGGCGCGGACGTTGGCGATGTGACGGTGAAACGCAGAGGCGGCGGCGATCGCAGCGATTCCCAGGATTGCGAACGCGAGTAGCAGGTTCTTCCTGTAGACCATGGCGTTTCAATGCTCCCTTCGCGGTTGCGAAACGGTGGAAACGCTCTTGCGGATGTCAATCACCGGGACGACGGCAGGCGGTTTTGGCGGTACAGAATTATTGGTTTTAGGATTTGGTCTCATTGACTCCGGCTCACTTGAATTCCATATCTTCCAGAGTGGGCCGCGCGCGAACAGGAATTTGTACAAGCCCGCGATGGCGGCAGCGTTGAGCACGAGGAGGGTACTGACCGGGGCCGCGATGTAACGAGGCACTGGTATTTGACAGCGAAGGCCAACGATAGCGAAGGACCAGCCTAGAATTTGAAGGGCTGCGAATGCCGCATAAATTCGAGATCCGGCGGAGAGAAAGACTGCGGAAATGAGCAGAAAAATCAGAAGGTAAGGCACGATGAGCCGCATAACCTTGTGCGAGACAAGTTGGAAGAGAACTCGATTCTGCGGGGTCAGCGTCCACGGCGCAAGGCGGAAGAGCTGGAAATTGCCTGCCAGCGTTCGCACCTTGCGTTGAAACTCGCTCGCAAGGGTTTCCGGCCATTTGTCGTAAACGCAAGCCCGGGGATCGAGAACGGACCTGTAGCCTTGACGGATGATTGACAGCGGCTGAAACATGTCATCCAGAATCATTCCGGCTGGCTGCGCCACGGCGAGCTCGCGGCGGACGGCGTAGAAGCATCCACAGACGCCGACCGGAGAGTCGAAGACAGCCTCACATTTTCTGATCCACTGTTCGTAGCGCCAGTAGAGCGTGTTGACTCCCGCCGAGGAGGCGTTTTGGCCCTCCTGACGCAAGGTAAGTTCGCCGGCTGCGCAGCCGACCTTGGGGTCCGCAAAGTTGCTGACCAACTGCCGAAGTGCACCCGGAGCAATCTCTTGCCGGATGTCTGCGAAGAGGATCACGTCTGCTGTGGCCTGGGCGAGGCCGGCGTTGACAGCGACTGCCTTGCCAACGTGCTCTCTTACCACAATCGTTTTGATGAGCGGACATTGCTGGTTGGCGAGCAACTCCGTTGTGCCGTCTGTCGAGCCATCCGAAACGATGATGATCTCTTTAATGTTGGGGTAGTCGATGGCAAGGAAATTCCGAATCTTGCGCGGAAGCAACGAGACACCGTTATGCACGGCGACCACGATACTCACGCTCGGGGTGATAGGAGCGGCTATCCAGGGCCGTGGATAAAGGCGTGCGAGCAGCCACATTACTAAGGGATATCCCGCATAGGCATAGAAAATGCCGATCAGCGACAACCAGAAGACGATCCTCACTGGGCGCCTCTTCCCAGCACGATCGTCTTGATCGTCTCAAACATGATGAGCAAGTCGAGACCGACAGACATGTGCTTGACGTAATAGAGATCGTATTCAAGTTTTCGCTTGGTTTCTTCCAGGTTCGCACCGTATTGATATCGAACCTGTGCCCAACCCGTGATCCCCGGCCGCACCATGTGCCGTAGTTCGTAGAAAGGGATTTCTCTCGCCAGCCATTGCACAAACTCAGGGCGTTCGGGGCGGGGACCGACAAATCCCATTTCCCCGCGAAGGACGTTCCAAAGCTGGGGAATCTCGTCGAGGCGAGTCTTGCGCATAAATCTGCCCAGCGGAGTAACGCGCGCGTCGTGCTTGCTGGCCCATACCGCGCCATTTGCTTCGGCGTCTTGTCGCATGGTCCGGAACTTGAGCAGAGAAAAGGG
>JBEKEP010000112.1:0-14591 GCA_050013775.1 Occallatibacter sp. | reverse complement strand
CAGGAAGAGGAAGCCGCCAAGAACAATCACGGAACTTGCTGGGTGGCGCAGGTTTCGGCATTCGCCGCCTTCACCGGCGACGAAAACGTGATGAAGCTTTGCCGCGGGCGCTACCGCAACCATCTTTTGCCCGATCAGTTGGGGGGCGATGGCAGTTTTCCACTGGAATTGGCGCGCACCAAGCCTTACAGCTACTCGCTCTTCGATCTCGACATGCTGGCCATGGTGTGCCTGATCGCGTCGGCTAGCGGCGCGGAGCGGAGCGGCGAAACCAACGATCTGTGGCAGTTCGCGTTACCTAACGGGAATCGCTATCAGAAGGCTGTCGAATTCATGTATCCGTTCATCCAGGACAAGAGCAAGTGGCCTTACCCGCATGACGTGGAGTACTTCGACGATTTGCCTAATCGCCAGCCGAGTTTGCTCTTCGCGGGGCTTGCGTACCGCGAGCCGAAGTACATCGCGTTGTGGCGCACGCTGCCGCCCGATCCGAAAACCGCCGAAATTATTCGTAACTTCCCCATACGCCAACCGGTGCTTTGGGTGCATTCGGTTTAGCGCAGTTGCACGAGCCGGAACGCGCCGTGGCCGGGCGGTTCGTGCAGTTACGAGCGGTGTGATAGCATTCCGTCGAAATGCCGGGAGAAACGCAAGGAGCGGTGATGCGCGAGCGCAGAGTGGGAATCATCATGAACGGCGTGACCGGGCGCATGGGACTCAATCAGCACCTTGTCCGGTCGATCCTGGCGATCCGCAAGCAAGGTGGCGTGGCACTCGGCGACGGCAGTGCGCTTATGCCGGATCCGATCCTGGTTGGCCGTAACGAAGAGAAGCTGAAGGCGATTGCTGACGCGCAGGGCCTGGCGCGTTGGACGACCGATTTGAAACGGGCTCTCGACAACCCTGAGGACACGATTTACTTCGACTCCGGCGCGACGGGCCAGCGCGAGCAGAATGTGCTGCAGGCGATCGCGACAGGGAAGCACGTCTATTGCGAGAAGCCGCTCGCGACTACGCTCAACGGTGCGCTGGCAATGGCGCGGGCTGCGGAGAAGGCCGGCGTGAAACAGGGCGTGGTACAGGACAAGCTGTTTCTGCCGGGCATGCGCAAATTGCGCCAACTCATCGATGCAGGATTCTTTGGCCGTATCCTTTCGGTGCGCGGCGAATTCGGCTACTGGGTCTTTGAAGGCGATGATCAGCCTTCGCAGCGGCCTTCATGGAACTACAAAAAGGAAGAAGATGGCGGCATCATTCTCGACATGTTCTGCCATTGGCGCTACGTGCTCGACCACACGTTTGGTACCGTGCAGGCGGTTTCGTGCACTGGCACTACACACATTCCTGAGCGCATAGACGAGTTGGGCGTTCGTTACCAATGCACCGCCGATGACGCGGCGTACGGCATATTCGAGCTTGAGGGCGGGATCGTGGCGCAAATCAATTCGTCGTGGGCCACGCGCGTGTATCGCGACGAACTGCTGAGCTTGCACGTGGATGGCACCGCGGGCAGCGCCGTTGCGGGACTGCGGGAGTGCAAGATCCAAAATCGCGCCAACACGCCGCGGCCGGTGTGGAACCCCGATCTGCCCAATCCAATTGAGTTTCGCAGCCTGTGGGCCACGGTTCCCGACTCCGCCGATTTCGACAACGCGTTCAAGGTGCAGTGGGAGATGTTCTTGCGCCACGTCGCGGAGGACGCGCCCTTCCCGCATGACTTTCTCGACGGCGCGCGCGGGGTGCAATTGGCAGAATTGGCCATGACTTCATGGCGTGAGCGGCGCTGGATCAATGTTCCCGAAATTTCGTCCGGCGCCACTGCGCCGGCGTAGAAGATTTGCACCAAGACGGGCGAGTTTGCATGGCAGATAAGGCAAGACTCTCGCTGAATCAGATCACAACGGCCAACTGGAGCGTGGCCGAGGCGGTGGAGGGCTGCGCGCGTCACGGCGTGCAATCGATCGCGCTTTGGCGGCACAAGATCGAGAAGGTTGGCCTCACCGCATGTGTGCGCGCCGTGAGTCAGGCCGGTTTGCACGTTTCCAGCGTTTGCCGCGGCGGGATGTTTCCAGCGGCTACCGAAGTGGAGCGCAGAAAAAACATCGAAGACAACTTTCGCGCCGCCGACGAGGCTGCCGCGTTGCAAGCTGATTCCCTGGTCATGGTCGTTGGAGGTTGCGCGGGCGTCCCGCTGGCCGATGCGCGCCTGATGGTGGCCGAGGGTGTCGCCGAGCTAGTGCCCTATGCGCGCGAGCGTGGCGTGCGTATCGGCCTCGAGCCGCTGCATCCCATGTTCGCCGCGGACCGCTCGGTGCTTGTGACGATTGATCAGGCGCTCGAATTGGCACAGGCCTACGATGCGCGCGAGGTCGGCGTCATACTCGACACGTTTCATATCTGGTGGGACCCGCGCATTGAAGAGCTGATCGCGCAGGCTGCGGGGAGAATCTTTGGTTTTCATGTTTCCGATTGGCTGGTTCCGCTTCCTGACGTGCTTCTGGGACGCGGGCTGATGGGCGACGGCGTGATCGACAATCGCAAACTACGGCGGCTGGTTGAGGGCGCGGGTTACCATGGACCGATCGAAGTGGAGATTTTCAACCGTGCGCTCTGGGACAGCGATCCTGACACGGTGCTGACGCAAGTGATCGAGCGATTTGAGCAATACGTATAGGAAGCGAGTGTGCGCTTGGAAGTGAACGAAAACATCACGCCGCAGGAGTTGATGCCGGCGATCCGCCGCGCGGTCGAGCTGGCCTCGGAGAAAACGCTTATTCTCGATCACCGCTGGAATGTTGCCGATGGCGCACCGGTCTTTACTGCGGGTGGTCAATACACGGCCCGCAGTTGGACGCAATGGACGCAAGGGTTCCAATACGGCAATGCTCTGCTGTGCTTTGAGCTGGGCGGCGATGAAGAGTTGCTGGCGTTGGCGCGCAAGCATGTTGTGGCCGATATGGCGGAGCACCTGACGCACATGGGCGTGCACGATCATGGATTCAACAACATCTCCACCTACGGCAACCTGCGGCGGCTCATGCTGGCCGGGCGCATTGCGCACGACGAATGGGAACTGCACTTTTACGAACTGGCGCTCAAAGTGAGCGGTGCGGTGCAGGCGGCGCGTTGGACCAGCCTTCCCAACGGCCGCGGTTACATTCACTCCTTCAATGGCAGCCACTCGCTGTTCATCGATACCATGCGTACGTTGCGCGTGTGCGGCATCGCGCATCAGTTGGGGCATGCTCTGCTCGATGAACAGGACGAGCGCGTGAATCTGCTGGCTCGGCTGTTGGCGCATGCCGAGACCTCGGCGCAGTACAACATCTACTACGGCGAGGGGCGCGATCACTACGACGTCCCGGAGCTGCGCGGCCGCACGGCGCATGAGGCCATCTTCAATCCCGCGAGCGGCGCGTTTCGCTGTCCTTCGTCGCAACAGGGTTATTCGCCGTTCACCACTTGGACGCGCGGTTTGGCATGGGCCATGCTGGGCTTTGCCGA
Organism: Occallatibacter sp.; assembly: GCA_050013775.1. Taxonomy (GTDB): domain Bacteria; phylum Acidobacteriota; class Terriglobia; order Terriglobales; family Acidobacteriaceae; genus Telmatobacter. Next base: position 11,087 of record JBEKEP010000112.1, on the reverse strand, counting down.
GCAACTGGAGTTCGTGCAATCGCGTGCGGCCGGGGAGTTTGGCGCCGACGGCGTTCCGGAAAAGGGCGACGCGTGCGCGATGCTGGAGCGCGCGGGTCGCGCCACGTGCGATTTCTATGTGCGCCAGGTGAGCGCGCTGGACGGCATCTGCTACTGGGACACGGGCGCTCCGGATCTGCCGCGACTGGGCGACTGGCAGGCGCTGCCTGCGGATCCCTTCAACGACCACGAGCCGGTTGACTCCTCGGCGAGCGCGATTGCCGCGCAGGGGCTGCTCCGTCTGGGACACGCGCTCGGCAGCGATGGGCACCCCTACACGCAGGCTGGATTGACGGTGTTGCGGCGGCTGCTCGAGGAGCCGTATCTCTCTACCGATCCACATCACGAGGGGATCCTGTTGCACAGCGTCTATCACCGGCCCAACGGCTGGGACGCGATTCCAGCGGGTCGCAAGATTCCCTGCGGCGAGTCAAGCATGTGGGGCGACTATCATCTGCTGGAGGCGATGCTGCTGGCTGCGCGGTTGGCCGAGGGAAGCTACTACACGTTCTTCCAGACCGAGCGCGCGGGCTAAAGGGGGCGAAGATGGGGAACAAGATTGCGTTGGTGACGGGCGGCGCGCGCGGCATCGGCTTCGGCATCGCGCTCCGCCTGGCGCAGGATGGCTTCGACCTCGCGATCGCGGGCCGACGCACGGCCGATGAGACGGAACCGGCGGTCGAGCGCATTCGTGAGCATGGCGTCGACGCTCTCTACGTGCAGGCTGACGTGGCCGACGGCTGCGCTCGCGCACGCTTGCTGCTGGCCGTTGAAGAGCGCTTTGGCCGGCTCGACGTGCTGGTGAACAACGCGGGCGTCGCGCCGCGCGTGCGCGCCGACATCCTGGAAGCGCGCGAAGAACACTTCGACGAAGTGATGGCGACCAATCTCAAGGGGCCGTATTTCCTGACGCAGGCTGCGGCGGCGTGGATGATCCGGCAGCGGGAAAGCCACGGCGCAACGTATCGCGCCATTGTCAATATTGGATCGATCTCGGCTACGGTGGTCAGCGTGAATCGCGGCGAGTATTGCATCTCGAAAGCGGGCGTTGCCATGGCGACGCGGCTGTGGGCGGCGCGGCTGGCTGAGTTTGGCATCGGCGTTTACGAGGTGCGGCCGGGAGTTATCGAGAGCGAGATGACCGAAGGCGTGCGCAGCAAATACGGTGCGCTGATCGAGTCTGGGTTGACGATTGAAAAGCGTTGGGGAACCGCGGCCGACGTGGCAAGCGCGGTGAGCGTGCTGGCGCGCGGCGAACTGCCTTATGCCACCGGCGCATTGATCGTGGTCGACGGCGGGCTGACGCAGCAGCGGTTGTAGCGGACTTGGCGAAAGATGGTTTGCAAGAAAGGCATTCCTCAGGGGCTAAAGCCCCGATCGTTCCTAACGACTTACGGCACGACTGAAGTCGTGTCCTTTCACGGCCGAACTCTCGATGCAGGTTACTGGCGGAGGCTGCTCTGACCAATCGATCCGCGAAATCTCCACGTGCGCCGCGATGGCAGTTTGCCGTGGCGTCGGGAATCCTGGGATGGATTCTCGATGCGTATTTCTTTTTCATCCTGATTTTTCTCCTCGATGTGCTGGCCGCGCGCTTCGGCGTGAGCAAAGCCGCCATCGTCTGGTCCATTACTGTTACGTTGATCACGCGTCCGCTGGGCGCGCTGGTGCTGGGCGCGCTCGCCGATCGCTACGGCCGCCGCGGCCCGCTGATTGCTTGCGTGCTGTTTTTCTCTATCGTTTCCGCAATGACGCCGTTCGCGCCCAGCTACCGGGTATTTTTGATGTTGCGCGCGCTTTACGGCGTTGGCATGGGCGGTTATTGGGGCATTGGCGCGTCGCTGGTGATTGAGAGCTCGCCGAGCCGTTGGCGCGGCTTGTTCAGCGGCATTTTGCAGGCAGGATATTCCGCGGGATATTTGCTGGCCGCCGCGGTTATGCCCTTCATTGTGCCGCACTTTGGATGGCAGTGGGTTTTTGTTGGCGGAGTGCTGCTGACCGTCCCGATTGTGCTGCTCGCCGCGCTGGCGCCGGAGCCGGAAGCGTGGCGCAGCAATCGGCCTGCGGGTTTTGGCGCTGTGGCGCGCGCGCTGTGGGAACACAAAGAAGTGTTCGTGTACCTGGTCGCGCTTATGACGGTGATTACCTGCTTCTCGCACGGATCGCAGGATCTCTACCCCGATTTTTTGCGCACCGTGCATCGGTTTTCAGCGCTGACTACATCGAATCTCGCGATCCTTTATAACGTGGGCGCGATTCTGGGCGCGTTGACGATTGGCCATCTCTCGCAGAAGATCGGCCGCCGCTGGAGTATTTTTGTTGCCCTTGGGGTGGCTCTCGTCGCGGTGCCGGCTTGGGCCTTCGGCGGTTCGCTGGCGGCGCTGGCCGCGGGAGCCTTCGTGATGCAGTTCGGCGTGCAGGGCGTTTTCGGCGTGATTCCCGCGCACCTGAATGAGCTTGCGCCGCCTGCCGTGCGCAGCCTGTTTCCCGGGGTCGTCTACCAGCTCGGCATGTTGATCGGCGCGCCTTCGGTCAGCGTTGAGTTTGCGCTGCGCCGGACGTTTGGTTATTCGTGGGCGTTGGCCGCGTTTGAAATCGCGTCGATCGCGGCGCTGGCCGTGTTATGCGCCTGGGGGCCGGAGAAAAAAGACAGGGAGCTGGGGATTTAGGGACTGAGCGCGGTCCGCTCGGTTTATATCGTTTTGTAGCCGTACCCCCCCTCCCCCTATATGACATATGTCCATATTTGATAACAAAGGGCTTACGAGCAAGGTATATGTCTTCATACTCCGAGTCTGGAATCCATGAGTCACGGGACGATTGTGCGCCGGAACGGGGAAATTATATGCAAATCGGCGCAAAAAAATCGGGTGCTTTCTTTTCTCTTACGCTCCCTGGGGGGCTGATCGTCTGAGAGCTCATGCTCTTTCCCCAGGCTTGCGCCTGGGGCTACCTTCTTTTGCCCGCTCAAGCGGGCTCGTGGCGCGGAGGGAGGTGCATCGATTTCACCTTTCGGGAACTGGTCGAGTGCGCTGGAAGGGCGTAATTATATGCAAATCCGCGCAAAAAATCGGGCCCTCCCCGGAGGGAAGGGCCCGGCTGCTTTGTTGACTGAACGTTTCTAGTTCACCGTCACTGTGAAGGTGGTGTTTTCCTGAGTGCTCGCTGGATCGTTTCCGGTTCCGTATACGGTGAATGTGTAGTTTCCGGCGGTTGTGCCGGGGATGGTTGTTGTTCCACCGCCGCCGCCGCTGCTTCCGCCACCGCAGCTTGCCAGCGTGCCGATGACGACCATAACGACGAGGATCGAGAGCATGGAGCGCCAGTTGCGCCGACGGGCGGGGATGCCGAAGAACACGAGCAGAGCCAGAACCGCGCCGGAGCCTGCGCCCAGCCAGCCTTTCATGCCGCCGCCCGGCAGCTTGGGACGGACCATTTCGACCGTGCTGGTGGCTGTGGTGTACACAGTTGCCGTGCCGCTCCCGGTTGCCGTGCCATTGGTGTAAGTGATCGTTCCCGAGGCCGAGCAGGTGGGAAGAGAGACGGCGCCGGTCGGGGAGGTGGTGAGCGAGCAGGTGCCTAGCGTCACGGTTCCCGTGTAGTCCGTGCTGCTCGTGGTTCCGGTGATGGTTGACGTGGCTGGTGATCCCGGCGCCACTGCTGCCGGCGTGGTTGCGGCCAGCGAGTACGCGGACTGCGTGACCGAGACGCTGCCGGTGTTGCTGCCGGAGGCGTAGTTCGCATCGCCGCTGTAGTGCGCGGTCAGCGTATCGGTTCCGGCCGCGAGCTTGTTGGCTGGGATGGTGAAGCTGCAACTGGTGTTGCTCGTGCAGGGACTGGTGCCGATGGTCTCTGTCGAGGATGTATAGCTGCCGCTTGTGAGGAAGATGGTTCCGGTTGGAGTGGGGCCGGAGCCGGTGACCGACACAGTGACGCCGAGGGTTTGGCCGGTGTCGATGCTGGACGGCGAAGGCGTTACCGTGATGGTCGGCGTCAGCGTGACGGTGATCGTCATGTTGATCGTCGTGGAGTTCGTGCCGCCTGCGAAGTTGGCGTCACCGCTATAGTCGGCAGTGATGGTGTTGAGCCCCGCGGACAGGGTGTTGCCGCCGGGGATCGTGAAGCTGCAACTGGTGGCGGTGGTGCACGGGCTCACGCCGATGGTTTCCGTCGCCGAGGTGTAAGTGCCGCTCTTTAGGTACACGGTTCCGGTGGGCGTTGCTGTACCACCGGAGGGTGCGGTAATCGAGACCGTCACGGTGATTGGGTTGGCCACGTTGCCGCTAGCGGGAGCATTCACCCCTATCGTGGGTGTCATCACGTTGACCGTGATCGTGGTGGTCTTGCTATTGGCAGCGTAAGTGGAGTTGCCGTTGTAATACGCCGTGAACGTAAGGCCGCTGCCCGCTGGGAGGCTGTTTGCGGGGATGTTAAACGTGCAGCTGGTGTTGCTGGTGCAAGGACTGGTGCCAATGGTTTCGGTGGAACTGTATCCGTCTCCGGACAGCGTGATTGTCCCCGTGGGCGTGCCGGAAGTGCCCGTCACGCTGACCACCACGGACAGGGCCTGGTTGATGGTGATGGCGGAGGGGGTCGGCGTGACCGTCATGGTAGTCGAGTTAATGCCGGCATCGGAGACCCATGCGTTCACGACATTGGCGACGTTCAACGATCCAAGACCGGTAGCCAGGTCGAAGCCGGTAGTGGAGTTGTAACCCGGGGTGGTTCCGGAACTGACCAGCGTGCCGATGGTGTCGCCGGAGTTGATGGCTGCGCAATTCGGAGAAGCGGCGCCGGCGAATGCTTGTCCAGCGTCGCCACCTTCTGGCGTACCGGTCAGATTGCAGGGCATGGAGATGGTCTGCGCCGTGGTGTAGGAGGGTCCGTTGGGCGCGGTGGGGCCGTTATCGATGTCCTGGAAGTAGCAACTGCTGGAATTGCTGACGGACTCGGCGCTGCAACTGGAGTAGGTTTGGCGGCTGGCGATCTGGTACAACTGCGGGTTTGCGAGACCCTGCGCGCCGCCTGCCTTCTGGTTGATGAGCGCCATGACGCCCGCCATCTGCGGCGTGGCGACGGAGGTGCCTCCGACCTCCTGAGCGGTGTTTTCGGTGGTGCCGCTCAAAGTGCACGATCCGTTGTTGGAGACACAGATGAGCGTGGCGCTGTCGAAATTGCCGTTGCCGGCAAAGAAGCTCACATCGGGCAGGTCGCGCACGCCATCCGAGGGTATGCCGGTGATACCGGTCTGCCAAGCGGGCTTAACCCATCCGTCGTTGTAAGTTGGGATGTTGCCGTTAGCCGAGCCCGTCGTGGACGAGCCCGCGGTTGTGGTGCAGCTGGAGGTGGTGCTGCTGTTGTTGACGACGCAGTTGCTGGCTCCGCCGCTGCCACCGATGGCATCGACATACCCGGCAAGGTCTAATGGATCGCTGTAGTAGTAGTCGAAGTACTCGTAGATTTCGTACCAATTGTTATAGACAACGCTGCACGATTCTTCGGGGGTCGACGGGCTGAATCCGAAATAGGAGTCGACTCCGGCGGCGGAGAGAAGAGTTTCAAGGTATCTGGCGTTGATGGGGTTCAGGCACGTGTCGTTCCAGGGGATTTCCGGCACGTAACCGGCCGCGCTTGCCCCGGTGGTTCCGTTGTTGGAGGTGCTCCAGTATGCCGGAGAACCCTGAGTGGTGCTGGATGAAGCGCAGCCCGCGAAATTTCCGCCCGAATTGTAATAGGGTTGGCACCAGCTAAGATCGGTGCCTCCGACGGCGGTGTTGTAGGGCGTAGACGCGATTCCGCTCACGGAGAGGCCGTACTGCGCAACGTAGGGATTGCCGTAGTTTTGGTCCTGGTTGTCGTCGCAGGAGGGCGAGCCCGAGTCTCCCGTGGATACAAAGACGGAAATGCCTTCGGCCGCTGCTTGCTGCCAAAGGTCATAGTACGCAACATTGCCCGCCGTGCCATTGCCGAGTTCGCACTCACCATAGCTGACGCTCATGATCTTGGCTGTTGCCGGGTTATCGACAACGTAGGCGGCGGCGTCATAGAGCGTATCGATGCAGCCGGCACCGGTGGTGCCGTTGCAAGCGGAGGACTGCCCGGTGACGACCAGGTCGATTTGCGCGTTGGGAGCAACGGCGCCGGATTCTTCCACGTCGAGAGAGTTCTCCTCCAAATCGCCGATTCCGCAGAATGCGCTGGAGCTGGTGCTGGTGCAGATGGTGGCTGTGGTGCCAGTGCTGAAGTAGGAGCCAGCGTCGATTTCGTTGGGCGTGGGGCTCGACGGAAAATTCGTGGCCAGGCCAAACTCGCTGCGGAACGAGGCTACGTCGTTGGCGCCGCTGTTCTTGTTGCTATTGCTGTTGGCGCCGAGATTGATGAAGCTGGTTCCGATGATGGCGATGGACTGGCCGTTGCCCGTGATGTTGTTATTCCAGAGCGGCGTGACATTGTAGATGGTGGCGAAATCGTAGGGCCCCAAATCCTCTTCCAGATACGTGCAGTTGGTTCCGCAGTTGCCGTTGATACCAAAATCGGGATGAGGGTTCAGCGCGGGCTTGGAGGTGGTGTTGAGCGGGGTGGAATTCGCCGGTGGTGTGATGGGCCGCGCGTTGGCGGCAGTCGTGACCTTTTTCCACTTCCCGGTCTGCTGGTCGAATTGGACCAGGCTGCCGAGCTTGTGCTGCGGCTGGGGCAGGAAATTATGCAGCGCCTTGACGCCTACGATCACGGGCGCCAGAGCCGCGGGAATCTGCGGGTCGGTCATGTTCGCGTAGTGCCCTACGCCATTCACCGAAAGGCTGTGGATCTGGGTATGGAATGCGCTTTGGACTTGAGCGGCCGTGCCGCTGAAGTGGATGGTCATGCAGTCTGGGGTAACGCGCTTGACCGTGAATCCGTGGCCGGTGAGCCAGCCGGTGATGGTGGCAATGTCTGCCTGGGCGGGACCATACTGCGCGCCGATCTGCTCCGGCGTGAGCCACTGATGGTAGTTGGGAGAGTTCTGGTTGTATTGCCCGGCGACGAAGGCGTCGAAGGCGGCCTGCTGCTCGGCGCTGCGGCTGAGAATGAGGGTGAGATCAGGCAGAGCAAAGTCCGCGCTGACAGGCCCAAGATCGTTTTTGGCGTTGGCGCGGGGATTGGTGTTCCCGCTCAAGCGGACGAGCTGGGATTCATCGATGGGACTGATGATGCGGACGGCGGGCGCGACACCTTGCCCCTGAGAGAGCGCGGGGAAGAGGATGGCACTGGACAATACACATAAGGAGACGTACAGGGGGAGCGAGCGCAGCTTGATCATAGAGGTTGGTCCTGGCCCTTTCTTGAGGAAGACCCGCGAATGCGGGAAGAGTTGCCATTGGATTGAGAAAAACCGGCGCAGGGCCGGATCGATTTGCGTTCCGTGTACGAATTGGAGGACAAGAACATCATAAGGCGGCGACGCCGTCAAGCGATGTCAGACCGGGAAGAGACGGCCGCATTGCAATGGGCATCCTGAAAACTGCGGGTAAAACGAAGGATCCCCCAAAAAGTATCAACGTTTGAAGCCGGATAGGGAAGGACCTGAGCCTGCTGTTTTGAGGACACCCGTGCGGACTCGAAATGTTAGACGGGTGGGAGTGGGGAAGGTTGACTGAGGCAGGGAGCGGTAAGGCAGGGAGTAGCCAATAGCCAATAGAAAAATACAACTGCGGCACAACGGGACTGCGGGATCAGGCCATGAGTCGTGAGTGCGGTCCGAACCTTTCACCGGGGAGCGGCGAGAGGTTGGGGCAGCGTGCAAATGGCGCGTGAATGAGTAAGAAAGTGGATAAATAAAGGCTGGGAAATGGTGTCGCGGGGGTTGTGTTGCAATAGGCACGGGATTGCAATAGACAATTGAACTGCAAAGGTTTATGATGCGATTTCTTAGCTTGTGCGCCTATTTTTGCATGGATGAGTGGCTCGATGCGCGCTTCGTTGTTCATTACCTGCTATAACGACACGTTGTATCCCGAGACAGGGCGCGCGGTGGTGAGTTTGCTGGAGCGGCTGGGCGTGGAGTTGGAGTTTCGCGCGGGGCAGACTTGCTGCGGGCAGATGCACGCGAATACGGGCTTCCGCGGCGAGGCCTTCAGCCAGGCGAAGCGGCTGGTGCGGCTGTATGCGGATGCGGAGGCGGTGGTGATTCCGTCGTCGTCATGCGTGGCTATGATGCGCGACCAATACACCGGATTGTTTGAAGAGCTGGGCAACGAGACTCTGCGCCAGGAGTTCAAGGCGCTATTGCCGCGGGTTTATGAGCTGAGCGAATTCCTGATCGACAAGTTGGGCGTGGAGGACGTGGGGGCGTATTTTCCGCACCGCGTGACTTACCACGCGAGCTGCCACGGGCTGCGGGCGCTGCATCTGGGCGACCGGCCGTTTCGATTGCTTGCCAAAGTGCGCGGGCTGGAGCTGGCGCCGCTCGCGAATCTCGACCGGTGCTGCGGATTCGGCGGGACGTTTAGTGTCAAGAACGGCGATGTGTCGTCGGCGATGTTGACGGTGAAGCTGGAAGACGTGCTGCGGACGCAGGCGGAGTTTTGCACGGCGCTGGACAACAGCTGCCTGATGCACCTGGGCGGCGCGATGCATCGCGAGTACGCGCCGATGAAGACGATTCACATGGCGCAGATTCTGGCGAGTACGCAAGAGTCGCCGGCTGAGGTGGTGGGATGAGCGCGGCCGACCATCCCGTGCTTGATCCGGCACTGGCGGCGCCGTTTCCTGTGGCCGCTCTGCCGGTGCTGCGCAATGTGCAACTGCGGAAGAATGTGGCCCACGCCATTGACGTGATCCAGGCCAAGCGCGCGCGGCTAGTGGAAGAAAAGACCGATTGGCAGGAACTGCGTTCAGCAGCGTCTTGGATTAAAGATGAGGCGCTCCAGAATCTCGGCGCGTACCTGGAGCAATTTGAGGAACGCTGTACGGCGGCTGGCGGGCACGTGCACTGGGCACGGGATGCGGCCGAGGCGCGGAAGATCATTCTGGAGCTGCTGCGCGAGGAAAAGGCGGACGAGGTCATCAAGATCAAGACGATGACTTCGGCGGAGATTCAGCTGAATCCGTTTCTGGAAGCCGCGGGCGTGCGCGCTTATGAGACGGATTTGGCGGAGATCATTCTGCAACTGGGCAACGGGGAGCCTTCGCATATTGTGGTTCCGGCGCTGCACGTGAATCGCGCGCAGGTGCGGGAGATTTTTGCGCGGACGATGGGGATTGAGAATCTGTCCGACGATCCCAAGGCGCTGACTGCGGCGGCGCGGACCTATCTGCGGCGGAAGTTTCTTGATGTGCCGACGGCGATTAGCGGCGCGAATTTTCTGGTGGCCGAGACGGGCGGCGTGGCGATTGTGGAGTCGGAGGGCAACGGACGCATGTGCCTGACGCTGCCGAAGACGCTGATCACGCTGGCGGGGATCGAGAAGGTGGTGCCACGGTTCCAGGATCTTGAGGTGATGCTGCAACTGCTGGCGCGGTCTGCGACGGGTGAGCGCATGAGCCCATACACGTCCCTTTGGACGGGCGTGACGCCGGGCGACGGGCCGCAAAATTTCCACGTGGTGCTGCTGGACAATGAGCGCTCATCGATTTTGGGGCGCAAGACGGAGCGGCAGACGCTGCGGTGCATTCGTTGCGCGGCGTGCATGAATACATGCCCGGTGTACCGGCAGACGGGCGGGCACGCGTACGGGTCGGTGTATCCGGGGCCGATTGGGGCGATTTTGACACCGCAACTCGAACAGATGAAGCATGCGCAGTCACTGCCATTTGCGTCGTCGCTGTGCGGCGCTTGCTACGAAGTGTGTCCGGTGAAGATCAATATTCCGGAGATTCTGATCGACCTGCGCGCGAGAGTGACGGACCAGGAACGGCACACGGTGGGCAAGTTTTTCGATCCCATGTATTTGGGAATGCGCGTGGCGAATTTGATTTTTGCGCGGGCATGGCTGTTCCATTTAGCGCAGTGGGCGGGGCGGATTGGCGCAAAGCTGGTGACGCGCAAAGATGGATGGATTCATTCGCTGCCCAGCGTGGGCGCGAAGTGGACACAGACGCGGGATTTGCGCGGATTGCCGAAGCAGACGTTTCATGAATGGTGGAGAAGCAGGGAGCAAGGGAGCGAGGGAGCAAGGGAGCAAGAAAACCGGGGCGCCGAGACCTAGGGGCTCGAGCACAAAGAATTCGGAACCGTGGAACAAGTGAGTAAGGGAGCGGAGACTCGATGAGCGCTGTGGCCGATAGTCGCAAGAAGGTGCTCGAAGCCATTCGTGCGGCTACTGCTGGGTCCGCATCGCGGAATGCTGCTGCTGCGGTCGCGGAAGGGTATTCGGAGGTTCCGCGCGACTATGTGCGGCGGGGAGACATGACTGTCAGTGCCCGTCACGAGCGGTTCGTCGAGCGATTGCGGGAATACGATGCGGAAGTAGTGGAATGCGAACCGAATGGGCTTGCCGCGGCGATTGCCGCGCAAATTGCGGCCAGCGGCAGACGCAGGTTCGTTGCGCCGCCGGGAATTCCGGCTGCATGGTATGTTGAAGCCGCGTGGAAGATCGAAGGATTGGAATGCACTTTCGATCACGGGCTGCCGGTTGGCGAAATCGAGCAGGCCGAGGGCGTGTTGACGGGCTGCTTTTGCGGCGTGGCCGACTCAGGCACTATTGTGTTGCATCACGGCCCCGCCGAGGGACGGCGCGTTGTTTCATTGCTTCCGGACTGGCATTTGTGCGTGGTGTACATGAGCCAGGTGGTGGAGACGTTGCCGGAATACTTTGATCGCTGCGTGATCAGGGAGCAGGTTTCAGGGATCAGGGCTCAGGGAGTGAGCGAGCTGCCGCGGCTGGTCACCTGGATCTCCGGGCCGAGCGCTACGGCGGACATTGAGATGACGCGGATCAAGGGCGTGCATGGGCCGCGATTTTTGCATGTGATTTTGGTGAAGGACTGAGGGTCCGGGGGAATTCGGGACTGCCTGACTGCGGGACAGTTTGGGGAAAACAAAAGCAGGTCCTTCGGCTCCGCTTACC
>JBEKEP010000111.1:0-14792 GCA_050013775.1 Occallatibacter sp. | reverse complement strand
AGCGAGTCCATCATGCCCGTGGTGCCTTGCGTGCGGCCGTCGCAAGGATCGGTGCACGCTCCCGCAAAAGGTGTGGCGCGCAGCGCTTTCAACTCCCGCGCGGCTTCGGCCACCAGCAGGCCCACTTCCCAGTGGCCGCTGTGAAATCCCAGTGCGATGGCTTCGCCGTTTTCCGCGCGTAGGCCGCCGTGCGTGCTCAGGATCAGGAACTCGGGATCGAGCAGCCGTGTTGGGTCCCACCCCATGCCGGCGTTTTGCGTCAGGCCGAAGAGGTTGCCGGAGGGTTCGGTAAGCAGCATCTCCGGTGAAAGCGGCAACGCGCCTGCTGGACCAGCCGCATGCGTGTTCACACTTGGCAGATGAGAGTCATCACTCTCCAGCACCGAACTGAGTGGGATGTTTGCGATCGGAGGGCCCTTTCCGGAGACCAGTATAGTTGCCGAGCCGCGTCTTTGGTCGGAGCGGCCGAGGAACGGAGTGCTATAAAGTGATGTGCCCGAAGACAACTTGCACGACGCGACGCAAATTCAGGCGGGCTTGCGCCGCCGCTGGCTTTACCTGATGCCAGGGGTCTTCGTCACTTATAGTCTTGCCTACCTGGGCCGCTCCAACTTCGGGTTTGGCGCAGCGGCCGGCCTGGCGGCTTCACTCCATATCACCGAGTCGCGCGCGGCTTTTCTCAGCTCGGCTTTCTTTCTCGGCTATTTCCTCTTCCAGATACCCGCCGCTGCTTACGCTGTGCGTCGCAGCGCCACGCGGCTCGTCTTCTTCGCGCTCATCAGTTGGGGAATCTTCTCGGGGCTCACCGGCGTCATCCACACTTACTGGCTGCTCGTTGCCGATCGTCTCCTGCTTGGCGTTGCAGAAAGCCTCATCTTCCCCTCGATGCTCATCCTCCTTACTCACTGGTTCACGCGCTCCGAGCGCTCGCGCGCAAACGCGGTTCTGATTCTCGGCAATCCCGTCACGGTCATGTGGATGGCCGCGGTCACAGGGTTTCTCATCAAGGCCGTAGGCTGGCAGATGACGTTTGTCATTGAAGGCATTCCGTCCATCATCTGGGCGTTTGGATGGCTGGCTGTGGCTCGTGACCGGCCGCATCAGGCGCGATGGATGAATTCCGCATCCTGCGACTTTCTGGACGGCGAGCTCACTCTCGAGCAAAACGCGCTGCCGCAGCTCAAGAACTTCAGCGCCACATTGCGAATTCCCGCCGTGCAACTGCTATGCGCTCAATATATGTGCTGGAGCTTTGGCGTCTACGGCCTGGTCTCGTGGATCCCCGAGATGATCCGCTCCGGCTCAAAGCGCGGCATCGAACAAGTGGGAATGTTAAGCGCGGCGCCGTTTCTGCTGGCCGTTTTGCTCATGCTCGCCGTCGCCTGGCTCTCCGATCGCTCGCAGAATCGCAAATCATTTGTATGGCCGCTCCTCATGCTCTCGGGCGCGGCTCTGCTTTGCTCGTTCGCCACCGCAGGCAGCCACTTCTGGGTCGCCTACGTCGCGTTAATCGTGGCGGGAGGCATGATGTATGCGCCCACCTGCGTGCTCTTTGCCATCATTCCCGAGATGCTGCCGCGCAACGTCGCCGGCAAAGTCATTGCGCTCGTCAACAGTTTTGGCGCATTGGGCGGATTCGCCGGCACCTGGCTCGTGGGCTGGCTGCAGGCGCTTACGGGAAACGCACGCGCCGGATTTCTTTCGATGTCGCTGGCGCTGATTGTGGCTGGAGCGCTCACGCTATGCCTGCCTTCGACGCGGCACTCGTCGCATCCCGCGTAAACTCGCCATCGACCAGCCGCCAGATGCCGAGCGGATTTTGGTTTTTCAGTTCGTCCGGCAGCGCCGCCTGCGGAAAATCCTGGTAGCAGACGGGGCGCGCGAAACGGTGGATGGAGTATGTGCCCACTGATGTCGCGCGACTGTCGCTGGTAGCCGGATACGGCCCGCCATGCACCATCGCGTGGCAAACCTCCACGCCCGTGGGAAAACCATTGACGATGATTCTTCCCGCCTTGCGCTCCAAGATTGCAATCAGATCGGCAAAGGCAGCCAGATCGCGGTCGGTCCCGTGCAAGGTCGCGGTCAGTTGGCCCTCCAATGAGCGCGCCAAAGCCAGCAGTTCCTCGCGGCTGTTGTAACGAATCACCAGAGCGCTCGGCCCAAAAATCTCCGTCGCAAGTTCCGGTCTCTCTAATAACTCCCTGGCCCCGATCTGCATAACTACTGGCGCGACATAGGTCGAGCCTGCACCGTTCGCCGCAGCCTGCGCGACGGTTTCCACACTGGATTGCCGCCCAGCTATGCCGGAACGATAGCTCTTTGCGATTCCCTCGGTCAGCATCGCAGCTGCGCCGGCCTTCTCGACCTGGGCTTTTAGTTCATCGACGAAGATATTCCCGGTCACATCGCGCGGCAGAAAAATCAGTCCCGGCTTGGTGCAGAATTGACCCACGCCCAGCGTGAACGAGCCAAACAGTCCCCGCACAATCTGCTCCCCGCGCGAGTAGAGCGCCTCCGGCAGCACAAAGAGAGGATTCACGCTGCTCATCTCCATAAAGCACGGGATGGGCTCGGGCCGCGCCGCCGCCCTTTGCATCAGTGCCTTGCCCGCCGCTAGCGAGCCGGTAAATCCCACCGCTTTCACCTTGGGGTGGTCGACCAGCGCCGCTCCAATCTCCGCACCCGCGCCGAAAAGCAGCGCAAACACGCCCGGCGGCAGGCCGCACTCCTTCACGCTGCGCGCAATTACCTGGCCCACCATCTCGCTCGTCCCAGGGTGCGCGTGGTGCGCCTTCACGATCACGGGATTGCCCGCGGCAAACGCGGCTGCCGTGTCGCCACCGGCCACGGAAAATGCCAGGGGAAAGTTACTGGCGCCGAAGACGGCGACAGGACCGAGCGGCCGCAACATGGAGCGAATGTCGGAACGCGGCAAGGGCTTCCGCTCGGGTTGTGCAGGATCAATGCGCGCGTTCACCCACGAACCTTCCTCGACCACCTGCGCGAAGAGCCGAAGCTGATTGATGGTTCGCGCCGACTCGCCTTTCAGCCGCGCCTCCGGTAGCGCAGTCTCGTGGTGCGCACGCTCCACAAGCTCAGGAACAATGGCCTCGATGCTGTCCGCAATGTGGCGCAGGAAGCGAGCCTTTTCACGTCCCGGCAATTTGCCGTAACTCGCAAATGCTTCGTCAGCTAGTTCGGCGGCGGCATTCAAATCCTCGGTCGACGCGAAACGATAGACCGGCTCCAGCCGTGCGCCCGTTGCGGGATCGAAGCCGTTAAATGCATGACCGCTTCCCGGCCGGGACGCACCGTTCACAATCGAGCAGCCCTGCAGTGCAATCGTCGATAGCATGAATCACCTTTTTCGGGAGCTTATTACTCTTCGCCAATATCCTCGTTCCAAACCTCAGGATGCGCGGCGATGTAACCCGCCAGCAGTTCCCTGCACTCGCGGTTGTCGAGATCGATCACTTCCACTCCGTTTTCGCGCAGCCAGTCGAGGCCTCCGGCAAAGTTCCGGCTCTCGCCCACCACCAGCGTGCCGATGCGGAATTGCCGCACCAAACCGCTGCAATACCAGCAGGGAGCCAGCGTGGTCACCATGATCAGGTCGCGATAGCTACGCTGGCGGCCGGCGCGGCGAAAGGCATCCGTCTCGCCGTGCATGCTGGGATCGCCCTGCTGCACGCGGCGATTGTGGCCGCGGCTCACCAACTCGCCCGTGCGCCTGAAGAGTGCCGCGCCAATGGGAATGCCGCCCTCGACAAGGCCATGCCGAGCCTCTTCAAGAGCCACGGCGAGCATCTGCTCATAGAGATTCACAGAACTACTCTAACGCAGCGGAGTTAACGGGGTTAGCGGAGTTAGCGGGGTTAGTGCTCAAACCCCATGAATTCGCAATCGCTCTTTGAACGATCCTCGGCGGTCTGTAACGACCCCGAGCCGACGCGTCGGCTCATCGCATTTCTAGCTCCGCCAACCCCGCCAACTCCGCCTTCTTCAATCCACCGTGAGCACTAACTTGCCGAAGTGGCTGCCCTCTTCCATGCGCTCGAACACCTCGGGCGCATGGGTCCAGTCGAACTCCTCGCCGACGGGGCGCAGCTCTGCAAGAGAAATAGCTCGATTCATTTCTTGAAAGTCCCGTCGCGAACCCACGTAGATGCCATGAATCCGCGACCATTTGTGGAGAATGAGGCCCAGAGGAATGCCGTCTGTTCCCGCAGCAAGCACGCCGATCTGTGCGACCGTCCCGCCCATGCGAATGGCCCGGAGGGAGCGCGTGAGCGTTCCCATGCCGCCCACTTCCACCACCAGGTCCACGCCGTCGCCGCCGGTCTGGTCGTGCGCCCAGCGGTCCCAGTCGGGGTTATCGCTGTAATTCAGTCCCGCATCCAGGCCCAGCGAACTAGCCCGTTCCAGCTTCTCGTAGCTCGAGCTGATGCCCAGAACTCGCGCACCCTTTAGCCGCGCAAGCTGCAGTGCAAAAATGGACACGCCTCCCGTTCCCTGAATCAGCACCGTCGATCCCGGCTTGATCTCGACTGTATTGAGCGCGTTCCACGCCGTCACTGCGGCGCAGGGGAGGGTTGCGGCTTCCTGAAAGCTCAGATGGTCGGGAATCCCCACCAATCCCTGCTCTTTGAGCACCACATAATCAGCCAGCACGCCGTCGATGTCGCCGCCCAGGGCACCGCGGGCTTTGGTTGGGGTCAGCGACCCATCCAGCCAGTTCTGCATGAAGATGCCCGCTGCGCGATCGCCCGGCTTCCATGCCGACACGCCTGCTCCTACGGTCACCACCTCACCCGCCGCGTCGGAACAGGGAATGCGCGGCAGCTTCATTTTGGGGTTATATAGCCCCTTCACCACCATCAGGTCGCGACGGTTTAACGAAACAGCACGCACCGCCAGCAAAACTTCGCCGGGGCCCGGCACAGGTGTAGGCCGCTCCACAAACTCCAGAGAATCAATGCCAAAGGCTGAAACCTGCCAAGCGCGCATGGGTACCCTTCTTCCCTCCTGGTTCCCTCTCCATCATTCTGCGGGACGCAATCGCTTAAGTCACCCGTAGAATGAAGATATGGCTCGTGGATGGGAAAGTAAATCGGTGGAGGAACAGATGGCAAATGTCCTGGAAAGCCCCGTGGCCGATTCCAGCAACAAAATGGTCACTGAAGAAGAACGGCGTGCCGTCGAACATCAACGTACCACGCGCGAACGCCAACGGCAGGCGCTCAACCTGCAGCGCGAAAACATTCTGTCGCAGAGAACATCGAATCCAGGCCGCCGTGCCGCCCTCGAATCCGCGTTGCAGCAGATCGAAGCGCAGATTCAAACCTTGGGCTAAAGTTGCCGTGGGTCGGCCCGTTTACGGCTCGCGATGGATGAGCAGCGTGTTGGCCTGGTTAACTGAGGTAAGCGACACGCGAGCAATATTTACATGCTCCGGCCGGGTCACGGCCCAGAGAATCACATCCGCAATATCGTCGCCGGTCAGCGGCGTAATGCCGCTGTAAACCTTGGCGGCTTTCCCCTTATCGCCATGGAAGCGCACCATACTGAACTCTGTCTCCACCAGCCCTGGATCAACACTGGTCACGCGCACCGGCGTACCCAGCAAATCTTCGCGCAACCCATCGTTGATGGCCCGCGCCGCGGCTTTAGTGCCGCAATAGACCGCGCCATTGGGGTAAACGATCTCGCCGGCCATTGATCCCAGGTTCACCACGTGGCCGCGTCCGCGCACCACCATGCCGGGAACCACTGCACGCGCCACGTACAGCAGCCCCTTGATGTTGGTGTCGATCATCTCTTCCCAGTCTTCAATCCGCCCCGTGTAGAGCTTCTCCATGCCCCGGCTCAGGCCGGCATTATTCACCAGGATGTCGATCTCCGCCCACTCCGACGGCAGCTCATCAATGGCGCGCTGCACGGCGTGACGGTTCCTCACATCTAAATCAATGGAGTGTACGGCGGCAGCGCCGCGCTCAAGAGCACGCGAGGCGACTTCTGCAAGTTTTCCGGCGCGCCGGGCGGCCAGCAGCAAGCGGGCTCCCTCGCCCGCAAAGGCCATGGCTGTGGCCGCGCCAATACCAGCGCTGGCCCCGGTAATAAAGGCAATCTTCCCTTGCAGTCGCATCTTGGTTCTTATCTTACAGGCAGGCTTCTTTTTCGGGCCATCTTGTATTGGCCCACGGCCCAATCTTCCTGGGCCATTCCGCCGGCGCGCGCCTCGGCAAAAACCTGCGCCATCAAATCCGCCAGGCTCAACCGCGTGTCGCGGCTGGCCGCGGCCTCGCGCAGCAAGCGCAAATCCTTTTCGCCCAATTCCATGGTCGCGCCAGGCCGCTCCGGCGGGTGCAGAATCACCTTGCTGTACGCTTCGTAAAACGGCGACTGGAAGAGCGCGCTGTTCACGGCCTCAAAGAAGGCCGCTGGATCCACTCCCTGCTTTTCCGCATAGACAAATGACTCGCTCAACGACTGCACCATCATGGTGATAAGAAAGTTGCCGCCCAGCTTGACGGCGTGCGCTTGCCGCGGCTCCGTACCCACCACAGAGATGCCGCGCGAAAGCGGCTCCAGCAACGGCAGTGCTCTGGCTACTGCCTGCTCCACTCCGGCCACCACGATCCACAGGCGTCCCGCTTCTGCCACGTTGGGCCGCCCAAACACCGGCGCCGCCACAAACTCCTGCCCGCGCCGCGCGTGCTCCTCAGTCAGCCGCTCGCTCAGCGCCACACCAATTGTGCTGCAAGAGATGTGCAGCGCGCCCGGGCTCAGAGCGTCCATCAGGCCATTCGAGCCAAAAATCACTTCCTCGTTCGCCGCGTCGTCAAACAGCATCGTGAATACGGCGTCGGCGCCCAATTCGGCTTCGGCCGGAGTGGCCGCAGCGATCGCGCCCTCGCGCAACAGCGGCTCGGTGCGCCCTTCGGTGCGGTTCCACACCCGCAACTCGTGGCCGGCAGCGATCAGGTGCATCGCCATCGGCGTCCCCATCTTGCCCAAACCCAGAAATCCAATCTTCATGCCGCACTCCTTCTTGCATTTTCTTACTCGATTGCCGTGACGCCGAAATGATTCGATGATAGATAGCCGGTGTACATTGGGCACATGAGTGACGACTCCAAGCATCTCGAACCACGCTGGCCAGCCATGGTCGCGCTACTTTCCGTGGGCGTATTACGCCTCGTTCTTCCAGAGTCCCTTTCGGTAGGCCCCGGTTGGTTGCTGATCGCTGTCGTTGGAGTATTGCTCATTCCCACAACATGGGCACGCAGTCGCGGCTTCGATCGCCTTACCCAGATTATGGGGTATGTGCTGTCATCGATCGTGACTGCCGACATGATCTGGTCGCTTTGCCTGCTCGTTTCAGCTTTACCGTCGCACCGCATAGCGCCGCCAGACCTGTTGCGGGCTTCGGCTGCCTTATGGATTACAAACATTCTCGTCTTCGCGTCCTGGTATTGGCGGCTCGACGCGGGCGGACCACACGCCCGTGAGGCACGCGGCGCCCACACCGACGGTGCCTTTCTGTTTCCGCAAATGACCCTGATGCGCCAAACCAAGATGGACCTGCACGAGCAAGGCTGGAGTCCTGGTTTTGTGGATTATTTGTTTCTTGCTTTTAACACCAGCACTGCGTTCTCGCCGACCGACTGTCCGGTTCTCACACGCTGGGCCAAAGTCTTGATGATGCTTCAGTCGCTCATCTCCCTCGCGACGGTAGTGCTGCTCGCGGCGCGGGCAGTCAATATTCTTTAGGATGCCGGGGCCAGAAGCTCAGTTCGGGGTGCCCGTGGTCTCTTCGGCTGCAAATGTGCACTCGCGGCACTGGCACACGCGGCGCAGATACCAGCACGAATAGATGCACGCGCTACTTCGCTGCTCCGCCTTCCGTGGCTGCCGACGCCTCATGCTCCTTCGCCGTCCACAACGACACCTTTTCCTTTGCGGCTGGGGCGTCTGGCCCATCGGGCAGCAGAATTAAGTAGTGCTTCATGGTAAAGACCGCGTCGCCGTAATTCTGCTGCTCGGCATAGAGCAGCGCGGCGTTGAACCATCCCTGGGCCCAGGTTGGGTCGGTATCCACACCCGCGAGGTAGTCTTCGAGCGCGCCACTCATATCTTTGCGCGCAACGGCATCCTCGGCCAGCAAACGCTCTCTGTTCACCTCATCGGGCAGCAGCGGTTTCACGAACATTTTGCGCCAGGCGGCAGTCAGCTGTGCAAAGGAGTCGAGTTGGGCCTGGTCGTCAAGCGCGGCCTTGCAATCGATGACGTCGCCCTGCTGAGCGGACGCAATTAGGAAATTTAGCGCTTCCACCAGAGAGGACAACTTGCTCTCGGCTGCACTTTTTTCATGAAAGTCCAGCACAAAGCCCTGCTGAAAGCGGAAGTCCCGCCCCGGGAAAAAGTCGATCTGATAAGAATTGTCTTTGCCATAAGGCTTGACTCCCGGGCTGTCCGAATATTTCATCGATATGACTTTGCTGTCGGAGACGCTGACGTTGAAACCCGCGGGCGTCAACCAAATCTCGCCTATCTTCCAGACGGACCGGGTGCCCTCCAACTCATCCGCGAGGGGAAGCAAATTTCGAACCAGCCGGCATGCGGTTCGGCCTGAGTAGACGATGGGCGCCGGGGGCACGGCAGGCTTGGGCCGGACGACAGGATTTGCCTTCTGCGCGCGAACAGTTGGCGCGCTCAGGATTAGGCACGGCAGCGCAGCCGCAACGATCAAGCAAGACCACTTCATTAAGCTTGCGTCTTGCACAGCACCTTCCCGGTAAATGTCTTCGATCCCGGCCTTCGCCGCCGGAGTTCTCCTTTTGCACAAATGTAAAAGGTCAAGTCTCATGAGCGGGATTGTAAGGGAGAGCACATAAAGATTGGCTGGCGACAAACCTAGTTGGGCGTCCCCGTGGTCTCTTCGGCTGCAAATGTGCATTCGCGGCACTGGCAAACGCGGCGCAGGTAATCCCACGAATAAATACCGCCGGAGTGGCCGTCGAGCCAGTTGAACTGGATGGCGTACCGGCCCACCGGATGCGCACTGGCCGGTTTCTGCGGCGGCGTGTACATGGGCAGCAGGGCAGCTGGTTTGGGCTTGGGCTGGCCGGCCTTGCGGCCCTCCTGGGCGCGCTCGTCCACGCAGGTTGCACACGGGCACGCATCGCGCAGCCACGCGAAGCCCCACGCGCTCTTGTGGCCGTCGGCCCAGTCGATCTCCAGGCCCTTGCCCTCAGTCATCAGCACGCGCACCTTTTCCGGCGTCACGGCTATCTTCGGCAACGGCTGGCGTTCTCCGTCCTGGCGTGCCTGTTCGTCTTTGGTGGCGAAGCGAATGCCCTCGTGGCTCATAACAACAGTTTACAGGCATCAGGTTTCAGGTTTAAGAAGCCGGAGCTACAAGCTACCGGTTACGGGCTGCCGGCCACTGACACCTGAAACCTAGCACCTGATCACTGCCTCACAAAAAACCACGCCGCCATTGACAGTCCGATCGCCACCACGAGCCCGCGCAGCACGGGCTGCGGAACGCGCCGCGCCAGGCTTGCCGAAGTGTAACCGCCGATCGCCGCCGCAACCATCGCCGCCACGCAGAAGCGCCACACTACCTGCCCATCGACGATAAAGATGACAAAGGCGATGCCGTTGGCCAGCAGATTAGCCACCACCTTGAGCGCGTTGATGGCGTGAATGTCTTCGTAGCCGAAGAGCGCGAGCAGCGTCATAAAAAGAAAGCCTGCTCCGGCGCCAAAGTAGCCCACATAAAAGCTGACAACAGCGGTACCAAGAAAAAGCGGCAACCGGCTCGGTGCATGGACACCGACGCTCCCAGCACTCGCGTGGCGTTTGAACTTCAGCCGCTCCAAGGCTCGCGTCACCGGCCCGCTCACGGCAAAGGTGGACGCGGCAAACAGGAGCAGCCACGGCACCAGACGCATGAACGTTTTTTGCGGCGTGTTCAACAGCACGATCGCGCCGGCCGTTCCACCAATCAATCCTGCCAAACCCATCAGCAAGGCTGCACGGAGATTTTCGCGGACATCCGACCAGTACGCGGCAACTGAGGTCAGCTGGCCGGGCCAGATGGCCACCGTGTTCGTAGCGTTGGCCTGCACCGGCAGCATCTTCATACCCAACAGCGCCGGAAACGACAGAAACGACCCGCCGCCGGCCACGGCATTCAGCACGCCCGCCAGAAATGCAGCCGCCACCAGCCACACCCAGTGCCAGTCGATAGTTGCCAATGTGCCGGAAAAAGCTGACATGAGATTTTTATTGTAGAGTCCCCGGGGCCCTGCCCAGCTTTCCCCGCGACCGCGCGGAACCACCGGTCCGAATCACCCGCAAATTTTGCTTTTGCAATCACATCCGGCAAGGTATGCTCGTGCCATGCTTCCCCGCCGCTTCCCCTTGTTCGCGGGGCGTGAGTTGCCGGCGCTCGCCGCTTGCCAGGAGATTACCCCACCTGGACTATGTGGCTTTGCTTCGGCATGACCCAGGCTTTGCAGTGACGCCCCATGCGAAAGACCTTCCTCATCCTGGCTTGCCTCTTCCCCGCTGCGTTCGCCGCGCAATCCATCATCACCGTCCCGCCGCAGCAGTGCGTCTGGCGCACCGGCGATGATCCCGCCTGGGCCGCGTCCAATCTCGACGAATCCGGATGGCAGCCTTACTCCGCCTGGACCGCCAACTCCGCCCAGCCGCACCTCTGGGTCCGCTGCCACACCTATCTCAACTCGCTCCACTCCGTCGCGCAGCCCGCCATTCAAGTCACCCTCTACTCCGCCTATCAGCTTTACCTCAATGGCGCACTCATCGGCGCCCAAGGCAACCTCGCCAACGGCAACTCCAGCGTCAACGCCATCCGCTCCTGGCCGATCCCGAGCCAACTCCTCTCAGCATCTCCTGCCACTCTCGCCCTGCGAATTACAGACCGCATCACGATCCCCACCACCGGCCCCATCGGCAGCCTGATTAAATCTCCACTTCAGATCCGCGCCGGCGATGCGCCTCTTCTCGATGCGCTTCGCGCCCAAACCATCCTCTCGCGGGAATCCCAACACACCGCAGCCACCATCTACTTCGGCATCGTTGGCGTCATCGCCGTGATTCTGCTGGGCCTCTACTTCTACGATCGCAGCCGCTCCGAATTCCTGCTGCTGAGCATCTCTTGCCTGGGCCTTACCACGCTGCGTCTCAATGAATTCGCCACTGCCTCTCTGCTCAATTACTCCGTCTCGACGTGCCTCGCCATCGCGCTTGCAGGCAACAGTGTGCTGTCTCTCGTCGAGACACCCTTCTTCTTTGCCGTCGCGCGTCGGCGCATGCCCGTTTTCATCATCGTGTTGCTCGTGGTGATGCAGCTGGCCTTCTTTCCTACCGTTGTCGATGTTTTCCTTGCCGCCAACCGCCCCCCATGGATCGCTCCTCTCAACTTCGCTTTCCTGCGCCCCTTCCAGACCGTTGTGCACACGCTCCTCTCGCTTGCAACGTTCTACGCATTCTGGCCTTATGCAGCAGTTCCCCGCCGCATTCGCTCGCTCGCGGCTTTGTGCATGCTCTGGAGTGCGGCTGACTTCGTCTGGTATGTCGTCGAACTCACCAGTACCCCGCTGCCCGGCGTCCCCAATCTCTTTGCGCGCTGGGGGCTCACGTTGTTAAGTGCGCGCGGCTTCACCATCGCTTGCCTTCTCTCCGCGCTCTTTGCGCTACTCTTCCGCGACCAGCGCCAGGTTACCGAGGAGCGCGCCCTCCTCGCCGGCGAAATGGCCTCGGCGCGCGAGATTCAGCAGTACCTCATCCCGGAGAAGCTTCCGCCGACCCCCGGGCTCGTCATCCACAGCGTCTACCAGCCCTCGCGCGAAGTGGGTGGAGACTTCTTCCAGGTTCTTCCCGACCCGCGCGACGGAAGCACGTTGATCGTGGTCGGCGACGTGGCAGGAAAGGGGCTGCAGGCCGGAATGCTCGCAGCGCTGATTGTCGGCGCCATTCGCACCGCCTTCAAATTCACCTCCGATCCCGGCAGCATTCTGGCTCTGCTGAACGAACGGCTGCAGGGTCGCGGCCTGGTGACATGCCAGGCCATGCGCATCGATCGCAACGGAAACGTCGAGCTGGCCAACGCCGGGCACCTACCGCCCTACATCAACGGCGAGGAGCTGGCTCTCGAAGGCGCTTTTCCGCTCGGTGCGTTACCAACAGCCACTTTTTCGACCCAGCGCTTTCAGCTCAGCGCGGACGAATCCCTGCTGCTCATCTCGGACGGCGTCATCGAAGCTCGCAACACCTCGGGCGAGCTCTTCGGCTTCGAACGCACTCGTGCCATCTCAACCCAATCCGCCGAATCCATCGCCCTGGCCGCGCAGGAGTTCGGGCAGGACGATGACATCACCGTGATTACTCTGGCGCGCGCCTGATGCAAAACCCGTTTGGATTCATCCACCGCTGCGCTATAGTTGGGGCGATGCCCAGACAACGCCACTTCCCTGCGTTGTGGACTCCGGTACTGCTTGCGGCTTGCCTTTGTCCTTGGGCCGCAACTGCTCAAGATCGCTCTCTCGATCCGGGCCACGATCCCCGCAACATCGATGCCACGGCTTACGGCCAGCGCATCGCTCTCGGCCCGCTCTGGCTCTTCGCCACCGGCGACAATCCAGCCTACGCTTCGCCCGATTACGACGACAGCGGCTGGATGATTCTCGATCAACACCGCCTCGTCGCTGACGTGAACCTGGGAGGGGCTCAATACGGCTGGTATCGCGCCCACATTCACCTGCGGCCCGGCGCTACCGCGATGATGATCGGCATGGATCACATCCGCGGCAACTACGAAATCTACGTGAACGGCACGCGCATCGGCGCCGCGGGCAATATCAACCGCCCGTCCTACCGCTATCAGCGCGTCCTGGCGGTCTACCCCATTCCGCAGCCGCTCCTCGGCGCACGCGGCGACATGGTTCTGGCAGTGCGGTGCGCCCTCGATCGCGCCGGCACCTACATGCCCATCGAGCCGCCTGCCGGCGTTTACCTGCTCAGCAGCGAGAGCGCACCCCGCGAGCTCAGCTACGACCACGCACACGACACGCTGGACGACTGGATTCTGGAACTGATCAGTTTGCTCACCGGCCTGGTGGCATTGAGCCTTTTCCTTGCTCTGCGCAACCGCCGCGAGTATCTCGCCGTGGCAATTTACTCATTCGCCTCCGCCGGGTACAACGCAGTGTGGCTGCGGGAAGATCTCGCCATCTACAACTGGCAGAGCCAGGTTCTCACCGGAATCACTTTCGGCGTGGCCAGCGTGGCCGTTATTGAGTTTGTCCGGCTGGTGCTGGGCCGCAAAAGCTCGACCACGCTCCTGTTCCTTCAGGCCGCTTCGTTTGCCGCTTCATTCGGGCCGCTGGTCAACGTCTCCGGCATCGGCCAAAGCATCCACCTGGGGTTCTTCGCCTACTTCTCGGCCGCGCTCACCGTCGATGCCGTGCTGCTGGTGCTGCTGATCCGCGGCTGCCGGCAGGGAAATCGCGAAGCCTTCATTCTGCTCCCGGCCATCGTAGTCTATAGCGCGGCGCAATGGTACAGCTTCATTCGCCTGCTGGCTCTCTATGTCCACCTTGTGCGCGTACCGTGGCCGGCGTTCTCTCTGCCCGCCGGAAGCTATTCCTTTACAGGCGCAGACGTTGGCTATTTCGTCTTTTACGTCACCATGCTGCTTTTTCTGGTGCTGCGCACAGTGGGAATTGCGCGCGAGCGCGCCCACGCCGCGGCCGAGTTGGAAGCCGCGCGCACCACGCAGCAGTTGCTCCTCGCCCGCTCCTCGCAGTCCACGCCCGGATTTCATGTGGAAACCGTCTATTATCCGGCCAGCGAGGTCGGCGGCGACTTCTTTCTTGTCTCTCCAGCCGCTGACGGATCGCTCATGGCGATTGTCGGCGACGTCAGTGGCAAGGGCATCATCGCCGCCATGCGCGTGGCCATGATTGTTGGCGTGCTGCGCCGCGAGGACTCGCGCAGTCCAGCCGAGGCGCTCAGCAATCTGAACCAGGCGCTCTACACCAAAGGCGATGGGGGATTCACTACCGCATGCTGTCTGCACATCGACCGCGATGGTCTTTGCACTATGGCGAATGCGGGCCACCTCGCGCCGTACATTGACGGCAAAGAGATGGCCGCGCCACCCTCCCTGCCGCTCGGCATCACGGAAGATGCGCAGTTCGAAGAGGTGACCGTGAAGCTCGCGCCCGGTCACTCTCTCGTGTTGCTTTCCGACGGCGTCGTCGAGGCCCGCAACGCCACGGGCGAACTGGTCGGATTCGAGCGCGCGGCCTCCCTCTCCACCCAATCTGCAGACCAAATCGCGAATGCTGCGAAGCAATTCGGGCAGGAAGACGACATTACCGTCCTCGCTCTCACCTTTGCTCCCGCCGAGGTGCTGCATGCTTAAGCTTGCATTGCTGCTTCTGGTGTTGCCCACCGCGCTGCCAGCGCAATCCGTCGAAGCCATTTCGCCGCAGCGATGCGCGTGGCGCGCCGGAGACAACCCCGTCTGGGCCGAGCCGTCGCTGGACGAATCCGGCTGGCAGCACTATGCGCAGTGGAAATTGAACTCCGATGAGCCACGCATCTGGGTTCGCTGCCATCTCAACCCGGCGGCCCTCGGCAATCTCGATCACCCCACCGTGCAGATTCGCATGGCCACGGCTTACGACGTCTTCCTCAACGGCGTCTCCATCGCCCGCAACGGCAATCCCGCCACCGGCAATGTCAGCATG
>JBEKEP010000110.1:0-14927 GCA_050013775.1 Occallatibacter sp. | reverse complement strand
CGTCGAGTTTCTGCGCGGGAACCCACTCGGCGCGGATGCGCGTCTAGGTTGAGCGTCATGCCTACCATTTCTCCGGCGCGCAAAGCGGCCCTCCGCATACTTCTTGCTGTCGAAGGCGGCCAGACGCACGCTGACGATCTTTTGCGGGTTGATGAGGTCAGTGCACTCTCGTCCGCCGATCGCAATCTGGCCACGGCTTTGGTGCTGGGCGTGCTTCGATGGCAGATCTGGTTGGACGCACAGATTCGCCCGCTTCTCAAGCGTCCCAATGCCAAGCTCGATCCTGAAGTTCAGATCGCTCTCCGCCTCGGCGTCTTCCAACTCTGGTTTCTCGACCGCATTCCCGACCACGCCGCCATCGATGAAAGCGTGGAGCTGACAAAGCAGTCAGGCCATCGCTTTGCCGCCGGCATGGTCAATGCAGTTCTTCGCAGCGCCACTGCGTGCGGCACCACTGCGTGGGGCAGACTTTTGGATGGGGGCGGTGGCGAGTTTGCAGCGGTTCAGGCGCATCCCGCGTGGATGGTCAAGCGCTGGGTTGAGTTCTATGGCGAGGATGCGATGCGTGCAATTTGTCGACACGGCCAGAGCCAGCCGCGATTAAACCTGCGCATGGAGAACCCCGCCGTTCAAGACGAATTGCGCGAGGCGGGAGTCGAGCTTGCATCCGGTGACCTGCTTACCGCCGCGCGCGCCGTAGTCTCCGGCGACTTAAGGGCAACGCCGGCCTTTCGCGAAGGCCGCGCGCGCGTGCAGGATGAAGGGTCGCAGTTAATTGGGGAACTTGCCGCGTTTCCCGGCGAAGATTCCGACCAAAGCCAGAAGAAAATTCTCGACGCATGCGCGGCGCCTGGCGGCAAAACGCTCATCCTCGCGGAACGAAATCCCCATGCGCGTATCGTCGCATGTGAATCGAGCCCGCGGCGGCTTGCCGACCTACGCAAGCGTCTGGCCGCATACGCCGACCGCGTGGAGTGCCGATTAGCCGATGCAGCTGAGCTTCAAGAAGAAGCCGCTTTCGACCTTGCGCTCGTGGATGTGCCTTGTAGCGGGACCGGCACGATGGGTCGCAATCCTGAAATCCGTCATCGTCTGCATTTGGAGAATTTGCCGCGGCTTGCCGAACGCCAGCAGGCCATCTTGCGCGCGACGTTGCGGGCGGTTCGCCCCGGCGGCCACGTGGTCTATTCAACCTGTTCGCTGGAGGCGGAGGAGAATGAGCAGGTCATGGCTGCGATTCTCTCTGAATACCCAAAAGTGCGGCAGATTTCGCTTGTACCGGACCTCGAGGCGCTGGAACGGAATGGCATTCTCCGCCCTGAGGCGGCGGAGCGGTTGCGAACATGCCTGACGCCCGACGGCGCACTGCGGTTATTGCCCGGTGCATTGCCGACCGATGGCTTCTTTGTGGCTCTGCTTGAAAGATTGGCTTGATGCAGCTCCCGACGTACGCTATGCAGTCTCCGGTCCCAGACGCAATGCCGCAAAATCCTTAATTAGCAAGGCGCACAGCGCTTCCACAACCAGGTTATGATCGTCGCGCTGCGGCAGGCCGGACACGGTCACGCTGCCTACGATGCCTGCGTTCTCGGAAAACAGCGGGAATGATCCGCCGTCAGCCGCGTAGTCCGCGACGGGCAGTCCGTAGCGCTCCGCAAGTGTCGTCCCTTTCACTTTGAGCGTCATGCCCACGGCATAGGAGCTGCGATGGAAGCGCGCCACTACGTTGCTCTTGCGGCGCACCCACTCGGCGTTGTCAGGAGTAGTGCCGTCGAACGCCGCATAAAACAAGGGCTGCCCGAAACGCCGAACGTCGATGACCAGGATGAGGCCGCGCTCTACAGCCATGCTGCGGATGCGCGTGCCGAGATCCCATGCGACCTGCGCATCGAGGCGCGGCAGGTGCAGTTCACGCTCCTGAGTTGCAATCTTTTCCAAGTCCTCGCTCAGTCCCATGCCGATTTTCTCCTTTCTTTTATTTCACCACCGTGAAGTGAACAATCGTGCTCTGGTCGATGCGCGAGCCGGCGACGGGCGACTGTGACTGCACCGCTCCCGGCTTGGCCGGCGGATGCAGCGGCGTTATACCGCTGCCCATTGCGGCCACCGGCACATCCACAAAGTTCGGCGGCCCGGTGCGGATGCCAACTTTCGCCAAAGCCGCGTTAGCGCTCGAGATCGGCCATCCGGAAAAGTCGGGCATCACATAACCATCTGGTGTTTCATCGTCCGGTGCGGCCACCAGCAGATTCACGCTGGGTTGCTCGATGCCCTGCGCATGCGCGGGAGGATCCTGTGCAAGCACCGTACCCTCGGCAGCAGTTTTCGAAAAAAGGTGCGCAACTTCGCCCACTTCGAGACCCGCGCGGCGCAGTTCCAGTGACGCCACGCGCTCATCCACGCCCACCGTGTCGGGCACGTCGACCTTCTGCGGCCCCAGACTCTCTGCCACGCGCACATGCCACTCGCGGCGCACTACGGTGCCCGCCTCGGGCGACTGCGACAGGATGTGACCGGCAGCCACATCGCCCGAATAGTAGCGGTTGTCGACGTCGAGATTCAGCCCCAGGCCGGCGGTTTCGCTCAACGCGTCGGCCACCGTCATGCCCTTCAGCGCGGGCACCTGCACCTCGGCGCCGTGAATGGCGAATTGCATGGTTGCAATGGCGGCCAGCAACGCCACTGCAACGAGCAGCAGCAGCAGCGAAGCCACACGAAAGAAACCGGCTATGGCGCGGGTATTCATGGGCGATCACCGCGCACGAAAGGCCAGCTCCGCAAGCTGGAAAATGCCGATGTAGGTCATGAACAACGCAATGCCGAAACTGTTCATGATGCGTGCTGCGAGGCCTGATTCCATCCGACCATTTGCAACCCACCGTCTTGCCTGGACACGGAGTACGACCAGGATGAACGCCGGGAATGCGATGCATAACGGGAGCACGAACTTCTCCGGCCCGTAATCAGGTGTTGGTTCTATGAACCACAAACCACGAATGGCTGACGATTCGCATACCAACATCTGAAGAATCACGAAACCGAAGAACACGGCCGCAGATAACCGATAATCTCGTTGATCTCCTTTGGCAATCGATCTGTCTGTCGGCATCGGAAACCTCCATATGATTTTTCGCGCCGGTGCACGCTGCCCTAACGGGTATTATCCGTCACCGGCTCGGGGTGGATGGTGACGCGGTACACCTCGGGGCACTCCAGCTTGAAGCGGTCTTCCAGCTCCGTGATGGCCTCGTGAACGCGATGCATCGGCAGATCGTCAGGCAAGGTGCAGTGACAGGTGACGGAGATGTGATCGCGCGTACGGCCCACGGTAATGGCATGCACGTCGACAATGTCTTGTATCCCCACGGCAGCGGCACGCAGCGCCAATTCAATTCTGCGGTCTTCCACGACCACGTCGTCCGGCTGCTCGATCGTCGCCGGCTCGCTCTCGATGTGGGTCAGCACGGATTCGATCTCGGGGACTTCGCGCAGAATCTCCGCTTCGAGTGCCGTCACAAAGCTGTGCGCCTCACTGAGCCTCTTGTTTTCCTCGATTTCGACGTGCAACTCGATTTGCAAGCGCTCGTGGTGCGAACGGGCACTGAGCTCATGCACCGAGACGTTGTTGCGCGCGGCTGCGGCGCGTACGCGATCGAAGATGCTCTCAGTTCGGGATTCGCGGGGAATGGTGTGGATGACTACGTCGGCCGCAGGCAACACGCTATGCACCGCGGCGGTTGCGGCATTGACCAGTTCACTGGTGTGCTCAAAGGTGAAACGCCGCGGCATCGCCAGTGTGAGATCGACAAAGTAGCTGGCGCCTGCACGCCGCACCCGCGCGCGCTCGACATCTAGCACGCCTTCTACGCGCTCCACCTCGCGAACCAGCCGACGGCGAGTTTCCGCGGGGATTTCGTCCAGAAGTGCGCCTACGGCCTCGTGACCCAGGCGAACGGCCATCCGCAGAATCAGCAGCGAAACCAGGATCGCTGCGCAGGGGTCGGCGTACTGAAGGGCGGCAATCCCGAATCGCCATCCTAGCCACGTTGCACCCAATCCGACCAGCACCGCAACCGTGGCCCAGATGTCTGAGGCAAAGTGGAAAGCGTCCGTCGCCAGCGCAGGCGACCCGGTACGCAGAGCCACCGCGCACAACTGCCGTGAGCGCCAGCGGTCCACTGCAATCGAAGTCAGCAGCACCAGCACCGGCCAGATGGAGTGGTGGAGATTCACGGCGTGGAGAGCGATGCGCTCGACGGCTTCCCACACGATCCACACACAGGAGAAGGCCATCAGGCCAGCCTCGGCAAATGCCGACAGGTTTTCGATTTTGCCGTGGCCGTAGGTATGATCTTCGTCGGCCGGCTTGTCGCTCACGTTTACCGAGAAGAAGGTGAGCGCAGATCCCGCCAGATCGAGCCCGGAGTGTGCCGCATCGGAGAGCACACCCAGAGAGCCGGAGAGCAGGCCGGCGCCGAGCTTGAGCAGCGTCATGGCCGCCGCTGCCGCCATGGAGCGCCATGCCACGCGCCGCTTCTCGAAAGAGAAGTTCGAAACGGTAGGCTCGGTGGCCCGCGAACTGGAGACGGCGGAAGTCATGCTGTCTTTAGCGTACCCGGTGGCCGCTTGGCCGTGTACAACCCCGCAATGCCAAATGTGTAGGGCTGCCAGGCACAGTCCACGTAACCCGCATTTCGCATCATCGAAAGCATCTCGCTGGGCGGCGGAAACGCGCCGACCGATGTCGGAAGGTAGTTGTACGGACCGTCTTTGCCGCAAATCAGCCTACCGATGGCTGGCAGGGCGCGTCGAAAGTAGAGCGCATAGGCCTTGCCCATCGCGCCGCCAGGCTCGCTGAACTCCAGAATCCCCAACTGTCCGCCCGGTTTGAGCGTGCGGTGAAACTCCTCGAGGCCGGCAGCGTAATTGGCGAGATTGCGGAAGCCAAAAGCGGTCACAATCAGGTCGAGCGACTCGGCACGCAGCGAGAGGTGGAGCGCGTCGGCTTCGATGGCGATCGCGTATGGCGCTGCGGCTGCTTCTGTGCCGTTGCCAGACCCCTGCTGCGTTAGCCGGCCAAACTTTTGCGCTCCACGGCGCAGCATGGCAGGGGCAAAGTCGCCAGCCAGTACTGGCTGTGCTCCCCGTGGACGCAACTTCAGCAAAGCCATGGTCAGATCGCCGGTGCCGCAACAAATATCCAGGATCTGGGCGTCGGGCCGGGCCAGCACATCGCGAAACCGTCGCGCTGCCCTCCGCCACCACAGCCGGTCGATATTCGCCGAGAGCACGTGGTTCAGCAGGTCGTACCTGGGCGCAATGGTCTCGAACATCTGCCGCACGGCTTGTGCCGCGTCTGCCTCGTCCGCTGTGCCTGTCGGTCTGGCTCCGATTGCCGGCATCTTTCCCAATTTCCTCGCTTGGCTCACTATCCCGCAATCGCAACCGCGGCAATGTAGCTCTTTGTATGCTATCGCCTCGATCGTCCTGCATGAGCGCGCCGCCGGGTCTCCCTGGGCCTTCTAGCTGCACCCCAAAAGGTATAGGCTTAAATAGCCGATGGCCGCCACTTCCCTATCCTTCGCTTCTTCTCTGTCGCCACGCCCGCCGCTGACCGATAGCCATGGGCGCGTGATCCATGATCTGCGCGTCTCCATCACCGACCGCTGCAACTACAAATGCGTGTATTGCCGCACGGGCGAAGTGGGCGCCCAGTATCCGGAATTGGCCAGCGAAGAGTACTTGCGCCTTATCAAGCTTTTTGTCGGACTTGGAATTACCAAGGTGCGGCTGACTGGCGGAGAGCCACTTTTGCGGCGCGGGGTCGTCGAACTGGTGCAGGAACTAGCGCGTATGCGCACGCCGGCAGGGGAGCCGCTTGACGTTGCTCTCACCACCAACGGCCATTTACTGGAGTCGCTCGCGGGCCCGCTCAAAGCGGCCGGGCTCAACCGGGTAACGGTGAGCATGGACGCAGTGGACGCGGCGATCTTTGAAAGGATCACGCGGGTTCCGGGCAGCTTTCCGGTAGTTCTCAGGGGCATTCGTGCCGCGCGCGCCGCGGGGCTAACGCCGCTCAAAATCAATTGCGTGCTTCTGCGCGGCTTCAACGACGACCAGATCGAGGGTTTCGCCCGCTTCGCTCGTGAAGAGGATGTTGTCGTGCGTTTTATCGAGTTCATGCCGCTCGAAGAGGGCCGTCTCTGGACGCCGCAAATCGTGGTCACTCTCAAAGAGATTGTGGAGCGCATCGGCCGAGCGATGCCTCTGACGGAACTTCCAGCTCGCGAGCCCAGCGAAACGGCGCGCCGCTATACTTTCGCCGACGGCGTAGGCGAGATCGGCATTATCGCCCCGGTAAGTCAGGCGTTTTGCGGGGCGTGCAGCCGCGTGCGGCTCACTTCCGACGGAAAAATTCGCACCTGCCTGTTTTCGCAGGTGGAACACGATCTTTACGGGCGCTTGCGGGCCGGGGCCGGCGACGAGGAACTTCGCGCCTACATTGTGCGTACGATTCAGAGTAAAGAAGCGCGGCATCACATCGGTGAACCGGAATTTTTGAAGCCATCGCGCTCGATGGTGCACATTGGCGGCTGAGCGGTGGTTTTGCAGCCATTTTCATCTAACACGCAAGTAACGTGAAGTTAACAAACCGAGCCTTGCGTGCACTCGCTTGCATGAAAGAATGTTGGAAAGATTTTCCCCAGGGCTAAGACATGCCAAACGAGACGGCAGAACGCATCCCGCTCGCTGATCTGCTTGTATTTCATCAACTGGCGCGATCGCTCACCTCGAGCTTCGATCTTGACACGATTCTGCGCACCATTCTGGAACACATGGAGCGGATGGTAGAGGCGGAGTTGTGGACGCTGCTCATGCTCGATGAAGCCACCCAAGAGCTCTATTACGCCATTGCCGCGGGCGATGAGCAGGAGGCTTTGAAAGGCCTGCGGGTGAAAGTGGGCGAGGGCCTGGCCGGATGGGTGCTCGAGCACGGCGAAACCGTCATCGTTCCCGAAGCGGAAGAGGATCCCCGTTTGGTACAACCCGGCGCCGGCGCCGCCCGTGCCGTACGCTCGGCCATTGCCATGCCGTTGCGCGGACGCAAAGGCACTCAGGGCGTCATTGAAATCCTCAATCCGCGTGCAGAGATGTCGGATTACACCATTGCCTTCCTGCATATCCTGGCCGATCACGCGGCAATCGCCATTGAAAATGCACACGACGTGTCCTGCATTCAGCAGCTGACCATTACCGATGACACCACCGGCCTCCACAACGTACGCCATTTGTACAATGTCCTGGAACGGGAATTGAAGCGGTGCAAGAAGTCGCAGACGCCTGTGAGCCTGGCGTTTCTTGACCTGGATCGGTTCAAGTTGGTGAACGACGCACACGGGCATCTCATTGGCAGCGAACTCCTGGCGCTTACCGGACGCCGACTGCAGGAGTTGAGCCGCAAGCAGGATTTGTGCTTTCGCTATGGCGGCGACGAGTTCGTGATCCTGATGCCGGGCACCGATGCTGCTGCCGCGCTGGAGCGGGCGAAGTTCATGCATCGTGCGCTGATGGAAACCGAGTTCCAGATGAAGAACGGGCTAAAGCTGAATGTGAGCGCCAGCGTAGGTATGGCCTCAGCGCCCAGCGACGGCGCCCAGGTGCATGCCATCATCGGCACGGCTGACGCGCGCATGTATGCGGTGAAGAGCCACGGGCGCGGACACGTGCGCGGGGCGTAATCGAACAGAACGCCTCGGCTACTTCCTGGTGTCTCCGCCAATCTGTATGACGACGTACTTAGCGGGGCCGGCCCCCACATTCCTTACTGAATGCAGAGTCCCAACGGCTACATAAATGATGCTGCCCGCTCCGGCGCGTTCGGCTTTGCCATCGTGATCGAACTCGAGGGTGCCTTCCTCGACGACGATCACTTCAGAGTGCTGGATGCGGTGCGCGGGGTTGGGGACGGTTCCAGCGGGCTGTATGCTCTCATGCGCGGCAACGGCTTCGCCTGTGGCCAGTGTGCCGTTGAAGACGCTGCGCCCCACGGCACCGTTGGGCGCGGTTTTCGCCGTCATTTCGTCGAAGGAAAATACCCGCGCGGTAGCGAGGGGGTTGGTGCCAGTGGATTGCGCAAAGGCGGTGGCGCAGCTTAAGCCGGGAATCGCCAGGGCAAGCAGGATGCGTCTCATTCCCTGTCCTCCGTTTCCGTCGGAAGTGGGGAGAACGTGCTTCCCCTGTGGGTGCGCAGGGCGGTCGACAGCTTAGATGTCGAGGTTCTTGACGTCCAGCGCGTTGTCTTCGATGAATTTGCGGCGGGCTTCCACGTCTTCGCCCATAAGGGTGGTGAAGATGGCCTCGGTTTCGGCAATATCCTCGAGCTTCACCACAAGCAAGGTGCGGTGCTCGGGGTCCATCGTGGTTTCCCAAAGCTGCGTGGCCGTCATCTCGCCCAGGCCTTTGTAACGCTGCACCTGGTAGTCCTTCTTGCCTTGCTCCACGATGTAGGCGAAGAGCTCGCGGGCGGTCTGCTTCTCCACCGGCTCGCGCAACGCGCGCGCGGCGCGAGCGGGAGCCTTGGTCTCCGTTTTACCTTCGGCGCTCTCTGCCTCTTCCTCTTCGTCCGCCGCGGCCGCGGCAGACTTGGCGGCAAATTCCACCAGGAAGGGCGGCTCGAGAAACTCTTTGATGAGCGAATACTTCGACATCATCTGGCGGAACTCTGGGCTGGAAGCCAGCATCCAGTCGATGCAGCGCTTTTGGCCTTGCGCATCGGTGAAGCAGACGGACCAGGTGTGGTGTTCCTCGTCTTCAAGGGGCTTGCTCACCTTGAATTCGAACTCATCCGCCAATTCCGCGAGCTGCCCGTGCAATTTGGCGAGCTTCTCCGGAATGTCGCCGCCGTTCTTCGAAGTGAAGTCGGAGCGTTGCGTCAGTTCCGCGCGGGCCAGCATCTCGGTCAGCCTTTCATTGCGGATGCGCTTGTCCACCTTTTCGACAAAACCGAGATACTCGTTGAGAGTGGCCATGAAGCGCGTGAGTTGGGGGCCTTCGATCCGGCTTGCGGTCTCGCCGTGACGAACCACCATACCTTCGGCTGCGCGGTTCACCATCACCTTCACGAACTCGCGGTCGTCCTTGATGTACTGCTCGAAGCGACCTTTCTTGATCTTGTAAAGCGGCGGCTGCGCGATATACACGTGATCGCGCTTGATGAGCTCGGTCATGTGGCGGAAGAAGAACGTCAGCAGCAAGGTGCGAATGTGAGAGCCGTCCACATCGGCGTCGGTCATGAGGATGATTTTGCCGTAGCGGATCTTGGCAGGATCAAAATCCTCCTTGCCGATGCCGCAGCCCAGCGCCGTGATCATGGCGCGGATTTCCTCGTGGCCGAGCATCTTGTCGTATCGCGCCTTCTCCACATTCAGAATCTTGCCCTTGAGCGGCAGAATAGCCTGGAACTTGCGGTCGCGGCCCTGCTTGGCCGTGCCGCCTGCCGATTCACCCTCTACCAGGTAGAGTTCGCAGCGCTCGGGATTGCGCTCGCTGCAGTCGGCCAGTTTGCCTGGCAGTCCGCCGCCATCAAGCGCGCCTTTGCGCCGCGTCAGGTCGCGCGCCTTGCGTGCCGCCTCGCGCGCCCGCGCCGCTTCAATAGCCTTGTTGATAATGCGCCGCGCCACCGGCGGATTCTGCTCCAGATACATTCCCAGGCGCTCGTTGACGAAGGCCTGCACCGTGCCGGCGATATCGGAGTTGAGTTTGCCCTTGGTCTGGCCTTCGAACTGCGGTTGCGGCAGTTTCACACTCACCACGGCCACCAGACCTTCGCGCACGTCGTCGCCGCTCAGGCTCTCCTTTAGATCTTTGAAGAGGCCCATCTGCTGGCCGATGAAGTTGATGGTGCGCGTCAGCGCCGCGCGAAATCCGGAAAGATGGGTGCCCCCGTCCACGGTGTTGATGTTATTGGCAAAGCTGAACACCGATTCGGAATAGCTGTCGTTGTATTGCAGCGCAATGTCGATCTCAACACCATCGCGCGAAGCCTCCATGACGATGGGCTTGTCGTGCAGCACAGACTTGCCGCGATTGAGATGCTTGACGAACTCGGAAATGCCGCCGGCGTAGCGGAATTCGGCACGGCGCGCTTCGCCCGTCTTCGGATCGGCGGTACGCTCGTCCGTCAGAGTGATCTCGAGGCCCTTGTTGAGGAAGGCCATCTCGCGCAGGCGCTGGGCCAGGGTGTCGTAGTTGTATTCCGTAGTCGTGAAGATGCTCTTGTCCGCCAGGAAGTGCACCTTGGTGCCGCGGCGCTTGCTGGTGCCGGTCTTCAAAAGCTTTGAAGTGGGAATGCCCTTGGAATAGCTCTGCTCGTAGGTGTGGCTCGCCTCGCCCGGCTTTTCCGGGCGCCAGATCTCCACCTCGAACTCTTCGCTCAATGCGTTCACGCAACTCACGCCCACACCGTGCAGGCCGCCAGAAACCTTGTACGTCGAAGAGTCGAATTTGCCGCCGGCGTGCAGCTTGGTCAGCACCACCTGGACTGCGGGCATCTGTTCGCCGCCCCCTAGATCCATCATGTCCACGGGAATGCCGCGGCCGTCGTCAACAACGGTTATGGAGTTGTCGACATGGATAACAACGTCGATCTTCTTGGCGTACCCGGCTAGCGCTTCATCGACGGAGTTGTCGACGACTTCGTAGACCAGATGATGCAGTCCCATTTCGCCGGTCGAGCCAATGTACATTGCGGGGCGCAGGCGTACCGCTTCCAGTCCTTCGAGAACCTTGATGTTCTCGCCGGTATAGCTATCGTTGTCGCCGTGCTGCATGGGGGTGCTGCTCAGAACATCAGTCGCCATAGAATTCCGTTCGCAAGGTTTGCCAAATCGAGGGTGATCGGAGACGT
Source organism: Occallatibacter sp. (assembly GCA_050013775.1). Lineage (GTDB taxonomy): Bacteria > Acidobacteriota > Terriglobia > Terriglobales > Acidobacteriaceae > Telmatobacter. The sequence goes on along the minus strand of JBEKEP010000110.1, from coordinate 4,021 downwards.
TTTTCCGGACGCTGGAGAGCGACTAACCGCTTGAAAAACCGAGGTGATCAAGCCCGTTTGTCTATGCTTATTTTACCATGCGGCGAAGGTGGAAAAAGGGCCGGTACAAAGGCGTACACTTGGTTACCACGGGCATCTTATCGCACCGCTAAAGTTACGTCAGTAATCATTCATCGTACCATATTGTTAAACTTATGAAAAAACTAGACTTATATTAAGTTATGCGGTACGATCCATGTCTAGAAAGAGATAGTACTCTTTCACGTCTAACTTTTTGAGGTTACCAAAGATGAAATCTGCTATCCGCATGTTCGCCCTGCTTGTCGCTATCGCTGGTCTGGCCTCGGCTTCCTTCGCCCCCGCTACCACGCAACCCATGCCCCGTCACGCCTCGGCGAGTGCGAGTGGCCCCGGGCCCCTTGACCTTCCCGGTCCCCTGCCCTGCGAATCGGACGGAACCTGCCCACCCCTGACCGCATCAATCCGCTAATTTCTCTGGGCGCGCTGCTGCATCCATCGCCTAGCACGAAAGTGCCAGCAGCGCGTTACCCTTTTGTGTTTGGGACTTTAGGCTGAATGGCGCTATCCTTAGGTCGTTCGCGGGATGACTCCATAGCCTGATGCCACTGAACTTCGCAATGTCGGCGATGAATGCGGTCGAGTTCCTTCTTTGGGGCGCGCTCGCTTTTCTTTTTTGGAGTAAGGGGCTACACCGGCGCTTTCCAGCGATGAGCCTTTACTTGGCCCTGCGCGCGATTTCCACGCCGCTCCTTTTGTTGGTGCTCCGTGCGGAGTCACTGGACTGGGGCCGCGTTCACCATATCGTTCTAGCCAAAGTCTATTATTTTGGTTTCTTTGCGACGTATCTCGCGGCCGTCATCCTCTTGTTCTTCATTTGCATTGAAGTCTTCCGCTCCGCGCTCGCGGCGTTCCCTGGAATTACCAAGCTCGCCATCGTGATCTTTCGCTGGGCTGCAGTGGTTTCGGTGATTGTGAGCTTGTCGTCAATTTCATACGCGCACATTGGCCTTCACATGATTGCGGACATTTGCTATGGCCTCATGCACTCGGTCAGCGTTCTCGAGCTGTGCCTGCTGGCTTTTCTTTGCCTGAGCATGAATGCGCTGCGTCTGACGGTGCGCGATCTTTCCTTTGGCGTGGCGCTCGGTTTCGGAGTGTTGTCGTCCGGCGACTTCATTCTCGCTTCCTGGAGCTCCCGCATCGTTTCGCACAACGATCCGGTCCAATTTGTTTACGAGTCGCTGATTCTGGCCACATTGGCCATTTGGATGGTTTACTGCGTGCTGCCGGAACCCGCCCGCAAGCCCATTCTCATGCCGGCAAGCTCGACAATCTATCGTTGGAACGAAATCGCATCCGCACTGGGCCACACTGGAACCCGCGTCGCCGTGCAGCAGCCGGCCAACAGCTTCTTCCTCTCCGATGTGGAGCGCGTGGTCGAGAAGGTGCTGGCGCGGAACATGAAGGGTCGCGAATCCGAGACTTAAATACAGCACTAAAGAATAGATAATATGGGGGAGTAGAAAGACGAAGGCCGCAGCGGACGCTGCGGCCTTTGCTTTTGAATCGAGCTAAGCTTGCCGGCGTTACTCCGTTGCGGCCGGTTCGATCGAGGCAAAGCGTCCGCGGCGTCCGCGGTCAGTGAACACGACGCGACCGGTCACCTTGGCAAAAAGCGTGTCGTCGGAGCCAATGCCCACATTGGCGCCCGGCTTGATGCGCGTGCCGCGCTGCCGCGAGATGATGGAGCCGCCCGTTACCAACTCACCGGCAAAGGCCTTTACGCCCAGCCGCTGCGCGTTTGAATCCCGTCCATTTGTGGAGCTGCCTCCACCTTTTTTGTGTGCCATTGCCGAATCCCCTTCTCAAAAACTGCTTTCAGCTATGAGCGTTCAGCTCTTAGCTTGTTCCATGCAAAAACCAGAGCCAGCGCTCAATGCGCGACAAACTCCGGTGAACTGTGCCTACTTAGCGGCATAGGTTACGCCATCAGCTTCAATGGCCTGGATGCGCACCTGGGTGAAGTTCTGCCGGTGTCCCTGCAGCTTCTTGTATTGCTTCTTGCGCTTGAAGTGAAATACCAGAATTTTGTCGCCGCGGCCCTCGCCAACGATCTCCGCTGTCACTTTGGCCGTTGCCGGCTTGACCAGGGTTCCCGGCTCGCCGGAAACCGCCAGCACGTCGCTAAACTCAACGGTCGGACCGCCGGTCACGCTTTCGATCTTCAACACATCTCCCGGAGCCACGCGATATTGCTTGCCCCCGGTGCGAATGACTGCGTACATAACAAAACCTCTCTCGCTCAGGCCTCGCGGCCAAGCGCCTGACTCAAATCCGTGTGCTCGATTGGGGCGTATACAGACGGCTTACTGCATCGGGAGCCGGGCCGGGCCATTCCAGGACGGAGAACCCGTTCATTTCCCGCGCACCCTTCAACGCGGGTGCATCGCCAAACTCTTTGATTTTATCGTCAAACGGGGAATTGGGTCAATGCGCCGTGCAGGGGATAATTCCGGGTCGCTATACTGCCTCCATGCAGCCTGTCAGCATTGTGGCCACGGTCCTGAACGAGGCCGAAGACATCGGACGGGTGGTCCCGAGTCTGCTCGCTCAGGTTCCTCCTGCTGAGGAGGTCATCGTGGTGGACGGCGGCTCGACCGACGGCACCTGGGAATGGCTTGAAGCCGCCTCGGCAAAGGATCTGCGCCTGAGGGCGATCCGGGACGAGACATGCAGCCTGAAATTCTCAGCCGGGCCGGTCTCTCGCGGGCGCAATGTGGCCATCCAGGCGGCGCAATCGCCAATCATCGCTTGTGCGGACGCCGGCTGCACCTATGCATCCGATTGGCTCCGGAATCTCACCGCGCCCCTGGTTGCAGGCGAGGCCGAGTACGGGCTGGGCGGATCCTGTCTTGATGCGAGCGGATGCACAGTGTGGGACGTGGCCTCGGCTCCGTTCTTCAGCATTCGCCTTTCGCCCACGGAACCGACCAAGTCGTGCACGGCGCGATCGATGGCGTTTACCAGAGCGCTGTGGGAACGCGTCGGCGGATTTCCCGAGCAGGTGCTCGTTGGCGAGGACACATTATTCGATCTCGAGGCGCGGCGACTGACAAAGCCGGCCTTCATTTCGAACGCCAAGGCGCATTACCGGCCAGGGAACACCTTTCGCTCTGCCAGCCATCAGATGGCGCGCTACGCACTCAGCGACGGCCAGGCAGGCGTGCGCGGAAGCCGTCTCTTCCGTAACGTCGCGCGGTGCGTGCTGGAGGTGCTGGCGGTTGCTAGTTTGTATTGGACCTTCGTTCCCTTGCTGGTGATTCTCGTGCTGGAATCGTGGTTTGCCTTTCATCGCGATTGGCGGCAGCTGGGCCGTTTTGGCGCTGGTGCAGTGCTGGCCCGCTTTGCCTTTTCCGTCGCCGTGCCATGGGTGGTGGCCGTGAATCAGATGCGCGGATACTTCACGAAGGAACCGCTTACCAATCGGCAAAATGCGGGGACCTAGAGGCCAGGGATCGAAGAACTGCGGCTTCTATGTGCGCGCCGGCACAACGTAGAACAGAATCGCGCAGTAGTGCGCGATGCTGCCAGCGAGCACGAAGATGTGCCACGCAGCGTGGAAATAGCGAACCCGGTCGAGAGCGAAAAAAACTACGCCCAACGTATACGCAAGGCCGCCGGCAGCCAGCCAGAGCATGGCGTGCCAGCCGATGGCAGCGAGCAACGTCCGCCCCACGAAGATCACCAGCCAGCCCTGGATCAGGTAGATGGCCGTGGAGGCAATGGCGAGCAAGCCTCCTCGCGTGAAGTGGTCCATGGCGACACTTTTGGCCACCACGCCCGCCACGGCGAGCGCCCACACCACGCCAAAGAGAATCCATCCCAGCTTGCCGCGCAGAGAGATCAGCGCGAAGGGCGTGTAGGTGCCGGCGATGAGCACGTAGATGGAGGAGTGGTCGAGTATGTGAAAGATGGGACGGGCGCGGGTGCGCACCAGCGA
>JBEKEP010000109.1:0-14991 GCA_050013775.1 Occallatibacter sp. | reverse complement strand
CACTTTCCCGATTTCTTCTCAGAGTGCAATCGCGGCAAGAGCCGGCCCTTCTCTACGAGAGATCTTCAGCGAGATCAGAGGCCGAATCCGATCGCGCGGGTCGGCGCTCAGATTGTGTTTGAGGAAAACTGCGCTGGCAAGCTGCGACTGCAGGTCATGGGATTTCCCCAGCGGTCAACTCGCGGGCTGACTCCGAAAGAGAGATGCAGCCCCTCAGCCCAGCATAGTGGGTGGACCGGACCCGGCTCGGGCTGGCCTAGCAGACGCCAGAAGGCACGGTATCGGATGCACTTGGCTCGGGGCGACAACAAACCATAGTAGCGGACGCCGTGCTGGTAAGGTTCCCGAATATGCGTGATCAGACGATCGAAGAACTCCCAGGTGGGAATGGTAACTTCGTGGATCCGGTCATCGTCCAGCTTGTCGCGATAGAGAAACCGCACATGATCGGCGTCAAACTTCAAGATGCGGCTGTTCGCGATGGGCGGACGCCCGATGTAGCGGGCAACATAAGCCAGAAGGTCGTGCCTGCTCGTACAGCCATGTTCTTCTATGTGCCATAGACACTCCCGCTCATAGTCGATGTTCTTGAGCAGTTGTTTCTGGCCCAGATTCGAACGGAGCATGCCTAGGCGCACTTCCAGTTCCAGACGATCGAGTAAATGGCGGATTCACGGCATCCGCGGGCGGCAGCCCGAAGTGACAGTCTGCATTTGTCACCAGCGGCTTAAGACGACCCTGAGTTGTCCTTTGACTCAAAGTTTCCGCATTAACCTGGCACTCCGGAAGTTGCAGGAGATTAGTGTCAAAGACGCGGGAAGCAGTATGACCGCTTTTCGTGGTCCCCACAAAATCCCCCACAGTCGCAGGAGGGCGACGGTGGCCAATTTCTCTAAGTTGTTGATGGGATTTGGCTCCTCAGGTAGGACTCGAACCTACAACCCTTCGGTTAACAGCCGAATGCTCTGCCATTGAGCTACTGAGGAGTGCGTGGCGCTGAATTGTCCTTATTTACGTTAGCAGAGGTCGCCAAGTGCGTCAAAAGGCAGGGTCGTCAGCGACGGCCTCAGTCCCATTTTGGCTCACCCCCACGTGAAATTGACCGGAATCTGGATGTCCGGATGCAGACTTTTGTACACCGGGCAGGCGTTGGCCGCTCGTTCCAGCTTCTCTCTGTCCGCCCAGCTCGGAACGTGGGGAACGTGGACCCGGACAGCCAGTCCCTGGACGCGTCTCGGGGGTGTCACTGTCATTTCCTTCTCGACAGTCGCCGTGGCGCCGGCGATATCGATGTTCAGCGTACGGGCCAAAATTCCCATAGTGGTGAGCATGCAAGTGCCTAGCGCCGTTGCCACCAGATCTGTAGGAGAAAAGCTTTCGCCGCGGCCCTGATTGTCCTTGGGCGCGTCTGTCGAGAGTTCAACGCCGGAGGGGCCGTGGGTTGCTTTGCAGTGCAGGTCTCCCTGATACTCGATTTGAATGTTTACCATGGTTCTTCCCTTGATCATTGATTAATAGCGCGGCGATGTAGGATTTACATCGACTCGCTCCATGCATCATCACTCAGAGGACAATGAAACTTCAAATTCCCGCCGGCACATTTCGCGCCTACCTGTTCGACTGCGACGGCACCGTTGTGGATTCCATGCCGTTGCACTACATTGCCTGGAAGCAGGCGCTGGGCGAGCGGGGCGCCACCTTTGACGAAGAACTTTTCTATTCGTGGGGCGGCAAGCCGCCCACGGAGATCATCGCCGATCTGAACCTGATGCAAGGGCTGCATATGCCGGTGGAAGAGGTAGCCGAGCGCAAAGAGAACCTCTACTACTCGCTGCTGCCCGAGCTCAAGCCGGTGCCCGAGGTGGTGGAGCACATCAACGCGCAGTACGGCCGCATTCCCTTCGCCGTGGTCTCGGGCAGCAACCGCGCGTCGATCGTGAAATCGCTCACCACCGTCGGTCTGCTCGACCGCTTTGAAGCTATCGTCGGCCACGAAGACTACACGCGCTCCAAGCCCGCGCCCGATGCCTTTCTCGTCGGAGCCGAGCGCCTCGGCATCGAACCCAAAGACTGCCTTGCGTTTGAAGACACGGAGATGGGCATCCAGAGCGCAACTGCGGCCGGTATGGCCTCGGTGCGCGTCCCGCCGCCGCTCGAACGCCGCAATGGAACCGCACCGGGCGCGGCTTCGTAAACAGTCTCCAGGAGGTCTCGTTGTCTTCCTCAGACACTCAAGACGATCCGAGTACCGGCCGCCGCCACGATTTCGCGATCCTGGTCACCATCGCGGCCATCGTCGCGATTCTGCATCTGATCACCAACACGCGCTATGGCTTTCATCGCGACGAGCTGCAGTTTCTAAGCGACGCGCGGCATCTCGACTGGGGATTCGTCGCGTACCCTCCCTTCACTCCATTTGTAGAACGCATCGGGCTCGGCCTCTTCGGCCTTTCCATGGTGGGCTTGCGTCTCTTCTCGGTGCTGGCACAGGCAGCAGCCATCGTTGTCACCGGGCTAATGGCGAAGGAGCTGGGCGGCGCGCGTATGGCGCAATTGACCGCGGCCCTCGCCGTTGCCTTCTCTCCGTTGCCGCTTTTTGAGGGCACGGAATTCCAGTACACGACATTCGATTTTCTTTGGTGGGTGCTGATTGCGTACTTCACCGTGCGCCTGCTCAAGTCTGACGATCCGCGGTGGTGGCTCGCCATCGGCGCGACCATTGGCCTGGGCCTTCTGACCAAATACGCGATCACCTTTTACATTGCAGGCATTCTAGTTGGGCTCGTCTTCACGCCCGCGCGCCGGTACTTCGCGAACCGCTGGTTCTGGGCTGGAGTCGCGCTGGCTCTGCTGATGTTTCTGCCGAATTTCGTCTGGCTCGCGCGCCACGACTTCATCTCCTACCATTTCCTGCAGCACATTCACGCGCGCGACGTGGGCGAGGGGCGCGCCGAAGGCTTCTGGAAGGGCCAGTTCCTGATTTGCGCGAACCTGGCCGCCGCGCCGCTTTGGATTGCCGGGCTCATCGGCCTTTTGCGCAAGCGGCGCTACCGCATGCTGGCGCTGATGTACCTGGTTCCACTGGCTCTGTTCGCCTTCGGCAAAGGCCGCCACTACTACATGGCCGGGGCGTACCCCATGCTGTTCGCCATGGGCGCGGTGAGAGCCGAGCGCTGGCTCGCTTCCCTGCCCCGCTGGGGCCGGCGGATCATTGAGGCGGTTTACTTCGCGGCCTTCGCACTGGTCTCAGCCTATGTCTGCGCTGTCATTCTGCCGCTTGCATCGAGCGGACCGCTCAAGCATTTTGCTCTGGAGCGCAACGGCGACCTGCGCGAGGAAATCGGCTGGGATGATTTAGTGCGCACCGTCGCCGGGATCCGCGATTCGCTGCCTGCCGAGCAGCAAGCGCATCTCGGCATCACCACCGCCAACTACGGCGAATATGGAGCTATCGAAATCCTCGGCCGCGCCTACGGACTGCCCGAGCCGATTGGCACAACCAACTCCGAATGGCTGCGCGGTTACCCTACGCCGGAGCCTACGACGCTGATCGTTCTCGGCCTGAGCGCGAAGCAAGCCAACGACATTTTCACCGGCTGCCGTCTGGCCGGGCACAACGGCAACTCCGAGGGCGTGCGCAACGAAGAAAGCCAGGACCACCCCGACATCTTTGTCTGCGGGCCGCCGCGCGAGCCGTGGCCAGAGTTGTGGAAGAAACATCAAGACTTCGGCTGATGAGCCGCCTCACCTTTTCAATACAGCAGCACCGCCACGCGGTACGACGTGAAAGCGCCGCCGTCGCCCTGTGCCGGACAACTGCCGATTGCGGCCTGGCGGTACATGCCGGATTGCAGCTGACTCACCAGATCCCGCGGCAGGTGCGAGAGATCGGAGTTCTGCCAGCGAATCATCCACGACGGACGAGCGCCGGGAGAACGCAGCAGATCGTCGTCGCTGGTGCAGGCCGATCGCGCCAGCCTGGGGTCGGTGAGAATCGACACGCCGCTGACGCGAACCAGTGCAGCTACTCGCGCCTCCACCTGCGCCGGGCTCATGTTTTCCACCACGGCGCTGTAATCGGCCACCGCGTAAAGCTCGCCGCGCGAATAGACCAAGGCAATGCCCACATGGTCGACTTCGGGGCTCAGCAGGTTCTCCCTGTGGCCCTGCGACTGCATCCACGCCAGGTGAACGGCGCTGGCCGAAGGAGCGAAGGCCACGTTCTCCTCAATGACACTGAAGTGCGCACCCGCCTGCGCCGCGCGAGTGCTCAGGTCAGGCTCGCCGCTGTATTGGTGCGAAATCGGTCCTGCCGCAGCCATCATGCGGCAATGCCGCAGCGCCGCCGCGGCCAGCGCCGGATCCCACGCGAGGCTCGCCACTCCGGCCTGTGCGCGTGCCTGGTTGCCCAATGCAAAAATCTGCTCTACGGCTCCACGCAGATCGGGCCCATCCGCGCCATATTGCTGGTATTGCGGCTGCGCGGCGAGCAGCGGCTGCGCGGTCGCGGCAAACACCGTAACCATCCCCACCCAAAACAGAAAAACACTCCGCCCGAGAATCCTCATGGTCGATTTAACCCGGAATGGTCGCGGGTGTCGCTGTGTTCTTTTGAAGCCGATGGCTTTTCTCATTACTTTGGGGTTCTTGACGATCACAGAAGAAGCTCTCAAACCGGAAATTGTGACGTTCGTCTAGGCCGGAGTCGGATCTTCTGGCCCGCCATCCGTGTTTTCGAGGGCTTGCTTGCGTTGGTTATTGCTGAAATCGTCCCGCGGCCCGATCCAGATAAATAGAAGGATGGTTGGCAACGCGACCACGCTGGTAAGCAGAAAGAATTGTACCCAGCCGATCCTCTCTGACAATATTCCTCCTGTGGATGCCACCACGGTGCGGCCAACCGAAGCCAGCGCTGCCAATAACGCGTACTGGGTCGCCGTAAAAGCGGGCGAGCAAAGACTGGAAAGATAGGTCACCAACGCGGTTCCGGCCATCGCACCCGTGAGATTTTCGGCAGTGACACATAAAGCCAGGTAGCCGATCCGATGTCCTTCTATAGCCTGCAGAACAAAAAACAGGTTCCCGACCGACTGCAAGATGCCACAAAGAATCAGTGAGCGGCGAATTCCGTACCTGGTTGTCACTACACCGCCTATCAGCGCTCCTGCAACGATCGAGAAAAAGCCAAATATTTTCGATGCTGTGGCAATCTCAGGGAGCGAAAATCCCAGTGAGATATAGAGCGGCGTTGACATCACTCCCGCCATTGCCTCGCCTAGCTTGTATCCGAAGATGGCGATCAGGATGACAGGCCAGAGCGGGCGATGCATGAAATCGCGAAAGGGACCGATCACGGCTGTGCCAAACGCGTCGCGAATCGCAAGCCATCCTGACCCCGTAGCGTATGAAATCTCCGCCGAGACCTTCGGTTCGGGACCCAACAAAAACACAAGTAGTCCAACACCGACCAGCGCGGCCATTGTGGCATAGGCTGCGAACCACCCTGCATACGCTGCGATGAACAGGCTGCCTGCGCCGGAAACCAGCATCGCGATCCGGTAGCCGGATTGAACCATGGCTGCTCCAGGAGCCTGTTCATCCGGATTCAGGCTCTCCACGCGCCAGGCATCGATCACGATATCCTGGCTCGCAGACAGAAATGCAACGAGTACCGCAAGCGCCGCCATCCGGGGCAAACTGTGCTTTGGATCGCACATTCCCAAACCAAGAACTGCGCCGATCAGAAGGATCTGGATGGTGATTCCCCAGCCGCGTCGTCGTCCCAAAGGCAGTGGCGGGGGTACGCGATCCATCAGCGGCGCCCAGATAAATTTGAATGCGTAGGGCGTGCCAACCAGGGCGAAAGTGCCAATCGTCGCGCGCCGCACACCGCCCGTCGCGAGCCATGCCGAGAGCGTTGAGTATGTCAGCAGGAACGGCAAGCCACTGGAAAATCCCAGTGCAAGTACCTGCAGCACGCGCCGGTCAGTATATGCTGCGACCGCGTGCCGCCAGTTTGTTCGAGCATGTGCTTCGTTGATTTGGGGTAATTCCTTCATCTCAACTTTCGGGCACTCAATTTCAAACTCTGGCTCTACTTCAGCTATTTGAAGAGACGATCGCTGAAAGCAATTCTAGCGGAGCGCCGGCTGTTGCGCTGGTCTCGGGACCCGCGCAGCCGAACACCGCTCAGAAAAATCTGGCATTCTGAAAGTGCCATGAAACTAGGCATCGTCAGCGACACGCATGGATTGCTGCGGCCCGAGGTTGTGCCCGCACTCAAGGGCGTCGATCAAATTCTGCACGTCGGTGATGTCGGAAAAATCTCCATCCTCGACGAACTCACGAAGATCGCTCCCGTCACAGCCGTCCGCGGCAACGTGGACCGCGAGGGCGCGTGCGGTAAATTGCCCGAGACCGAGGTAGTCCTTGTAGAGGGCCGTTACATCTACATGCTGCACGACCTGAAGACGCTGCACCTCGATCCCGCTGCGGGCAAATTCGCTGCGGTACTGCACGGACATACGCACGTGCCGAATTTCTTTACGAAAAAGGGCGTGCTGTACTTCAATCCGGGGTCGTGCGGGCCGCAGCGGTTCGAACTCCCGGTGACGATTGGGCTGTTGACGATCGATGCACACGGAAACTTGAAGCCCGAGATCGTTTACCTGCCTCTCGCATCCCCCGCTTAAGGACAACAAACTCATCTGTCCCGCATATCGGTAGTGGCAGACAACTCATTTACAACTCCCTTATATCAGCGATGGTGAAATGCATTTAGGACGCCGCTTCGGCGCGCGTTACGCAGACGGCTAATCATCCGATCCACTCGGAGAGATTGACCGCCTCGATCCAGGAGCCAACAAAATGGCCTCCCGCGCAGTTTTCTGCTGCGGATTGCGGCTTTGCTCGCTACTCCTGTTCCTCACAGTCAGCGCAGCCGCTCAAACCACAACCTCCACTCCTCAACAAGTAACGGCCGACTCCGGCACGTCGACCGATTTCTTCGTGATGCCGGGCTCGGACTTCGATCGACCGGGTCTGGTTCCTCGTGCCAACCTCAACATCGGCATCGGTCATACCTTCGGATTTCTGAAGAAGGACCCGATTGGCGACGAACTCACCTTTGGCTACACCTACGAGAACGCAGGCTCCCACGGGTTCTTTCATACCAACTTCGGATCGCACACCGAGGCGTTGGGCGTGATGAAGAACTTCGGTCTACCCAAAACCAAAGTGGTCACGGGGTACACATGGGTTCAGGCGGGGCTGACCAGCTTCACCGGGAATGCGCATGTCGAGAATCGCTTCTACGATGGCGAAGCGCTGGGTGCGGCGATCCATTTCAACGACCACAACGGAATCTGGATTCAGGAGAGCTACAGCAAGATACCTACCGTTCCCTGGTACACCACGACGGGCATTGGATACACATGGAGTTGGTGACGCGCAACCGCTGGGTCAGCCGCGCATGCCCGGGTTGATCCAGCAATGCACCACTTCGGTCATGATAGCTGGTGGTCGCGGCCTGCGGGCAGCCTTCGCTGTTGCTCGCCCACAACTTTCCGGGCTGCTTACTCGTCAAACTCAGTAACGCCACCGGAGTTAGAACATGAATCTAGCAAGTCGAAGCATGCGATGGATCGCTGCCGGCATCGCTCTGCCTGCAGCACTGGCATTCAACGGATGTAGCTCCGTTCAGGTCAAGCTCGGTATCAAGGTGCCGCTGGCATCGATTCAAGCCTCCAGTATGGAGGCGAGCCTGCCAAAGAGCCCAGCCATTGCGCCCGGACAGAAGTCTCCGCTTGTGGTCACATTCACCACCGCCGCCGGCAAGACGTGGGCCACCCAAGGTCAGGGCAACGGCAAGATCGCGTGGAGCGATCTGGTCGTCACTGCGACTGTGGTCACCGTCAACAAGAAAGGCGTCGTTTCCCTTGCGCGCGACCCACGACTCAGCGATGGCAAAACCGGCCATGTGACCGTCACCGCGCCTAGTCAACCCGGCCTGCATGCCGATCTCGACATTCCGCTTCGTTACAATATCGCGTTTGCCGCGCATTTTGACGGCTCGGACGGCACGAAGGGTATGGACGGCACAGACGGACTCAGCGGCTCTGATGGCAGTATGGGATCGATCGATGCGAATAATCCCTCGGCAGGCGGCAACGGTTCAGACGGCGGCAACGGCACGGATGGATCGAACGGCAGTCCGGGAGAAGACGCGTCCAGCGTCCAGATCTGGCTGACCGTCCAACCCGGCCCGCAGCCGCTGCTCCAGGCAGGCGTGCTCGCCGCGGGGCACAAGGAGCGCTATTACCTGATCGATCCGCAGGGAGGATCGTTGACCGTAACTGCAAACGGTGGCTCCGGAGGACAGGGCGGCAAAGGCGGGCGCGGTGGACGCGGCGGCTCGGGCGGAATCGGAATCCCGCCCGGATTCAGCGGCAACAATGGCCTCGACGGACAAGACGGTCACTCTGGCTCAGATGGCAGCGGCGGACGCATCACTGTCACATACGATCCCAGCGCTGCGCCTTACCTGAAAATCCTGCGGCTCTCAAGTCAGGATGGTCCCAAGCCAGTAATGAATGAAGCTGCGGTCGCGCCCCTTTGGTGAAGCTCCGAATTACTGATAAACTTCCGGGATGAAATTCTGCTCCTGAATCGGCGGCCGCACGTATTTGGATTTGAGGATGGGCGGCAGCTTCAAGGGCTCGGGCGTAAGGTCCTTGTAGGGAATGATGGAGAGCAGGTGACGGATTACGTTGAGCCGCGCTCGCTTCTTGTTCTCGGCGTTGACCACGTACCAGGGCACCTGCTTGGTGTCGGTGACGGCGAACATTTCGTCCTTGGCGCGCGAGTAGTCGGCCCAGTGCTTGCGCGATTCCAGATCCATGGGGCTGAGCTTCCAGCGCTTGGTGGGCTTGTCCATGCGATCCTGAAAGCGGCGCTCCTGCTCCTCGTCGCTCACGCTGAACCAATACTTGATGAGGACGATGCCGGAGCGGACGAGCATGCGCTCGAACTCCGGGCAGCTCTGCATGAACTCGAGATACTCGCGCTCGGTGCAAAAGCCCATCACGTGTTCCACGCCGGCGCGGTTATACCAACTGCGATCGAAGAGCACCATTTCACCGGCCGCGGGCAGATGCGGCACGTAGCGCTGGAAGTACCACTGCGTCTTCTCGCGTTCGGTGGGAGTGCCGAGTGCCACGATGCGGCAGGCTCTCGGATTGAGCGATTCGGCAATGCGCTTGATGGCTCCGCCCTTGCCGGCGGCGTCGCGGCCTTCGAAGAGAACCACCACGCGAAGGCCTTCGTGGCGAATCCACTCCTGCAGCTTGACCAGCTCGACCTGCAGGCGGCTGAGCTCGCGCTCATATTTGCAATTCTTCCCCAGGCGCAGGGGAGCGGCGCTGAGAAGGCCGTTCCCGAAGTGGTGGCCGATGCCGTTGGCGTGTTTCCAGTGATTCTTCGTCTTCTCCGCCACGGGCGTACTCCCGATTTTGCGCAAGGCAGCGCGTAAGTTTGAAGCTGGACGCACGGTCAATCCATCTATCGGCAGCGATGGCCGCGGCGTTAACTTGCCGACGAAGGCGCGGCGACGATTTTTGAATGTGCAACACTTTTTTCCAATCCGGGTTCAAGAGGAGAAGCACCGGCCCACATCGGCGGGGCATTTCACCCGAATTTCCGAGGTCTTCCAATGACGAAGCTCAAAATGTTTGCAGTAATGGCTGCCTTGTTTCTGCCACTGGCCGTGGCCGGGTGCTCGCATCCGCAACCCGTGGTGTACGCGCCTCCGCCGCCGGGGCTTAGTACCGCCGCGCAGCGGGGCTATAACGACGGCGCTCTCGCCGCCCGTAACGATATCCACAAGGGCCTTGCGCCCGACGTGCAGCGGCATCCCAGGTTCCGCAATCCCCCGGTGCCTCCGCCGGCATTTGAGGAGTACCGGCACGGTTTCCGCGACGGCTACCAGCAGACGTTCCACGGCGGCCCGGGGCCCGGCAACTGACACATAACGCGCGGGGGTTCATGAGAAGATTGAGTTTTCCTCCATCCTGAAAGCTAATATTGACGGAAAGCTCATGTCGAAATCCATGAACCTGCGCTATGTGATTTTTCTGGCGTGCACGGCCGCACTGGGGGGCCTGCTCTTCGGGTTCGATATTGCCATCATTACCGGAGCAGGCCCATTCCTCACGCGGCACTTCGCGCTCAGCGACATCAGTTTGGGATGGGCGTTCAGTTCCTTGTTGTTCGGCTGCGTGCTGGGCTCGTTTGCCGCGGGCCGGCTCACCGATCGCCTTGGCCGCAAGCGCATGCTGGTGTGGGTTGCGGTACTGTTCGCGCTCACGTCGGTAGCAACGGCCGCAGCGCCGAGCTTTACGCTTTTTATCTGCGCGCGATTTCTGGGCGGCATTGCCGTAGGAGCAGTCTCGCTGCTCTCACCCATGTACGTGTCGGAGGTTTCGCCGCCCTCCATCCGCGGGCGCATGGGCACGCTCTATCAAATGTCGATTATCACCGGCATTCTGATCTCCTATTGCATCAACTATCTACTGCGTAACACCGGCGAAGCCAACTGGCGCTGGATGTTTTTGACCGGGGTCGCGCCGTCACTGCTTTTTTTGATAATGATTGCGTTGGCGCCGGAGACCCCGCGCTTCCTGGTGCGCGTGGGCAAAACGCGCGAGGCCTTCGAACTGCTGGAGCGGATTGAGAATGACGAGGCGGCGCGCAAGGAGATCGCCGCCATTACGGAAGCCATGAAAGAAACGCGCCCGGCGATGCAGAATCTGATGCGCCCGGGCGTGCGTCGCGCTTTGATAGCAAGCGCGTGCCTGGCTATTCTGATTCACGTGTCTGGAATCAATACAATCATCGATTATGCGCCCAGAATCTTTCTCTCTGCGGGATTCAAAGTCGACGGCGCCCTCATCTCCACGTTTTTCGTCGGCGTCAACAACGTCCTCTTCACTCTCGTCGCCTTCTGGGTCATCGACCGCTACGGACGCAAGCCGCTTTACATCGTCGGCTCTCTCGGCATGGCCGTTGCGCTCGCCGGTCTCCTTATCGCCGTCGTCGCCGGCCATTTCCAGGGCCTCCTCGTTCTCGCGCTCGTCCTGCTCTATCTCGCCTTCTTCGCCTCCTGCGTCGGACCTGTCTTCTGGACCCTCGTTCCGGAAATCTTTCCCAGCGACGTCCGCGGCGCCGCCATGACCGTCCCGGTCCTTCTCCAGTGGGTCGCCAACGCTGTCGTCGTTCTCTACTTTCCCACCGCCTTTGACAGCATTGGCAAAGCAGTCACCTTCGGATTTCTGGCGCTGATGGCGCTCACGCAGGCGTGGTTTACCTGGCGCTTCGTGCCGGAAACCAAGAACAAGCCGCTCGAAGAGATCGAGCAGTATTGGGTCCCGCGCAAAGCGAATCCTGCGCAGCCGTCTTCCTGAATCGGTCAACCGCTTCGTTACCTTACTCATATTGATGATGTTGATGCCGTGTTGAACGTGGTACGGTAACCAGCCGCATCAGCCCTCATGCGTGTTTGACACGCCGATAATCGGTGATGTGAACGGTGGAAATCAACTTACGCTGTTAAAAGATTACGGCGACTATCTCCGTGTGGAGAAAGGACTTCGCCCCCTCACCTGTGAAGCCTATCTGGGCGATCTGCGCATCTTTGCCGAGTTCCTTGAGGGCCGCAACGCCCTGCTGATGACGGCGAGCGAGGCCGACGTGGCAGGATTGCTCGAACACCTGCGCAACCACGGCATCGATGGTCGCTCGACGGCGCGCAAGCTCAGTTGTCTGCGCGGATTCTACAAGTGGCTGCTGCTCGACCGTCGCATTCATCACGATCCTACCGTCAACATTGAGTCGCCCAAGGCGTGGAAAGTGCTGCCCAAGTCGCTGGCCGAACCGGAGGTCATGGAGATGCTGGAGCGGGCCGCACTCTCCGCATCGCATCCGCAGGCCAAGGGCACCGCACTGCGCGACCGCGCCATTCTGGAGCTGCTCTATGCAGGCGGGTTGCGGGTTTCAGAAGTTGTGTCGCTGAACGTGAGCGATGTGGCACTCGATGCCGGGCGCGTGCAGGTGCGCGGCAAGGGCGACAAGGAACGGATTGTGCCGTTGGGACGCACCGCGCTTCGGGCCTTGGAGCAATATCTGAGCGAAGGGCGGCCGCACCTGGAGCGGATTAGTTCAGCGCGCAAGAGCCGGGCGCTGCCGAATGTGCCGCGGCGCGAGCGCGCGCGCATGTTTCTTTCGCTGCGCGGCATGCCGCTCACACGGCAATGGATTTGGCGGCTGGTGAAGACGGCGAACCACTCCACCAGTCCGCACGGGTTGCGCCACAGTTGCGCCACGCACATGGTGGAGCACGGTGCGGATCTGCGCAGCGTACAAATGATGCTGGGGCATGCCGATATCTCCACGACGCAGGTGTACACACATCTGGCGCTGGGCCGGTTGAAAGCCGTGCATCGCTTGCATCATCCGCGCGGCGCGCGGCGGCCGGCAGAGGTTGAGGCGGATGAGGGCGCGCGGCCCGGCCCGCGTCTCGTCCAGCGAAAAGTTTCGAGCCCTGTAACCTCGAACGAGGAAAAGCCATGACGGCCACGGCGGCGTCTCCGGTGGCCGCGGCCGTCGGCGCGCTGGTGGACGCATACCTAAAAGTGCTCGCCAACGAGCGCGGCGCTTCGGCGCATACTCTGCGTGCTTACGACCGCGAGCTGCATGGGTTTGCAGCGTGGCTCGCCGAACGCGCCGGTGCGCCGGAAGTCGCGCAGATCGAGCACACACAGATTCGCACCTACCTGGGAACACTATATGAGCGTGGATTGTCGAAAGCCTCGGCGGCGCGAGCGCTTGCGGCCATCCGAAGCTGGTTCAAATGGCTAGCGCGCAACCACCACATCGAGCAGAATGCAGCATCGCTTGTGGCCACGCCGCGGCTGCCAAAGCATCTGCCGCGCGTGCCTTCCATCGAGCAGATGAACCGCGTGGTGGATTCGGTGCGCGACGATGCGGCCAGCTGGCCGGCGCGCGACCGCGCGATTCTTGAAATGCTGTACGGGTGCGGCATCCGCAACGCCGAACTCACGGGACTGGACCTGGACGACATTCACTGGGCCAATGAAGCGATTCTGGTGCGCGGCAAGGGGCAAAAACAGCGCTACGTTCCATTGGGCGACACGGCCGCCGCTGCGCTACGCGCGTATATAGCGGAACGGGCTGCGCGAGTGGCCGCGGCCAGCGAAGAGAAGCTGGTCCAGACTCCAGCGCTGTTTCTGAGAATGCAGTTGAAGGGACTTACCATGGGCAGCCAGGCGCGCCTGACTACGCGCAGCGTGGGCCGCATCGTGAAGCGCATCGCCATCTTGCGTGGACTCTCTTCCGACGTGCACCCGCACACGTTGCGCCACGCGTTCGGTACGCATCTTCTGGAAGAGGGCGCTGATCTGCGCGCGATTCAGGAGTTGCTCGGCCACGAGCGGCTATCAACCACGCAGCGCTACACACAACTGACCACCGCGCAGTTGACCGCGGTCTACGACAAGACGCATCCGCGGGCGAAGTAACGCGACAGGCACCGCCTTACGACGAGTAGTCCGCGTTGATGTGGATGTATTCGTGCGTGAGATCGGTCGTCCAGAAGACACACGAGCCGGAGCCCTGGTGCAACTTGATTGTGATCGAGAACTCGCGCTGCGAGATGTAGGCGTGGGCCGCCGCTTCGTCGAATTCGGCCGCGCGGCCGCCGTCGCGGCAGATGGGCAGCTCACCGAAGTCGATGTCGAAGCGGTTGGGATCGATCGCTGCGCCGGAGTAACCGATGGCGGCCGCCAGGCGACCCCAGTTGGGATCGCAACCGGCCCACGCGGTCTTCACCAGCGGGCTGTGGGCAATGGCCTTGGCGACGCGCAATGCATCGGCATCGCTGGCCGCTCCGCCAATACGCAACTCCACTACATGCGAAAGGCCCTCGCCATCGGCAACCACCTGTCGGGCGAGCGAAGTACAGACTTCCGTAAGCGCAGACGCGAATGCTGGATCGTTGGCGCCGATGGAGACTCCGCTTGCGCCCGAGGCCAGCAGCAGAACGGTGTCGTTAGTCGAAGTGTCGCCGTCGACGGAGATGCGATTAAAGCTGACCTCGACCGCGGGGCGAAGATAAGCATTTAATTCTGCGGGCGTGATGTCCGCGTCGGTGAGAACATAAACCAGCATCGTGGCGTGCGGCACCAGTTGGGGATGGATCATGCCCGAGCCTTTGCCGAAAGCCGCAATGCGAACCTCGCGCACGGCGCCATCGCTTGCGGCCAATTCGAGCCGGGCGAAGGCAACTTTCTCCACCGTGTCGGTGGTAAGAATCGCGCGCGCGGCATCATGAAAGTGGCTGGAGTCGGCGCCGAGCGAGGCGGCAAGATCGGGGAGCACTGCGGCGAGCTTTTCCGCGGGCAGCGGCACGCCAATGATTCCGGTCGAAGAAGGAAACACCTCTTCGGCGCGGCAATTGAAGGTTTTCGCGGCGGCGGCGCAAGTGGCGCGCGCAGCATCGAGTCCGGCCTGGCCTGCGGCGCAGTTGGCATTGCCCGCGTTGATGGCCACCACGCGCACAAGGCCTCCGGTCGCGCTAAGGTGCTGCTTATCGACGATGAGGGGTGCGGCGATCACGCGGTTCGCAGTGAACGCGGCGGCCGCGCTGGCTGGAGCGTCAGCAACGATCAGGGCAAAGTCGGGGCGGCCGCTGGCCTTCAGTCCGGCCTTGCCGGCAGCAAGGCGGAAGCCGCATGGGAGGATGAAATGGGAAAGTTTGCTCATGGTGTGGACCCATTTAATCTAGCAGGTAGAGCCTGAAAAGTGGGGCCCGAAAAGTGGGCCCGCAGAGTCGGAGCGGACGAACGCGTGTCGAAGAACGAAGAAGCCAGCACGGAGTTTCTGGGACTGCGCGAGGTGAACGTGGCGCGCGGCGAGCGC
>JBEKEP010000108.1:0-15098 GCA_050013775.1 Occallatibacter sp. | reverse complement strand
GGTCCGCCTCCGCTAAAGCTACGGCGCGACAGCCTTCGCCGTTCGACTGGCTTGCCGAGCCGAAGCCTGCGCAGCGGGCGAAGGCTGGTGGGCAGTGAGGGACTCGAACCCCCGACTTCCTGCTTGTAAGGCAGGCGCTCTAACCAACTGAGCTAACCGCCCACTCCGCGCGGATTGCGCCTTTAATCATGATAGCAGCGTGTTCATCATGCGAAAGGCGATCCGGCGCAAGTTGATAAACTCACCGGGTGAGCCGTCTCATCGTCAATGCCGACGATTTTGGACTGACGCCGGCCGTGAGCCGAGCCATCATCGAGTTGCACGCCGCGGGCCTGGTCACAAGCACCTCCCTAATGGCGCGCGCCGGCGCCACAGAGGAGGCCATCGAACTGGCTTGCGCGACGCCGTCATTGGGCGTCGGCTGCCACGTGGTGCTAGTCGATGGCGAGCCGATTCTGCCTCCGGAAAAGATTCCCAGCCTCGTGGATGCGAGGACCGGGCGTTTCCCGGACTCGCTCACGGCGTTTTTGCTGCGCCTTTTTACGGGCCGCATCCGCGCCGAGGAAATCGAAGCTGAGGCCGCGGCGCAAATCGCGCATTTGCAGGAGCGCGGAGTACGTTTGACGCATATCGATACCCACAAGCATGCGCATATGTTCACCGCGGTGCTTCGCCCTGTGCTGCGCGCTGCCCGTGCTGCGGGGATTCGCGCGGTGCGTCACCCCTTTGAGCCCGAATGGGCAGTTCGCGCTGCGATTGGCGCCCCCCTGGCGCGCGCCCTGCAAATTGCAGCGTTGCGCCCGCTGGGACCGCGCTCCCGCAAGATCCTTGCACAGGAAGGATTTACGACAACCGATGGAACCATCGCGATGGCCGGGACGGGCACTCTCGATGCGAAAGCCCTGGGTTCTCTGCTGCGTCAGATTCCCGCCGGCACCTGGGAGTTGGTGACGCATCCAGGCTACAACGACGCCGACCTCGTACGCGTGCGCACGCGTCTGCGAGCATCGCGTGACATCGAGCGCCTGGCCCTGGCTGCAATCCCTGAGGTTCCCGGCATCGAGCTTATTTCCTTTGCGGATCTTGCTCCCAGGGCGTCGCAGGCGGCCGACGGTTAGTGCAATCTCAGAGTGATATCCGAAGGAGAAACACTAGCCCATAAAGCCCAGATACGGGTCAGAGCCAAAGTTTCCAAAGTTGGGGAAAACCGTTCGGATCTCACTATCGGATAGTCCAAACCAACTGGCAAGGGTGCCGGCGTATTGCTCGACTGAGGTGGTGGGAATCAGCCTGCCTGCGCCGACATCGTTGGCCTGATTGACACCGACCACTGGATATTGGCCGTACATATTCTGCCCCTTCACCGCACCGCCCAGAACAAAATGATGGCTTCCCCAACCGTGGTCGGTGCCGTTTGAGTTGCAGGTAAGAGTGCGTCCGAAGTCGGAGATGGTGAAGGCAGTAACGTTGTTGCTGAGCCCCATGTTGACCATCAGGCCGTCGAAGTACTCGAGCGCCGCACCAAGCTGGGTGAGAAGTTGCGAATGAATCTGCGCCTGGTTATTGTGCGTGTCGAAGCTGCCGAGTTGGACATAGAAGATCTGGCGCGTGACGCCGAGGCTGGCGCGGCCGGAGATGATGCGTGCCACGGTTTGCAGGGAATCAGCGAGGGGATTGTCCATGAGCTTCATCGAAACCGGGTCGAGATACTGCGGCGCATTGGGCACTCCGCCCACGCCTGCCGGAGCCATGGCGCCGGCCAGCATGGCCTGTGCCTGGATGGAACGCTGGATGACGACTTCGTATTCCTGGGCGAAGAGATTGGTTTCGTCGCCGCTGAGGATGGCGCTGAGTGGATTCGAGGATGATCCGAACGGAGGCTGGGTGAGCCCGCCGATGGGAATGGGGCCGGCGGGCGTGACGTTGAGCTGAAACGACGTTTGCCCCGCGAGAAACAGCGCGTTGCCGGCGGTCGAGATGCAGGTGAACATGGAATTGGAATTCATGTTCATGGCCTCGATGGCATCGGCAACCGCACCGCCCCAACCCACACGCTCTCCGCTGCCGAGATTGGAGGCGATGGCCTGCCACGCCGCGGTTTGATCGAAATGCGAATACAGGCTGTCAGGCAGCACCACCGAGTTGGCATTGATTTGCGTTTTGGTGGCCGGGGTCACCAGTGTACCCGTGTTGGCAACGATAGCGGCACGGCCCGCGTTGAAGAGGTTTTGCACGCCTGTGAGAGATGGATTCAGCGCAAACGTCCGTCCGGCCTGTGGCGTGGTGAGATTGATGGGCAGCAGCTCGCTGATGGGATACGCGAGACCGGGCGCGCCAGACCGAGCCTGCGTAAAAGCGGCAAACGAGTCGGGATCGGTAGCAATCACAGTGCCGTGACCGTCATTGCCGCCCTGCAGATAAATGCAAACCAGGGCGCGATAGTCTGAACTGCCGCTCCCTTGCGCCATGGCGGCGAGCGAGTTGAGTTCGAGAAGGAACGGGCTCACGTAGAAGCCTGCCATGGAGGCCATGGACGCCGCGCGCAGGAACTGCCGGCGGGTTTGGTGGTGATTGCACATTGTGGGCTCCTATTGCTGCGCGGCGTAGTCGGGCGACGCCACGGTGAGATAAATTGCGGTTTGGACACGGCTCAGAAGCGCGGCATTGATCGCGTTCTGATCTCCGGTGGGGATTGTGATTGAAGTAACTGCTGTGACTATCTGGCTATAGAGCGCGCTGCTCATTTGTCCGGCCATCAGCAGCAGGTTGATGCGATCGACCAACTGACTGGGCGTGGAGGCCAGACCCATTTCGGTGTTGTAATACGAGAAGACGTCGGGGCCCGAGGTGGCATTGGCGCCAATCGCGCCTTGCAGATAGTTGATGTAGCCCACCACCGAAGAAACGTTGGTCATCTGCATCTCCGGCGCCAAAAGTCCGGCCGTTTGAATGGGCGTGCCCGGAGGCGTGTAGCCGGGACTGAACCAGTTGAAGACCGTCGGCGAACGCAGCCACATCTCGCCCAGCCCATAAATGGGGTCTTCGGTGGAACCCAGATCGAACGATCCGGTGCGCGATTGCGCAGTGAAGGCTCGCGCCCACTCCGTATAACGCAGCAGAGCCTCGCGCACCTTCCCGTATTGCGGATTGGCAGTGGCCGTAGCTGTGTCGCGCGCCTCCGGGTCCAGGAGAATGGCCGTGATCACCGCCTGCAGGTTGCCGCGCACTCCCGTGCCATCGTTCTCGAATACCTGCGCAACCCGGCTGATGTAAGCCGGACTCGGGTTGCTCGTGACCAGGTGCTGGATCATCTGCTTCGAGAAGAATGGGGGAAGATTGGGATGGTTGAACAGTGTGTCCAGCGCGATTTTGAGATCGCCTGCCGGATTCGGGCTGTTTGAGGCGGGGATAGTAACACCAAGGAATTGTTTTTGAACTGTCGAGTGGTGATCGGCGTAACTCGTCATCGGCAACAGCTCTTCGCCGAAGCCGGTACCCACGTACAAACAGCAGTTTGACCACCCGTCATCGCTGGTGTCGCCAGGGATTTGCCAACTGAATCCCGTGAACACGGCTGCCAGGCCCATCACGTCGTTGTTCGAGTAAGAGGGGATGGGGTTGCCGGTCGAGCCAAGCTGTTGCGAGCCGTCGTCGTTCAACTGCCACAGCCCGATCGTGAACAGTTGCATGACTTCGCGCGCGTAGTTCTCATCGGGATCGGTAGTGGCGTTGCCTTTATCGTTGCCCAGCATGGAAAGAAACTGCCCCATCATCGGACTGACGGTCACATCGTTGAGCAGCTGGCGAAAGTTTCCAAAGGCGTCGTTGCCCAGCATGTCGTAGTAGCTGGCCTCGCCGCGCGGCATGCTTTGAATGGACGTCGTGTTGTTGCTCGAGATGACGAACATCTCCGAGAGCGCATACTTGACGCGCTGACGCAACGCATCCGGCGAGGTCAGCGATTGCCGCCAGAATTGCGCCTGCACGAGATTCTCGTTGTTGCTGTTCTGCTCAAACAGCGCCGCATTGCACATCACATTCCCTGCGGCACAGGACGGGTTGTTCACGATTACCGCCTGTTCAACCGCGGGTTCCACCGGCTTAGCCGGCAACGCGAATTGCTCCGTGAGCCAAGCCTGGTAGCCGTTCATTGAAACATCGTGGATCTCGGCGTCGGTTGCGCCAAAGGTGGCCTGATCGAGAAAGCGCGCCGCATCCGTCGCGCTCACGACCGGAACCGGCGGCGTGCCACTGACCGTCGCGATCAGATCGGTCGAAGCCGCGGGGCCAGGGGCAGGATTCAACACCTGAAGGTCCAGATTGCCCGGTTCGGTCAGATCGACGTTCACCGTCAGCTGCGTGCCGCTGTTAAACGTTGCGGTCTCTGGCTCGCCGTTCACCAGCACGCGCGCGCCGCTGATGAACTTCTGCCCGGTGAGCACAATCGTTGCCGGTCCGGGAGCGAACGTCATGGGCGAGGCGGCAGTAAGAATCGGGATGGGATTCATCACCGAGATGTTCTGCGCAATCGACACCGCCGGATTGTCGACGCTGATGATGGCGAGTTGAACGATATTGCTCGGCGTGGGAACAACCGCCGGCGCCGTATACGTGATGGAGCCGTCCGCGTTTGACACCGCGGTGCCGACAGTCCCGTTGCCGCCGACAACGCCGTTCACCTCCAGCGTCACCGATGGATTATCGGTTCCATTCACCGACAACCCCAAATTCAGCTGGTTCGATACCCGTACGTCGGTGCCCGAGTTCGGCTCCAGTTTCAGCACCACCTGGCCGGGGCCGACCTTGATTGAAGCAAGAGACGAGTTTGCCGATCCCGGATTGGGATTTGTGACCAGCAGGGGATAAGTGCCGGGCGTGGGCGCGGCGATTAGCGCCACCAGTTCCGTCCCTGAGATATAGGTTGTCGGGACGGCTGCGCCATTCCAGCTAATTTGAGCGCCATAGACGAACTGCGATCCGCTCACCGTGACAACTGTTTCTCCCTCGGAAAATCCCCCCGGATTCACCGCGCTCAACACAGGAATCGGATTCCACACCTGCACCGATACAGACCCTGGCACTGCGTTGGGATACTTTGCTATTTGGCTGGTGATTTGAACCGTATATGGGGTGGGTACAACTGCGGGAGCCGTGTAAAGGCCGGTGCTGCTGACGGTGCCAACCTCCGCGTTGCCTCCTTCAATTCCGTTGACATAGAAATTCATCGATTGCCCTGTAGCCATGTACTGCGAGCTCAGCTGCAGGGTCTGGTTCACGCGCAGCGTATTGGCCGACGCCGAGATCAACGCGATGGTGTTCAGATTTACCTGAACAGACCCACCGCAGCCCACCATCAGTGAGCTCGAAAGCAACAAGGGTATGAAGAATAGGCTGGCGCCCGACAAGGCACGGCGTAAGCGCATCACGTGCATATTCGCTCCTGGATGGGGAAAAACCAAGGAAAGCAAATGCACCAGAACAATGGCCCCGTGCACAACTGTTACCTACGACTCGACTCCAACTTTTCCCGGGGTTTCCAGAGGCTATCGAGGCCAGCCAGCAAAAGCAAAATCAAAATACGGCATCCCCAGTACTTCAGTAACGGAGGTCGACATGAGCGTGACAAAGGATCGACCGGACTTCAGATGCACAATCCGAATTACACTCGGTTCTGTTATGAATCAGCTCCTGGCGAAGTAGCATTATTTGGCTATGCTTCCGACCACGCTGGGTTTGAGGCGATCCGCGCAAAAGCTGTTAATGTTGGAACACGAAGTTCAGGTCCCTCCCGGCCCCCGATAGGAGCCTGGAAGAATCTATAATTTTTGGAAACAAGCTACAGCTTGCCGTTTGGCAAAGTCTTGCCTGTTTTGGCAAAGAGCGGGTAATTCTAGAAGGCATCATGCGCATCGGGATCACGTGTTATCCCACCTACGGAGGCTCTGGCGTTGTCGCGACGGAGCTGGGCATTGAGCTAGCTGCTCTCGGCCACCAGATCCATTTCATCTCCTACTCGCAGCCTTTCCGCCTGAGCGGGCGCGACGACGGCATTTTCTATCACGAGGTGCCCGTCTCCAGTTACCCGCTCTTCGAGTTTCCGCCGTACGATCTGGCGTTGGCCTCGCGCATGTCCGAGGTGGCTGAGTATTACTCACTCGATCTTTTGCACGTGCACTACGCGATTCCACACTCGGTTTCCGCGCTGCTGGCGCGGCAAATGCTTGCCACGCGCGGCCGTCATCTGCCGTTTGTGACCACCCTGCACGGGACCGATATAACGCTGGTCGGGCTCGACCGCAGCTATCTGCCCATCGTGCGCTACGCCATCCAGGAAAGCGACGGCGTTACCAGCATCTCCAACTACCTGCGCGAAAGGACCATCGAGGACTTCGACATCACGCGCCCCATCGAGACCATCACGAACTTCGTGAATTGCGACGTATATACACCAGCCACAGATGAAGTCCAAAAGGAAAAAGCGCGTGAGCGCCGCCACTTCGCGGCGCCCGATGAGCCAATCCTGATGCACCTTTCAAACTTCCGCCCCGTGAAGCGCGTGGGCGATGTGGTGAAGATCTTCGCACGCGTGGCGCGGGAGCGCCCGGCACAGCTTGTGCTGGTGGGTGACGGGCCGGACCGCTCTTCCGCGGAATGGCTCGCGCACGATCTCGGCATTCAAAGCCGCGTGCATTTCCTTGGCAAGCAGGAGCGCGTAAGCGAGTTGCTGGCTCTCGCCGACCTGTTCCTGATGCCGAGCGAACTGGAGTCGTTTGGCCTCGCCGCGCTCGAAGCCATGGCCTGCAAGGTCCCCACCATCGCCACACTCGTCGGCGGCGTTCCGGAACTCATCGACGATGGCGTTACCGGTTTGCTCTACCCTGTCGGCGACGTGGAAGGCATGGCTGCGGGCGCTTTGAGCTTGCTGAACGATCCGTCGCGGCTGAAGATCATGCGCGAAGCCGCTCGCCAGTCCGCGCAAAAACGCTTCTGCTCCAGTCTTGTGGTTCCGCGCTATGTTCGTTATTACGAACAAGTGCTTGCCGGGCAAGGCAGGGAGAAATCTGCCTGAATCCAGCATGCCCCGGAGAATTCACGAAAAAACTTCTTGTCAACCACGGCGCGGCTTGGCATATTCTGCTTGCACTGGAGGTCATCCATGAGAATCAGGAAAGCTCTGTGTCTTTTTGCGTTCTGCGCACCGGTCCTGCTTTTGGCTCAGGCCGCAGGGGGCAGCTTCGATGGCAATTGGACCACGAAGATGTCCTGTGATGCGAGTGCCCACATGCCTGCCTACACGTGGACATTCGTTAGCACCATTGCCAACAGCACCTTCCATGGCCAGCACGGCGAGGAGGGCGGTCCAGGCTACCTCATCATCGACGGGCCGATCGGAGCCGACGGCTCTGCGAAGCTCAATGCCAAGGGCACGGTGCAGTCGGGAAAAGCAGGCCTGGTGACCCAACTCAAAGGCAACAAGTACGACTACAACATCGAAGCGAAATTCACTGACACGTCGGGCACCGGAAAGCGCGATGAGGGCGCGGGCATTCTCGGCCGCCCCTGCACCTTTGAGTTCACCAAGCAGACGAATGCAAGCACGCCTGCCCCGACTCCGCCGGCGCAATAGCCACCGACTGCCGGCTGTTGCAGATCTCGACCAAGCCGCGTGCCCCGCGGCTTGGAAGAATGGTGCTGCCACGCGACCTCTAAACGGCTGACAGCCCCCAAAGTCGGATGAGCCATGGAGCGAGGAAACGTGACTGCGCAACGGCAAAACAGCAACACGCAATTCGGCCGCGCCGCAGTGCAGATCTTCGCAGTGAACGACTGTGTGAATCAGCTTCTGATCGAGCAACTTGACCCTGCGGCTTGGAGAGCAAAACCGCCGGGCAAGGTTCGCAGCATTGCAGCCATCTTCGCGCACGTGCACAATGTCCGCTGCAAGTGGATCAGGCTTACAGCTCCGCACCTGAAAGTTCCGCTGTTACTCAAACACGCGCACTGCACGCCGCACCAGGCGAGTGCGGCGTTGGCGCTGAGTGGTAATCGCTGCAAGGAGATGCTTGCCGAAGCACTGGTCGGTACCGGTGGCCGTGTGGAGAATTTCTTGCGAGACGGCTGGGCGCGCCCCTGGCCGGTTGGTCCGGAAATGTTGAGCTACATGATTTCTCACGAAGCCCACCATCGCGGGCAGGTGTGCATGCTTGCGCATCAGCTTGGCTTTCCGCTGGCGAACAAGGTGACGTCCGAAATGTGGAATTGGGAAAAGCTGTGGAAGGAGTGCGGGGCACGCCGCGGCCCCGGCTACGATTCTTAGAACATCACTACAGCGTTCGTTTAAACAGTGGCGTGGCAATCAGCAGCGTCCCGATGCCGAAGACCGTGAGAAACAGAAGGTCGTGCCAAATGGAGATCCAGCCGCCATCTTTGAGCAGCACGGCCTTGAAGCCGTGAATCACGTAGGTGAAGGGATCGATCACGCCAATGGCCTGCATCCACCTGGGGAACGACGAGGTGGGATACATGGCGCCCGAGGGATAGAGCAGGAGGACATTAAGAATGCCGAACATGGCGCGCGGCACCAGCGGATCGTCGACGCGCACCATGAGCAGGAACATCATGCCGTTGAACGCGATCGAGCCGGCAACAATCAGGCACAACACCTGCAGCATGATCACGGGATGAAACACGACGCCCAGGCCGGCCATTAACGACCCGATGACTGCGATAGAAATCCCGGAAAGCATCGCCTTGATGGCTCCGGCGATGTTCAGCCCGAAGACCAACTCAAATTTCGTAATCGGGGTCACCAGGTAGCCTTCGTGCACGCCACGCGCCTTATCGTCGATGTAGAGCATGCCGCCGCCGATCATCACCGAAATATACATCGCTAGTGCGACCGTCATTGGCAGAAGATACTTCAGATAATTCACGTACGGATAAAGCTCGACGACTTCGAGCGCGATGCTTTTTGCCAGCCTGTCCGGAATCTGTGGCGCGTTCATAGCGTCCACGAGCGACTGCATCTCGCCTTCGAGAGCCGATGACGTGAAAAGATCGGAGTTGTCGACGACGAAGCCGAGCTTGGGCGCATCCTGCTCGTAAACACGGCGCGAATACTGCGCGGGGATAATGACGGCCGCGTCGATTTTGCCGGTGCGCACGTCCTCGCGCGCTTGCACTTCGCTCTGATACTCGGTGGTGGAGAAGGTCTTTATGTTGGCGGCGACGGCGTCGAAGGCTTCGCGCACCCTCACGGCCTGCGGCCCGTGGTCGTAGTCCACTACGGCCACATGCGTGCCCACGATCTTGCCGCCGAACGCGTTTCCGATGATGATCAGTTGCAGAATCGGCATCATGAGCGACATGATCATGAGCATGGGCGAGCGAAAGAACTTGCGCATTTCGCGCTCGATGATGGCGAACATCCGATTCATGGGCGCGCTCCCGGCCGCGGTGGCATGGTAAACACAGGCTTCACCTGCTCATCGCGCAATTGCCGCCCGGTATAGTGAATAAACACGTCGTCAAGCGTGGTGTTTTGCACGCTTAGCGAGGTAAGCGTCTCACCCAGGCTCGCCGCGAGTTCCACAATTTCCATGGTGGTCTTCGATCCTGACTTGGTGATGACGCGGTAAAATCCGGAGCCCTCGGGCTGCACGCTGGCCACGCCCTCCATCTTCTCCAGGCGACCCTTCCACTCCTCGTCCTCGCGGTCGAAATGCACTTCAACGACATTCGCCCCAGCCACACTGTTCTTCAGTTCCACCGGCGTGCCCAGCGCCACCAGCTTGCCGTGATCCACAATGGCGATGCGGTCGCAGAGCTTGTCGGCCTCATCCATGTAATGCGTGGTGAGCAACATGGTGAGATTGCGCGGGGCCTTCAGCTTGTTCAGCATCTCCCACACCGCGATGCGCGAGACGGGGTCGAGTCCGGTAGTAGGCTCATCGAGAAAGAAAATGCGCGGGTTGTGCACCAGGCCGCGCGCGATCTCAAGCCGGCGCCGCATACCGCCGGAAAGCGTTTTGGTCTGCGCATCGCGCCACTCGGTCAGGTCCACAGCTTCGAGAACCTCGGCGATATTTTTCTCGCGAATTCCGCGCGGCACGCTGTAAAGCTTGGCGTAGATCGACAGGTTCTCTTCGACGGTCAGATCCTGGTCGCTGGTAAGCGCCTGGGGAATGACGCCGATGGTGCGCCGCACAGCGTCCGGGTCCTTGCTCACGTCGTGCCCACCCACAATGGCTTTGCCAGCGGTGACGGGAATGAGCGTAGTCATCATGCGGATGAGCGTGCTTTTGCCTGCGCCGTTCGGCCCCAGCAAACCGAAGATCTCGCCCTCGGACACGCTGAAGTTCACATCCTTGACGGCTTCAAAGTCGCCGTAACGTTTCCAGATGTGCTCCACGGCAATGGCGACGGGGCGAGGCGCGCCGTTGCCGTTTGCCGGGAGGCTATTATTTGGGGCCGTGCTCACTGCTTCACCAACTTGGCCTTGGGAATGTAGACCTCGGCCGTCATGCCGGGCACAAACTTCTCGCCGGGATTAGGGATGAGCAGCTTCAATTGCACGGTCTTGATATCGCGCTTCATGCTGTTCACGTCGCGCTGCGTGGCAAAATCGCCTTCGGCGGATTTGGCAATCACGTAGCCCCAAACGGTTTCGCCACTCGGCATCACGACGCGCAAACTGTCGTGCAGTTGCACAGCGTCGGCCTGCGTCTCGGGGAGCGGTGCATAAACCCAGGTCTGCGTCAGGTCCATGATGGTGACAATGGGCTCTCCCTCGGTCACCACTTCGCCCTGCCGCGCCGCCCATACATCCACCTTGCCGTTGATGGGCGAGACAATATGCGAATATCCTTCCTCGACTCTTGCCTGCTCTGCCAGCGCGCGGGCATTGGCTTCGTCGGCGCGGGTTTGGTCCACGGTGCGAGCCGAAGCGTCAGTTAACAACTCATGGGCGCGCGCTTGGCGAAGATTGGCCTGCGCTGCGGTAAGATTGTCGCGCGCCGCGTCCACCGCGGCCTTGGCGGCCCGTAGCGCCGTCACCATTTCATCGCGCGTCTGCGTGCTGTCAATTCCCTGCTGCGCCAAGGCCACGGCGCGGCTGGTATCGGCCTGCTGGTGCTCGTACTGCGCCTGAGCCTGTGCGAGAGCCGCTTCAGCGGACTTCACTTGCGCCTCGGCGCTTACCACTGCGCTTGAGGTTTCGCCGCGGTTCTGCTGCTCTGTGTCCTCGGTGCTGCTGAGCTTCGAACGCTGGCTATCAGCTGTTGCCTCGGCGGCTTTTACCGACGCCTGCAGATCCTGGCTCTCAATCACCGCGATAAGCTCGCCCTGGGTTACATCCTGACCTTCTTCCACGGTCAGCGTCTGGATGCGCCCTGGGATTTTGGAGCTGACGATGACTTCGTTCGCATCCACGGTCCCGATCAGTTGCAAATCGGTCGAACGCCGCGTGGTGGTGAGATACCAGATCAACGACCCCACCAGCAGCACTCCCAGAATCATGAAAACTCGATTTCGTGCACTCACTAGCCCACCACCTCAAATAATCGATTTCTGCTTGAATTCAGCGGTCTCCGGCATGGGCGTATCCGCCAGTACCTTGGCCGCCAATTCCGCGCCATGCTTACGATCCTGAAAGAGCGCCTGGCCAAGAAACTCCACCGTTGATGCCCTTCGCGCTCGCAGCACCTCGGTGTCGAACGGCTCAAAAGGCATGATCAGCCGCCACACCGGTGCACTGAGGAAATAGAAGACGTTGCCGCCCAAGGCCGAAAGCACGATTTGCAACCATTCCACCTCGATAAGTTCGCCGGCCGCGATGCCTTCGCGCACCATCGACTGGAACATGGCGTGCAGCGGCGCGAAGATCCGTTTCGCCAAAATGGGCAGCGCGCCCTCTTCGCCCTTGTGCAGCCGAATCATCTCCTGCTGCATCAGGCTTTGAAACTCGCGTTGCGTCAGGATCCGGTCAAAGTGGTTCAACGCCGCCCGGAGAACGCGTTCTCCAGGGCTGGCCTCGCGCAGGAACACGGCCATGGAGCTGTCGCGCACGCGGGCCGAGACCATTTCCAGTGTGGCGGCATAGAGATTTTCCTTGCTCTCGAAGTAGTAATAAAGCAGTGCCTTGTTAACACCGGCCGCGGCGGCGATCGGTTCCGTGCGCGCCCCGGCCAGTCCGTGGGCGGCAAATTCGGTCAGCGCAGCATCAAGGATCCGGCTGCGCGTCTCGGCTGAACGGTCGGCCTGTGTCTCGGTATTGGGGTGCGGAGTCATAATTAACTAACTGGTTAGTAAGTTAACCTAGAAATGGGTGGGTTGGCAAGCGATTTGCGCTGTGGTTATCAATTATGATTGTTACAAGATTGAGCAATAAAGAGTTACCGCGACACCGGGAATTTCAGACGTGAGTCGAGTTACGTAGAGGGCGAGTGCTTGGCTGAACGGATATTGGGACATTTCTCCGTGCTTCAGACCCATTTAGGCCTTTGCCGATTGTCCTGGGTGCCGCCTCGAGCGTCTATGCATGACGAGGATTCCCGTGACTAGCAGCACGCCGACCGCGCACACCGCCGGCAAGGCGAGCCAAAGCACACGCCTGGCTCCCAGTTTCTTGAGTTCGCCAGCCGCATGCCCGTTTGTAGGATCTAGCAGAATCGCCATTCTGTAGCTGGTGATAGCACGGTCCGTTTCGCCATTGACTCGATAAGCCTCGCCTAAACTGTCGAAGGCGTTTGAAGAAACGGGATGTTCAATCGCGTTGAGCTTAAAGATCGCGACTGCATCACCGACGCACCGGTCTCCGTAGAGCAACTGGTACCCCAGCGTGTTCAGCTCAGATTCTCCCAGGTCGTAGTCGTGGCTCTTACTATTCTTGAGAGCATAGAACATTTGCATGGCGGCGCTGATTCCCGACTCGTGGATAGTTCTGTATAGTTTTTCGGCGCCCGATTGCTTCGGCAAAACATATGGTTTATCCGACAGGATGTTCTGAATGGCGGCGTTGATGTCTTGGCGCCTACTGTTTCCTTTGTTCGTCAGTATGATGACGGTAATCTGGTCTGCCAGCCGGCGGCCAATGAACGCTCTGAAGCCTGCCGCATTGCCTTGGTGCCAGAGGTATTTGCCGCCACCATCCTGTTCTATGTTCCATCCAAAGCCGTAGGAAGAGGTGCCTACCTGCACTTTGCCCGGCGCAAATGCCTCGGTCAATGTGGACTGGTGCACGAGACTTTCTGTGTATAGGGTCTCGTCCCACTTGAACAAGTCATCGACAGTCGAATAGATGCCGCCATCGCCTGGAATCGCAGTCGGGCCGCCGTCATCCACTTGCCCAAATTGACCGTAGCCAATGGCTGTCCGGGCTTTTTTCTTCCACGGAGCGTCATAAACGAATGTATTGATCATGCCGACCGGCGCAAAAATCTCTTCCTCAAGGAACTC
This sequence comes from Occallatibacter sp., assembly GCA_050013775.1. Taxonomy (GTDB): domain Bacteria; phylum Acidobacteriota; class Terriglobia; order Terriglobales; family Acidobacteriaceae; genus Telmatobacter. The sequence goes on along the minus strand of JBEKEP010000108.1, from coordinate 1,643 downwards.
GCCAAACCGCCTTCCAGATACTCTTTCCACTACCACTGCCAGCAGCGCATATCCGGGGTTGCTATATCGGTACTTCAGCCCAGGCTTTGCGAGGAGATCTTCCTTTGTTTGGAGCACCGCTATCAGACTTTGTTGGTCTAAGCCCGAGTCATCAATTCCCAAATCGCCGTAATCGGGAATGCCGGAAGTATGGTTTAGCAGCTGCCTCAAAGTGATCTGGCCGAGATGCGGTGACCGGGAGAACTCTGGAATGTACTTAGAGGCCCGGTCATCGTAGTTGAGTTTCCCTCGCTCCGCCAGCATCATGATCGCCATCGCTGTGAATTGCTTTGTGACCGAGCCAATATTTGACGGAGTCTCAGGAGTGAAATCGGCGCCCGTCTGAAAATTCGATCTTCCGAACCCTTTGCGGTAAATGATGCTTCCATGCACCGCAACAAGGATAGCGCCATTGAACTGGCCTCGTTGGTACATCGTCGACATCAGCTCATCAATGTTCGCCATTTCGTTGGCTGGTGCTGGATGGACCACCGCACACGAAATCAAAAGAGACGAGACAGCGGCTGCCATTCGCAGCGTGTTTTTCAAGGACGTCTGAGCCACACAATTGCATATCACGCCGATAGGTACGTGGATTCATGGTGCGAAGTTCCCCAAACGGCTGAAGCGCGGCTTTGGGTTCCTCATGCTTAAGAGTCGGCTACGATATTTGCTCTCAGCTTCCCGCCCTAATCGAAGACCACAGTCTTATTGCCGTAGCACAGAATGCGTCGGCCGAGGTGCCAGCGCACCGCCCGGGAGAGCACCATGCGCTCCAGATCGCGCCCCCGTGCGACAAGATCCTCCACCTGATCCCGGTGCGAGATGCGCGCCACGTCCTGCTCAATGATCGGGCCATCATCAAGAACCTCGGTGACATAGTGGCTGGTGGCGCCGATGAGCTTGACGCCGCGGGCATGGGCCGCGTGGTACGGCCGCGCACCGGTAAACGCCGGCAAAAACGAGTGGTGCACGTTGATAATCGCGGCCGGATAGTACGCCACAAAGGCCGGCGAAAGAATCTGCATGTATCGCGCCAGGATGACCAGTTCGATTCTGTTCTGTGCGAGCAGATCGAGTTGCCGTGCTTCGCTCGCGGCGCGGGTTTCTGCAGTCACCGGCACGTGCTCAAACGCCACGCCGTAAAAGGCCGCCAGGTTCGCAACCTCGCGGTGGTTTGAAATGATGAGGGGAATCTCGCAAACCAGTTCGCCGGTGCGCCAGCGGTGCAGCAAATCGGCCATGCAGTGCAGATACTGCGAGCAGAAAAGCGCAACCTGCGGCTTCCGCGCGCTCGAGGTAAGTTTCCATCTCATGTCGAGTTCGGAGGCCATCGGAGTGAATGCCGTCCGAAAAGATTCCACGTCGAAGCCGTCCAACTCCCACTCAACGCGCATGAAGAAAAGGCCGGCATCGTGGTCGATGTGCTGATCTGCATGCAGGATGTTGGCGCCCCGCTCGAAGAGCAGTCCCGACACGCGCGCCACAAGACCCTTGCGATCGGGGCAATCGATCAACAGAACAGCTGAATCTTTCATGGTTCTTCCAGATTACGACATCGACTGCGCAAAACGCCGCAGGGCCGCACGAGCGGCCCTGCAAGT
>JBEKEP010000107.1:0-23697 GCA_050013775.1 Occallatibacter sp. | reverse complement strand
CTGCGTTCGCGCGGCTTTGCCGAGGCCGACGCGCGCAACCTGCTGCTATACGCTTTCGCGGCCGAGTGTCTTGACCGTATGAGAGATTCGGCAGCGCGCGAGTTTGCGGAGACGCTGATCCGCGAGCGGCTGCAAGAGCTGGCCAGCGCCGTCACGGCCGCTGCGCCCGTCGCAACCGAAGTAGAAGGAACGCAGAACTGGGAGGAAGTGGGATGAGCACCGCGGCACATCGGACCGGTTTTGGTTCGGCGGCGCTGGACATTGAGCGGATCCAGCGGGATTTTCCCATCCTCGCCGAGCGCATTCATGGCAAGAGGCTCGTCTATCTCGACAACGCGGCCACTTCGCAAAAGCCGCGCGCCGTCATCGACGCCATCGTGCACTACTACGAGCACCTGAACGCCAATATTCATCGAGGCGTGCACACACTCAGCGTGAGCGCCACTGAGGCCCATGACGAGGCGCGGGAGACGGTGCGGCGCTTTATCCAGGCTGCCGACGCCAACGAGATCATCTTTGTCCGCGGTGCAACGGAGGCCATCAATCTCGTCGCGGAGACATACGGCCGCGCCAACGTGGGCGAAGGCGACGAAGTGCTCATCACCGCCATGGAGCACCACTCCAACATTGTGCCGTGGCAAATGCTGTGCGAGGAAAAAGGCGCACATCTCCGCGTTGCGCCCATCAACAACGCCGGCGAACTCGAGCTCGACGCATTCGAGAAACTGCTTTCGCCGCGCACGCGTATCGTGGCCGTGGCTCATGTGTCGAATGCCCTGGGCACGGTGAACCCGATCCGCAAAATCGTTCAGCTCGCGCATGCGCACGACGTGCCTGTGCTGGTGGATGGCGCGCAGGCTGTTCCGCATCTGCCTGTCGACGTGCAGGCTCTGGGCTGTGACTTCTACGCTTTCTCAGGGCACAAGGTCTACGGGCCCACGGGCATCGGCGTGCTCTATGGGAAAGAAGAAATCCTCGCGGAGATGGCGCCGTACCAAGGTGGTGGCGACATGATCAGCTCCGTCACCTTTGAAAAGACGACCTACAACGTGGTGCCCTACAAGTTCGAGGCGGGCACTCCCGACATCGCCGGCGCCATCGGCCTGGGCGCGGCGCTCGAATATGTTTCCAAACTGGGCATGGACAAAATTGAGGCGCACGAACACGACCTGTTGACCTACGCCACAGAGCAAGTCGGCGCTCTGCCCGGCGTCCGGCTCATCGGAACCGCGCGCGAGCGTGCCGGCGTGCTGTCGTTCGTGATGGAGGGCGTGCATCCCCACGATCTGGGCACTATCCTCGATCGCGACGGCATTGCCATTCGCACCGGCCACCATTGCGCGCAGCCGGTCATGGATCGTTTCGGAATCGCCGCTACGGCTCGCGCCTCCTTTGCGGTGTACAACACGCGCCAGGATGTGGACGCGCTGGTGGATGGAATCCACAGGGCGCTTGAGGTGTTTGCGTGACGTCAGAGCTGGGCGAGCTTTATCAGGAAGTGATTCTCGAACACAGCAAGGCGCCGCGGAATTTTCGCCGCCCCGCGTCCGCGAATCACGAAGCCGAGGGATATAACCCTCTATGCGGCGACCGCTGCACCGTCTATATCGATATGGACGGTGACAAGATTAACGAGATCGGCTTTCAGGGATCCGGCTGTGCGATCTCGCGCGCATCGGCTTCGATGATGACGCAGATGGTGAAGGGCAAGACCAAAGTGGAGGCCGAGAAGCTTTTCGCGCAATTCCACAGCCTGGTTACTGGGAAGGACAAGGAAGCCAATGCCGACGAGCTCGGCAAGATGGCCGTATTCGGCGGCGTTTCCAAGTTCCCCGCCCGCGTCAAGTGCGCCACGCTCGCCTGGCACACGCTGCAATCCGCCCTCGAAAACAAGCACGATCCAGTCTCGACCGAATAGCAGGGACATTCCGTGGCAGCCGATCTTCCTTCCAACTCGAGCCCCGCTCCCGCTTCTGAGACATTCCACGAGGATATGATCTGGAAGCAGTTGAAGACCGTGCGCGATCCTGAGATCCCGGTGAACATCGTCGATCTCGGCCTCATTTATGCGGCCGCGGCGCTGCCTGCTGAAAACGGCGGCAAGCGCATCGAGGTGCGCATGACCCTCACCGCTCCCGGATGCAGCATGTCCGACGTGATCAAGGCCGAGGTCGAGCGCAAACTCGCCGCACTGCCTGAGGTGCGCGAGGTCAAGGTCGAAGTGGTCTTCGATCCGCCCTGGGACAAGAGCCGGATGTCCGAAGCGGCGAAACTGCATCTTGGTTTCGACTCCGATTTCGGCGCACCCGCGCCGGAGCCCGGCTCGTTCAGAATCCTCCGCTAAATTGCCGACTCGTTAAGCTCTCCCTTGAAAGTTAAGCCTCTTAAGTGCCGTGAAGGGGACGTTTGTCACAGGATTTGATCTGCGCGTTAATTAGTTTAATTGCAATTAGATAAATCAATGCATGACGGGTGCAAACGGTGAGTCACTTGTCAACCCCCTTTCAACCTCTGTAGAACGGCCCGGTCGCAGCAAAGCTCCGCCTCGAATCCACCTGTGCTGTTTGCTACAGGCGGAAGCGAGGGATCGAACGTACAAAATTGTGATTGATCTCACATGCAAGCACCAAGCAACCGCTCCAGGCAACAAACTTCAGGAGGAATTACGCTGAAATGACCTATCTATCCAGTAATTCGAAACGCACTTTCATGGCAATTGCCGTCGTACTCGGAATTGCTCTGTGCTGCGCCACCGCGATCGCCCAAAGCGGTGCCGGCTCCATCCAGGGCACCGTTACTGACTCCACGGGAGCAGTGATCCCCGGAGCCGCCGTTCACGTCGTCAACCAGGGAACTGGCATCGCGACCGATACGAAGTCGAACGCTGTCGGCTTCTACCAAATTCCGGATCTGTTCACGGGCACCTATGTGGTGACCATCACCGTGCCCGGCATGAAAACCTACAAGCAATCCATCGAACTACTGGTGGCACAGAACGCAGAGATCAGTCCGGCTATGGTCGCGGGCAACGTGACCCAGCAAGTGACAGTCAATGCGGATACGGTACAGTTGACCACCACCGACAACGGCGCCATCGCGTCAACGCTGGAGAACCAGCGCATCAACCAGCTACCGATGAACGGGCGCAACATTCTGCAATTGGCCGCAGAGACCACGCCTGGACTGGGAAGTTGCAACCAGGATTCCAACGGACAATGCGCCAACGGACTGATGGGCTATGGAATGGAGTACGTGGCGGACGGCGTCACCCTCGAAGGCCGCGAATTCGGCGGCGGCCACGTCGGCCAGGCGCAGTTTCCCGATCCCGACTCCATTCAGGAGATGCGCGTGGAGACCACCGGCACGACCGCGCAATACGCAACGCCGGCAACCGGCGTGATCACCACCAAGTCCGGCACCAACAGCCTGCACGGCTCGCTGTTCTGGACGGCGCGCAACTCCTACTGGGGCACGGCAAAGCAACGCCAGAGCCCGAGTAATTTCGTGGCGCCGCCGTATATCCGTAACGAAATCGGTGGATCGGTAGGCGGACCCATCGTTCTTCCGCACGTTTACCATGGCAAAGACAAGTCCTTCTTCTTCTTCGCTTATGAGCGCTACTCGCTGGCCAGCATCGCCGGTGAAACCGCCACCGTGCCATCAACCATGTGGCGCAACGGCGACTTCAGCACCATGATCGGCTCATCGGGCGCTCTGCAAACCCTTTACGACCCCAACACGACGACCTACACCGGCGGCACCTGGACGCGCAAGACCTTCACCAGTGAGTTCAGTGAAGGTCCGGGCGCCGGTCCCTCCAACTGCAACGGCGACACCAATTGCATCCCACTCAACCGCGAGTCTCCTACGGCACAAGTCGTGAATGCCATCTCGCCGCTTCCCAGCCCGCAGTATTCCAGCGTCAATCCGCTCCTGGGAACCAACCTCAGCGCGAACAATCCCACCGAGTTGCGCGCCCCCACCTACACCTTCCGCCTCGATCACGAGTTCAACGAAAACAACCGCGCCTACCTGCGCTTCACCATGACTCCGGAAACACAGACCGTGCTGCGCAACCAGCCATCGGCGCAGCCTGCGACGATCGCCGCCTCAGTGAATGGCGTCAATTATCCGGCCAACGCCAGCGGCGACACCTTCTACCAATACTTCATGCTTCCCGTCTCCCTTGGTTTCACGCACGTCTTCTCGCCCACGTTCTATTCCGAAACCGTTGCCAGCCAGCAGTGGTTCCAGGAGCAGAACAACGCCGGTGGTACCCCGTTGGCGAATTTCGAAACGGACATGGGACTCCCCAATAACTTTGGCGAGCCCGGCTTCCCGTACTTCGAAAACATCGTCTTCCCGGTGGATGGAACGCAGTTCATCTACGGCGTTACCCAGATCATCGACAACCTTGACGAGAATCTAGTGAAGACCGTGGGTAAGCACCAACTCATGTTCGGTGGCCGCTACCGTCACGAGCGCTTCGGTTCCCGGCCCGATGAAGCCCAGGACAACATCCAGTTCAACGGCTATGGCACGGCGTTGCTCAACTCGTCCAGCAGCCCCAGCGCCTACTCCAGCGTCACCAATACCGGTCAGCTCAACGCCGATTTCTTTATCGGCGCGCCGCAGATCTACAGCGTGAACAAGCAGGCTTCGTACCAACACATGCACGACATGGAGTTCGACGCCTACGTGCAAGACAACTACCGTATAGCCCGGAACCTGACTCTCAACCTGGGCCTCCGTTATGAAGCCCATCCGGCCATGTGGGAGAAATACGGCCTGATGACCGGCTTCGACCTAAAGAACGACGCCATGGTCCTGGGCGCTCCCGTCGCCACGCTGATCTCGGAGGGATACACGACCCAGGCCGCTATCAACAACGACCAGTTCGATGGCGCCAAATTCGAAACCGCCTCACAGGCTGGATTGCCCGACAAGCTCATCAACGACGACAATCTTGTTCTCATGCCGCGCGTCGGCGTGGCCTGGCAGCCGTTTGGCCATTGGGGAACAGTCCTGCGCGGCGGCTATGGAATCTATGCCTTCCCGGTTCCGTTCCGCAGCTCCGTCAAGAACGTTGCCGGAAACAATCCTTACCAGATCAACTATCAGATGCAGTTCAACTCCGCCGGCCAATCGCCCGATTGCATCTCCAGCTACGAGTTGCGCGCGGTGCAGAGCACGTCATCGGGCGTTTCAACCTATCCGCAGAACTGCTCGCCCTCGAACCCCGTGGGCTCCATGCCGGTCATGGGCGTCAATTCCAGCAGCGCGGTCAACAGCAGCTCCACCACCTCGATTTTGCCGGGCTTCGGAAACTTTGCCATCAATCCCGACTACCCGGTCGACCGTGCCACCAACATTAACTTCACCATCGAGCAACCCACCAAGTGGAATTCGGCCATCCGCATCAGCTATGTGTTTTCGCATGGCAGCCGGCTCGATCAGTACTTCTACTACAACAATCACCCCTCCAACTTTGTGTGGGAGATGCAGAACGGCGTGAATGCGGTGCCGAGCGGCGGGTCTTCGGTCATCGGGACCTCGCAGGCCAACACCTATTCCAGCACGGCCACCGGACCCTACGATCAAACCACGTGGGGCGGCAATTCCATGAGCCAGAAGAGCGGCTGGTCCAACGACAATCAGTTGCAAGCCAGTTACCAGAAGCTCTATCACCACGGCATCGCCTGGCAGGTCATGTTCGATTGGCAGAAGAACCTGCGCAACGGCGGAAATTGGAGCCGCGATAATCAGGTGGATCCCTACGAGAACTACCTGACCACCGCTGCGGCCAACACCACCGTCGGCTATCCGCTCTGCACCACCGTTACAACCGGCGTCGGATGCACCACAAAGAACACGCCGGACACGGTAGCAGGCACGGCGATTCCCATGGCCCTGCCGCCGAAGCCACCCACAGGCACTCCCAGCTGGGCCTTCTACCACGCGCTCGACAAGTTCGAGAACTACGGCGTCGTGGATACGGCAACGCCCAAAAAGCAGCTCCAATACACATACATCGTCGACTTGCCCATGGGCCGCGGGAAGAAGTTTTTCGGCAGCGCCAATCGCCTCGTTGACGAGATCGTTGGCGGCTACCAGATCGCCGGTGACGCCAATCTCTACTCCAGCGACTTCACCATCACCGCAACCAACTGGGGACCGACCAGCTCGCTGCAGGTCTACAAGCACCAGCATCCGATCACCGATTGCCGTACCGGCAAGTGCTACACCAACTACCTGTGGTGGAACGGATACATCCCGCCCACGACGATTTCCAGCAACACCTGCGGCGCGGGCATCACTGCGACCACCACCGTGCCATCGAACTACACACCCTACCAAACGCCGATGGACACAGCATGCGCCGCGCCCGTCGCCGGCAAAGCGGTGACCGATCAGTACTACGGCAGCAACGAAGTGGGCATCATCGTTCCCGGCGCTTCGCAGGCGACAGCAGTGTCGATCGCCTACGCGCCCAGCCCTAGTTCATCGAGCAGCGGCAGCTGGGCAGGTGCCAACCCGTTCTCGAAGACTGTCCTCGATGGACCGTTCAACTTCGTCAACGACGCTTCGCTGTTCAAGGTCTTTCCGGTCACGGAGCGGGTCAATCTCCGCTTCAACATGGATATTTTCAATCTGTTCAACAACCAGGGATCTGTGGGCCCCAGCGGAAGCGACGGTACGCAGAATCTCACAACCACTTCCAACAACTCCGCTCGCCAGGTTCAATTCTCGCTGCGGCTCAACTTCTAGCGGATCCTGGCGTGCAGTCGCGGAGAGCTCCGTTCGCCGGTTTATGACCAACTCCGATGCAGTGCCTCCACGCGTCGGAGAAACCGGAGAACGGGGCCCCGCAAGGGATAGGACATACTTCCCCGCGGAGGCGGGGGCGTCGGTTTAGATCGTTGCAGTTCGCGCTGCGCTCATCAACGATGAGAAAAAACATAAGAGCTTGACGGAACCATGGGTTCGGTTCCAGGCCGCACCACTCGCCTTTCTTGCCAGAAAGCAATTGCCGCGGCCTTGGATCACGGATTAGAAAAACTATGCCGCACTCATTTCATTTTTCGCGCAGGCACTTTTTAAAGTCGATGGCCGCAGTTGCAGCAGCCTCAAAGGGAAGATTCGCGCTGCCGGCATCCCTCGTGCGTCCGGTGCTCGCCAACGCCGAGGCTTGTTCGGCCTCACAGTGTCTCGACTCGGGGTGGGAGTATTGTCGCGGCGCGCTCGACGGACCCTGGGAGGTTTGGCGCGGCGACGAGATCGCAGTCTGGGAAAAAGTCTCGCTGCCTCATTGCTTCAACGACTACGACGCCTGCGATCCCGATACGCCGTACTATCGCGGTCACGGCTGGTATCGCACCCATCTGCCCATCGCGAACCCCATCAAAGATGGCCGCACGCTGCTGTACTTCGAGGGTGCTGGGCAATCTTCGCATGTGTATGTCGGCGGCACGATGGTCGGCTCGCACGTGGGTGGATACGACGAATTCGTGTTCGACATTACCGACGCAGTTGCGGCCGCGCCTGCGGGCCAAAGTGGCGTTCCTGTCGCCGTTCTCTGCGACAACTCGGAGAATCTCGAGCGGTCTCCCTCCGACCTGAGCGACTTCAGCCTCTACGGCGGCCTCTATCGTCACGTTCATCTGGCCTATGTGCCAGCGGTCTCTCTGGAAGCCGTGCACATTGCGCCATCGTTTGTCCCCGGCTCCGCGGCCACGGTCAAGGTGACGGCCCGCCTCTATAACCCCGCGAAGTTTTCCGGCAACGCCGCGCTCACCGTGGAAATCGCCGATGCCGCCGGCAAGACCATCGCACACATCGAAAAATCGCTGGCCGCGTCGGACGCCGAAGCAGAAATCGCATCCACCAGCATTGCCTCGCCCACGCTCTGGTCGCCCGCGCATCCTAATCTCTACAGCTGCAGCGTCACTCTCACCACTCCCTACGGCAAGAGCGCCGTGAATGACCGCTTCGGCATCTGCCACGCGGAGTTTGTGGACCACGGGCCCTTCAAGCTGAACGGCGAGCGCCTGCTGCTGCGCGGCACGCAGCGTCACATGGACCATGCCGGCTTCGCAGCCGCCGAGCCTGACGCGCTCATCCGCACCGAGATGGAGCTGGTCAAGGCCATGGGCGCCAATTTCATCCGCCTCGGCCACTATCAACAGTCGAAACTGGTGCTCGATCTCTGCGACGAACTCGGCATTCTGGTTTGGGAAGAGGCGCCGTGGTGCCGTTCCGGCGTAGGCGACGAAAAATGGCAGAATCAGACGCGCCTTATGCTCGCCAACATGATCGACCAGCACTTCAACCACCCCAGCGTGCTCATGTGGGGCCTGGGCAACGAGGATGACTGGCCCGGCGAGTATCCGGCGCTGGACAAGGTCGCAATTCGCGGCTTTATGCAGGAGATGGGTGACCTCGCTCACGAGATGGACCCGTCGCGCTTCACCTCGCTGCGCCGTTGCGATTTCGCGAGCGACATTCCCGACGTCTACTCGCCGTCCATCTGGGCCGGCTGGTATAGCGGCGTCTACACCGATTATCAAAGCGCCCTCGAAAAGGAGCACGCGCTGGCCAAACGCTTCGTGCACATCGAGTGGGGCGCTGACAGCCATGCGCGCCGCCACGCTGAAATGCCGGAGTCGGTGGCGAAGGCCCCCTTTGGCTCGGATCTTTCTGAGAACACGCCGGACTCGCTCGAAAAGGGAGCCAGGGCTGCGGTCTCGCGCGCCAGCGATTGGTCTGAAACCTACGCCTGCGATCTCTTCGATTGGTATCTCAAGGTGCAGGAGACACTGCCATGGCTCACCGGATCGGCGCAATGGGCCTTCAAGGATTTCACCACGCCCTTGCGTGTCGAAGATCCCGTGCCGCGCGTGAACCAGAAGGGCGTCATCGAGCGCGACATGACGAAGAAGGAAGGTTACTACGTCTTCCAGTCTTACTGGACCGAAGAGCCCATGGCGCACATCTACGGCCACACATGGCCGGTGCGTTGGGGCGCGGAGGGCCAGGCACGCATGGTGAAGGTCTATTCCAATTGCTCCACGGCCGAACTCTTCGTTAATGGCGAATCCGCCGGCACGCGGCAGCGGAACAGCCAGGATTTTCCGGCCGCCGGCCTCCGCTGGGCGGTCAAATTCGCTCCCGGCAAAAATCATCTGCGCGTCGTCGCCATCAAAAATGGCGTCACGGTCAGCGATGAAGTCGAGTTCGAGTACCAGACCGCGAAGTGGGGCAAGCCCGCGCGTTTTGCCCTGGCGCAGATGGCCCGCGACAAAGACGTCGTCACCATTGAAGCCACGGCTTTCGATGCCCAAGGTGTGCTCTGTCTCGACGCCAGGAACGTGGTGCGCTTTTCCCTCGCCGGCGGCGGATCCTTGATCGACAACCAGGGCACGTCCACCGGCTCGCGTGTCGTGCAACTCTACAACGGCCGTGCGCAAATCTCCATTCGCTGCCATGGCGGCGCCTGTACTGCCGGCGTCACCAGTGAAGGACTTGCGCCCGCATTTGTAACCGTTTCCTTGTGAAACGCTGCTGCTCCAGAAGTCGCTCGTCGTTCGCCCACACCGTCCCACATCGCCCCAGGAGGTTGAATTCTTCAATGCTTACGCCGCTTAGATGGAATGCCATAACTGTTGCCCTACTGCTCGCGATCACCCTGCCCACAGCCGCGCAGAAGCCGGCCACGCAAACTGCCAACCCCGCCCCGCCCCGCGTCTTTCTCTTGAACGCGCAGGAACTCGCGACTCTACGCGCTGCCGATGCCAAGGATCCACGCAGGCAGGAAGTTGTTCGCGCTGCCGTGGCCGCTGCCGATCGCGCTATGACCGAGGGCCCGTTCTCGGTGATGGACAAGCCGGTTGTGCCGCCTAGCGGCGATAAGCACGATTACATGAGCCGCGCCACCTACTTTTGGCCCGATCCTTCGAAGCCCGATGGTCTTCCCTACATTCGCCACGATGGCCAAACCAATCCCGAGAACCGCAAAATCACTGATCACGAAGAGTTCGGGCGCATGAGCGAAGCGTCGCGCGCCCTGGCCTTAGCATGGTATTTCACCGGCAACGCGGACTACGCCAACCGCGCCGCGCTTTTGCTGCGCACATGGTTTCTCGATCCCGCGACGAAGATGAATCCCAATCTCGAATTCGCTCAGGCCATTATGGGCGTGAACACCGGTCGGGGCATCGGCATCATTGACACGCGTCCGCTGGTCGATGCCGTCGATGCCATTGGATTGCTCGCCGGCTCAACCGCATGGACAGCGACCGACGACAAGGGCCTCCACGATTGGTTCACGCAGTATTTGCACTGGATGCGCACCAGCAAGAATGGAATGGATGAAGACGCGGCCAAGAACAATCATGGCAACTGGTACGACGTGCAGGTTACCTCGATGGAACTCTTCCTCGGCGATCGCAAGGAGGCCATTGACACTCTGGAGAGCGTGAAGACGCGCCGCATCACCGTGCAGATCGAGCCGGACGGGCGTGAACCGCTGGAGTTGGCGCGCACCAAAGCCTGGGGCTACAGCAATATGAGCCTTGAGGCCCTGTGCAAGCTGGCCACGTTCGGCGATGAAGTGGGAGTTGACCTTTGGAACTTCAAAACTGCCGATGGCCGCTCCATTCGCGCCGCCATCGACTTCCTCGAGCCCTACGCAGCCGGCCAGAAGAAATGGGACTATCAGGAAATCGCCGGCTTCCATGCCAGCGCCTTGGAGCCTACGCTCCTGCGTGCAGCCGCCGCTTACCACGATCCGAAGTACGCAGCCCTGGCGCAACAGATTGGCTCAGATCGAGACAACGTCGAGACTCTGTTGCTGCGCGATGCGCTCCCTGATCTGCACTAGGATTCTTCTTCGTCGCCGGGCTGCTTCTCTGCCAGCCGTTCCAGCTGATTGCGCCAGTCGAGTGACTCCACAAAAGCCCTCGACTCGCGCCAGCCGGGCTCCACAATCACGTACAGCTCCAGGTACACATGCGTTCCGAGCAGTGATTCGATCTTGCGGCGCGCGCTGGTCCCGATCGCCGTCAGTTTCGATCCTCCCTTGCCGATCAAAATCGCCTTCTGCCCCGTGCGCTCGCAGTAAATCGCGGCGTTGATCCGCGTCAGCGGTTTCTTGCCCGGCCTCGGCTGCCCCTCCGGCTCTTCAAAGCGCTCAATCACTACGGCCGACGCGTAAGGAACCTCCTCGCCGGTCTCGAGAAGAATGCTTTCGCGAATCAATTCCGCCACCATAAAGCGCACCGGCTGGTCCGTGTACTGGTCTTTTGGAAAGTAGCGCTCGCCTGTCGGCAGCACATCCACGATCTTGCGCACCAGCACATCCAGGCCGTCGTTCTTGCGCGCGCTTACCGGAATCACCTGCGCAAACTTATGTTGCTTCGTGAGCGATTCGATGAGGGGCAGCAACTCGTCCTTGCGCACCAGGTCGATCTTGGTCAGCACCAGGAATGCAGGGCAATCGAGCTTGCGGATCAGCGAGAAAAGAAACTCGTCCTCGTTCGATGCGTCGAAGCCGCCTTTGCCTTTGGCGCTCGTTGAGTCAGTGAGCCGGACCCTCCGCGTCACATCCATCAGCACCAGCACCAGGTCGCGCGACTCCAACGCCTCGTGCACCTCCTGCAGCATGCGCCGGTCGAGCTGCGAAGCGGGCTTGTGCACGCCCGGCGTATCCACAAATACGATCTGCGCCGCCGGATGCTGACCCTTGCGCGCCGGCACTTCCAGCACACCAATGATGCGGTTGCGCGTGGTCTGCGGCTTGGCCGTGACAATGGCCACCTTCTCGCCCGTCAGGGCGTTCAGCAGGGTGCTTTTGCCCACGTTAGGCCGGCCGAGGATGGCAACAAATCCAGATTTCACGCGCGATGCTCCATCCCTCATTATCGCGGATGGGGCGCTCTAACGCCGCCACGGAGCCCTGAAACACTGCTAACATCGCCGCATGACGCCCGAAGGCCAAATTCCCAGCGGCCAAACCGAGCGGCTCATCCTGCGTCCGCTCTCCATCAGCGATTCACCGCAAATCCAGGAGTTATTTCCGCACTGGGAGATCGTGCGTTACCTGCGCAACGTGATTCCCTGGCCCTATCCCGCCGACGGCGCATTCCAATTCATTCGCGACTTCGCCCTTCCCGCCATCGCCCGCGGCGATGAATGGATCTGGACGCTGCGTCTGAAGAGCGCGCCGGAGCGCGTCATCGGCGTGATCAATCTCCGCCGCGGTCCGCACGACAATCGCGGCTTTTGGCTCGGTCTCGAATGGCAGGGAAAGGGATTGATGAGCGAAGCCTGTGCCTGGGCAAACGATTTCTGGTTTGAGTTGCTTGGTTTCCCGGTATTGCGCGTCGCCAAGGCCTGCGACAACACCACCTCGCGCCGCATCTCTGAGAAGCAGGGCATGCGCCTCGTCGGCGCCGAAGAGCGGGATTACGTCTGCGGCCGGTCGCCGTCTGAGATTTGGGAGATTACGGCCGAAGAGTGGCGTGCGTGGAAGGCGCGCCGCGCGAAGGAATCTGCTTGAACGAGTTTGCTGCGCCCACTCCGGTAAGCACCGGAAGCTTTCAGCCTTCCTTCGGAAACGGCAGTCGTGCCGTCGGCGGAAACAACCGCACGCGCTCGATGCGCCGTCCCGTCGACGCCACGATCTCCACGCGCAACCCCAGCGGCTCCAACTCCACCGTTTCGCCCGCCTTGGGAATGCGCCCCGCAATCTCGCTCACCAGGCCGCCCAGTGTCGTCGCTTCGTATTCTTCGCCCGGCTCCGCGGTTTCGCCCACCAGGTCGCCCAGCTGATCGGCAGGGAAGCTGCCCGGCACGAGCCATGAGCCCGAGGGCTCGCGTTGCGGCTCTTCGATCTGCGTATCGGTTTCGTGCTCGTCGCGGATGTTGCCCACAATCTGCTCCAGCAAATCCTCAATGGTCACCAGCCCCGATACCGCACCATACTCGTCAATCACAATGCGCATGTGCTGCTTTTCGCGCTGCATCTCGCGCAGCAGCTCGTAGCCGCGCTTGGTCTCGGGTACGAACGCCGCGGAGCGCAAAATGGTGCCCACAGTGCGTGTGCGCGCGGCCTCATCGCTGATTTGCAGCAGGTCGTGGGCAAACGCCAGCCCCTTGATGTTGTCGAGCGAGCTGGAGTAGACCGGAACGCGCGAGTAATTATGCTGTTTCAGCAGCTCCAGAAAGCGCTCCAGCGTGATCGATTCCGCGACGGCGAAGATTTCCGGCCGCGGCGTCATCACCTCGCGCACCAGCATGTCGCCGAACTCCACCGCCGAGCGCACCAACTCGCGGTCGCTCTGCTCCAGGATTCCCTCTTCCTCGCCGGCCTCGATCAATGCTTCCACGTCGGGCGCGGGCTCCTCGGGATTGGCCGGCGCCTCGGCCAGCTCCGCCACGGAAAAGAAAAAGCGGATGAAGACCGTAACCGGCGTCGCCAGCCACAGCAACATGACGATGGGCCACAGCAGTCGCGCCGCCCACAGTCCGCGTGTGCGGTTGAAGAGCAGCGACGGGATCAGCTGGTTGCAAAAGATGACCACCAGTACCACGCCCATGACCGCTTGCGCAATCTCTTCCGGGCGGGCTTCGCCGAACTGCGCCGCGTGGCCAAAAAGAATCGACCCAAACTCGAGCGCGATGAGACCAAGCGTAAGCTGCACCAGGACCGCAGCGCACAACGCCGCGTGCTCGCGGCTCAGGCCGAGATGCGGCTCAATCCGCTCCTCCCACGCGTCCAGATTCTCCTGCACCTCGCGGCTCAGAATTTTCCCGAACTCGGAGTAGATGCGGCTGATGTACGAGGCCAGCGTAGCCACCACCGCAAGCGCGGTAACGAATAGGATTTGGAGCGGCGTCATGGCTTTCGCCTCCGCGCCGGCTTGCTCACTCGTCCGCCGCGGCGGACTGACCCGCTTCTTGACCTCTCAATCAAACCCGGCGGCAGCCCGAGCTCCGTGCGCAAACTCCGCTCGCGTCGCCGCATCTCGCCCGCATCAGTTTCATGGTCGTAGCCGGCCAGGTGAAGCAGCCCGTGCAGCATCAGCACCTTGATCTCGATGGCGAGCGAGTGTCCCTGCTCCGCCGCCTGCCTCTGCGCCGTCTCCACGCTGATCGCCACGTCGCCTTTTTCCTGGCTCTTTTCTTGGTTTTGGACGAGATTTTCGACAGGGAAGGAAAGCACATCCGTCGCCTTGTTCTTGCCACGAAAGCGCCGGTTCAGGTCGCGCATCGTCGCGTCGCCGGTCAGCAGCACGGTCACTTGTCCGCGCAGCCGCACCGCGGCTTGTGCCTGCGTCAAGAATTGCGCTAAGGATCGCGTGGAGGGCAGCCGGAGCGGTTTCGCCCTCTGGGCCTTCGCAGACCCAGCAGAAGGCTTCGCCGAAACGGACTTCGGCGGCGAGTCAGGCAACAGCTCTGGGTCGATGAGGATCATCGTGCGCCGGGCCGTGCAGTGCGGCTCGGGTAGCTCTTATTCTACGCGGGCGGGAGTTCACAGCTAAGTGCGTTGTGGCGAGGAGATGGACCTTGCCTACTCGTTCTCTGAGAGCAGTATCCATGTCACAACTCCGTTGCGTATCCCAAATTCTGCCGTATCGAGGGTATCAGCGCCAATATAGACCAAAACTTCTTCCCCTCTTTCCGGCATAGGCTTGCTCGAATAGTGCCCATCGCGATAATCACCGTCGACAATCCATCGGTAGTCGACGCCCTTAACGAAGTCGTCTCTCGATGGCTTGCCATATGTGCTCAAAACGTTCTTTTTGGTGCTCCCAAGGCCAACACCCACCTTGGTCTTCCATGCCCGGAGAGCCTCCGAGGTAACTTGAACTGGGCCGCGAACACAATTGGGAAAATCACTCAGCAGTATGCTGCCCACAAACTTCGATTCGTGGGCCATTTCGGAAACCCAAAGGTACGCTTCATTTCCAGACTGGAAACAGGAAACTCCTCTATTATTTTTGATTTTTGGATCACCAAGGACACCGAATAGAGTCTTAACCAAGAAGTCCTTTTCGATCTGATAAGGACCGAGTTGCGTTGGCCCAACATAGGCCTGCGCTCGGGCCTCGCACCGACAAATCAGTGTGAAACCTAAAAGCGCCCAACTTAACAGCCGCTTGAGCACGAGCTTGCGGCTTGGCCGGATGCTTCGGCTGTCCGTCCTGCCGGTCGTCTCTCTCCGCAACGCCCACCGTGATTGCGCCCTCCAGCGGCAACTCCTGCTGTTGCGGCCGGGCGCTTTCATAGGCGCGCACAATGCGCTGCACCAGCGGATGGCGCACCACGTCGCCCTCTTCGAAGTGGCAAAAGGCCATGCCCTCCACGCCGTCCAGAATATTGATCGCGTCCAGCAATCCCGACTTGCGCGGGTTGGGCAGATCGATCTGCGTGATGTCGCCTGTGATGACCGCCTTCGAGTTGTTGCCCATGCGCGTCAGGAACATCTTCATCTGCTCGATGGTCGTGTTCTGCGCCTCGTCGAGAATGATGAACGCGTCGTTGAGCGTGCGCCCGCGCATAAAGGCCAGCGGAGCCACCTCGATCACGTTGCGCTCCAGCATCTTGTCCACCTTCTCGACGTCGATCATGTCGAAGAGCGCGTCGTAGAGCGGGCGCAGATAGGGATCGATCTTTTCCTGCAGAGTGCCGGGCAAAAAGCCCAGCCGCTCGCCGGCTTCCACCGCGGGCCGCACCAAAACGATTCGGCTGACGCGCTTGGCGTTGATGGCCGCTACAGCCATCGCCACCGCCAGGTAGGTCTTGCCCGTGCCCGCCGGCCCCACGCCGAAGACCATATCGTTTTGCTCGATGGCCTCCACGTAGCGGCGCTGGTTGAGCGAACGCGGCTGCACCGTGCGCTTAATCCCGGCTGACCGCTGCTTGCCGGCTTCGGCCACCGTGCGCAAAGTCGCCGTTGGATCGGCCACCACCAGGCGCAGCATACCGTTCAATTCACCGTTGTGGGGATGGATGCCGAGGCGGCGCAATGCCTCAAAATCTTCGAAAATCCGCCGCACGCGGACCACGCTGTCTTCCGGTCCCTGTAAGTGCACGGCGTCGGAGCGTAAATCGATGTGGACGCCGAGCGAGTCTTCCATCAGCCTTAGGTTTTCATCGCGGGTCCCGAACAGGGGCTCGAGGTTTGGCGTGATCTCCAAAGCGATCTTCAAAGGGTTAATGTCCTCCGAGACGGTGAATTGTATTTAAATTGAATTTGCCGCGCACAACGCGAACGCAAGCGCCCCCCGGGCGCTTTTAGAGCCTGCCATTCACTTTGGCGCGCGCGGCGCTGGGAGCCAATTTTTCCCAGTTCGCGAAGCGAGGAACGACGCATACCAGGTGTCTGCGAGCGACGAGCGACAAAGAAATGGGGGAAATTGGCCCCAGCCCTTCGGGTTGCGGCGCAAATCGCGCCATTCTTCGTTCTCGCCCTCGACAGTGGGGCCACCACAGCCTTCGGGCTCGGCCTCGTCTGGCGCGATTTTCGCTCGCAACGCCCGCACGCGCGAAAGCGAATGGCAGGCTCAAGGCAAACGGCTGATTTTGAAAGGAGTCGAAGAGCGCAGGGCACAACCGCGTCCAACTTCTGGGGTGTCCTGCATGGCCGCGGATTGAGGTTGAGTACCAATTCCAGTATTGCGAGAGTAGCGCGAGCCGCGCTGCGCGTCAACCGTCGCTCCATTACTTTTGATGCAGCAGTTGTCGAGGGAGATACGGGGCAGGCGCAGAAACGCGATCCGGGCCCGCCAAAAGCCTGGCCGCCGCCCCAGGCACCTGACGTTAGAATCGGTACGATGAAACCACATCGCTTGAACTGCTCGCGACGCCAGCTCCTGCGGTGGGGCGCGGCGGCCACGGCGGCCATCTGCACCCGCCACGTGGCCTCGGCCGCTCTTCCATCCGGCCTTCAGGCATCGCCTTCCCCGGCGTTGCCGGCCTTCCGCCCCACTCTGCTCAACCAGGTGCAGTATGCACAGGTCGATCTCGGGCCCGGGCCGGCGCAGCAGCAATTCGAGCAGTGCCGCCAGGTGTTGCTCAACTTGAGTGACGACGGACTGCTGCGGCCGTTTCGTTTTCGCGAGGGGCTCGCCACGCCGGGCGACGAGCTCGGCGGCTGGTATTCGACCGATGGCTTCGCGGCTGCCTGTCCCTTCGGGCAATGGATTTCGGCGCTATCCCGGATGTACGCCGTCACGCGCGACCCCGCCACCTATGCCAAGATCGACCGCATGATCCGCGGTTACGCGGCAACCCTCGAGCCCATCGGACGGTTCTATCAGAATTACGCTTTCCCCGGTTACATGTACGACAAGCTGTCCATAGGTTTGACGGACGCGCATGTTTTCGCGCACCACCCCGCGGCCTTCGACATCCTCGCGCGCACCACCGATATCGCCCTGCCCTATCTGCCTCCCAAAGCCATGCCGCACCAGGAAACGCCCATCCTCGCCGGCGAAACCTTCACCCGCCACGTTTGGGACGAGACCTACACCATGCCGGAAAACCAGTTCCTCGCCTGGCAGCGCACGGGAAATCCTCGTTACCGCGATCTGGCACAGCGCTTCATCTTCCACGAGTATTTCGATCCTCTCTCTCGCGGAGAAAATGCGCTTCCCGGCCGCCATGCTTACAGCCATGTAAATGCGCTGGGCTCCGCGGCCACGGCTTATCTCGCACTCGGCGACGAAAAATATCTCCGTGCCGCAACCAACGCTTTCGACTTCGTACAGCAGCAGAGTTACGCCACCGGCGGATGGGGTCCGCGCGAGCACTTCATCGAGCCCGGCAGCGGCGCACTCGGCGAAAGCTTGAACAGTGTCCATGCCAGCTTTGAAACTCCCTGCGGCGCTTACGCGCACTTCAAGCTGGCGCGCTATCTCCTGCGCATCACCGCCGATCCCCGCTACGGCGACAGCATGGAGCAGGTCTTCCTCAACACCGTGCTCGGCGCACGGCCGCTGCAACCCGACGGCTCGTCGTTTTACTACTCCGACTACGCCTTCAAAGCCAAGCGGGTCTACTACGGCGCCAAGTGGCCGTGTTGCTCGGGCACGCTGCCGCAAATCGCCGCCGATTACCGCATCAGCGCTTACTTCCGCAGCGAGCGCGGAGTCTACGTGAACCTCTATCTGCCCTCTACTCTGCGCTGGAATGCCCGCGGCGCGCAGTTCGCCCTGCGGCAGTCCACCGCGTATCCCTACTCGAGCCATATTCGCTTCGACGTTACCGCCTCCTCGCCTGCCGAGTTCTCGGTTTTCCTGCGCATTCCCGCGTGGGCCAAGGGCGCGTCGCTCACCGCGAGCGGCATGCGCGATTCGCGCCAGCTTGAAGCGGGAACTTTCGCTGAAATTCGCCGCCAGTGGAAGAACGGCGATCGCATCGAGCTCGATCTGCCCTTTGCCACGCGGCTTGAAGCCGTCGACGCACGACATCCCGACGTGATGGCGCTGGCGACGGGCCCGCTGGTGCTGATGGCGCTGCGCGATGGCGATTCGTCGCTCGGACCCGTGGGCCGTGCCGCGCTGCTCGCCGCCAAACAAACGGCGGCACAAGGCCATGAGTGGATCGCCGGCTCCGGGGCCAGCGCGCTACGCATGCGGCCCTTCGTCGACCTCGGCGATGCGCCCTACACAACCTATCTGAAGGTAACGGAGAGTTAGCGCGGTGAGTTGGAGGTAGCGCCGGTCTCTAGACCGGCCGTCGTGCGGGCGTCCACGCCCGCACATCACTGCTCCCGTGGCCCATCCCCGCCTTGCTCCGGTAAACTTCTCTCAATCTTCTCGTGTCGCGCTGAGGAACTCCGAGGATGTCTCTTCTCTATATCGTGGTCCTGGTCGTGATCGCCGCCGCGCTGCTGGCAGTGGCCATTCACCGCGGCCTGCTGGTCAAAACCAAGGCCGACTACCTCGTCGCCGGACGCTCGCTTTCCGCCATAGTCCTGGTTCTCACCCTGCTCACTTCGTGGATCGGCGCAGGCTCGCTCTTTGCCGGCGCGGAAAACGCCTACAAAAACGGATTCGCCGCGCTGTGGCTGCCGGCCGGCGGCTGGCTGGGCCTGCTGCTCATCTACTTTATTGCGCCGCGCGCCCGCAAATTCGCGCAGTTCACCCTGCCCGATCTTCTCGAAGCGCGCTACAACCAGACCGCGCGCGTGCTCGGCACCATCGCCATTCTCTTCGCTTACGTGGCCATCACCAGTTATCAGTTCAAGGGCGGCGGCAATGTGCTGCACCTCATTTTCCCTGACTCGCTCACCCCGGAGCGGGGCACCTGGATCATCGCCATCTTTGTCATTGTCACTACGGCCATGGCCGGCATGTCGTCGGTCGCTTACATGGATGTTGCCATCGGCTCGCTGGTCACCGTCATCTGCATCGTCGCCACGCCCATGCTGCTGGCCAAAGCCGGCGGCTGGAGCGGGCTGCACGCCGCGCTGCCGGCCACGCATTTTGAAGTGCTGGGCAACTTGACGCTGGTAAAGGCGCTTGAGTTTATGGTGCCGACCATGCTGTTGATGCTCGGCAATCAGGTGATGTATCAGAAGTTCTTTTCCGCCAAATCCGAGCGCGACGCGCGAGTTTCCGTTGTCGGCTGGATTCTGGGCACCGTGGTGCTTGAGACGCTGATCGTCGCCATCGCCGTAATCGGCTCCGCACTGTATCCCACCGGCGAAGTCGCCGCGCAGCCCTACGAGATCATCCCGTACACGGCGCGCCACGGCCTGCCGGCCCTCATGGGCGCGCTGCTGCTGGGCGCGGTCTTCGCCAAGGTCATTTCGACGGCCTCGAATTACTTGTTCTCCCCGGCCAGCAATCTCATCGAAGATGTTTTCGTGCGCTACATCGCGCCGGGCGCGTCGAACAAGCACACCCTCATCGTTTCCCGTCTCGCCGTGGTGCTGCTCGGCTCCTGGGCACTCTACCAGGCCCTCTACGCACCCAGCATTCTGGCCAAAATGCTTTATGCCTACACCATTTATTCGGCCGCAGTCACCCCCGTGGTGCTGGCAGCGTTTTATTCGAAGCGCGCTACGGCTTGGGGCGCAGTCGCCGCCATCGCTACCGGAACCGTGGTCACGCTGGGTTGGGACGCGCCCGGCGTCATGACGTTCCTGCATCTTCCGTCGATTCTCGCCGACCGTGACGCTATCTTCCCGGCGCTCTTCGCCGCCGTCGCCGCGCTCATCCTCGTCAGCGCCTTCACGCCGAAACCGAAGCCAGAGCAACTGGCGCAATTCGCAGACTGATGGCCGGATTGCCCGATCGGCAGTTATATCGCCGAAAGGGTGTGAAAGCGTGCGAAAAAACTTGCTCCGCCCGGTCAAACCAGCCTTACACTGTCCGTGATCCCCCGAGACTGCTATGCCGGTGGCTCAACTCACCCTCGAGATCCGCATCGAGCACGCCCAGTCGCTCAAAGACCGCCGCCAGGTGGTGCGCTCCCTCAAGGACCAGTTGCGCCAGGGCTTCAACGTCTCCGTGGCCGAGCTTGACGAGGCCGTCACCTGGCAATCGGCCACCATCGGCGTCGCCGCCATCTCGCGCTCGCGCGATTACCTGCACGGCCTCATGGAAGAAGCCGAGCGCGCCGCCCGCCGCATGACCACCGAGCTCGGCGCCGACCTCACCGACTCCTTCTGGGAATATATCGAGAGCTGAAACCCGCGCCCAGTCACAGAAATCCCGCAATCCGCCATGCTACCCTGAATCTTTGAGTTCGGCCTTTTCCTCGCATTTTTGCCATGCGCCGGAGCTGCCGGAACGGGGTACTCGCTTGCAACCCGCTGCGTTCGCCATTGCCGTCTTTGAGTTTGTCCTGCTCCTTTTTTCGCTCAGTTTCCACGAGTGCGCGCATGCCTGGATGGCCTCGCGCTTGGGCGACCAGACGGCCCGGCTGCAGGGGCGCATCACGCTCAACCCCATGTACCACATCGATCCCATCGGAACCCTGCTGATTCCCGCGCTCAGCATCTTCGGGCCGTTTATCGGATTCAGCTTCTTCAGCGGGTTCCTCATCGGCTGGGCCAAGCCCACCCCAGTCATCACGCGCAACTTCAAGAAAATCAAGCGCGACGACAATCTCGTGACGCTAGCCGGCCCCTTCTCGAATCTCTTGCTGGTCGCCATCGCTTTCACGATTCTGGCGATAGTATGCATCGCAGTACCCGGCGGGCGAGCGCTGGTGCATGCGAATTTGGGTGGAATGCTGGCTTTTGAAGGCGGACTGCAGCCCCTGGTCCTGCTTGCCTTGCTGGCGATCGAGGTCAACCTGTGCCTTTTCTTCTTCAACCTGCTGCCCATCCCTCCGCTCGATGGCAGCCGCGTTCTGCGGAACATGCTGCCTTACAACGCCGTGCGCTTCTATGACGGCATCAACATCTGGATCAGCTACATATTGATGTTTCTGGTGGGCGGCTTCATCCTCAGGCTGGTGCTGGGGCCGTCCCTCGGGCTCATCTTTCGGGCGCTCCTGAGCATCTAGAGCCGGTTCTCGCCGTTCCCCTCCCGGTACAATTGAATGAGCGCTTTATCCGGTTTTTCATTGTCATGCATGCGGCCTTTATGCACGCCGCAAGGAATTTGAATCGCAATCATGTCTGAACTCCCCAATCGATCCGAACGGCCGCGCGTTTTAAGCGGCATGAGACCCACGGGAAAGCTGCACCTGGGCAACTACATGGGCGCACTCGCCAACTGGGTCAAGCTGCAAGATCAATACGACTGCTACTTCTTCATCGCCGACTGGCACGCCCTCACGACGGACTACGCAGACACCTCGCAGATCACGCCCAACACGGTCGAGGTCCTGCTCGACTATCTCGCCGCCGGGCTCGATCCAGAAAAATGCGTGCTCTTCTTGCAGAGCCGCGTAAAACAGCATGCGGAGCTCTTCCTCGACCTCGCAATGATCTCGCCGCTCGGCTGGCTTGAGCGCGTGCCCAGCTACAAGGAGATGCAGGAGAACCTCAAGCACCGCGACCTCACCACTTACGGCTTTCTCGGCTACCCGGTGCTGATGACTGCGGACATCCTTGTCTACCAAGCGGATTTCGTCCCTGTGGGCCAGGACCAGCAGGCGCACGTCGAACTCACGCGCGAAATCGCGCGGCGCTTCAACCAGTTCTACAGCTTGAACGGCCGCGAAGTGCTGCCCGAGCCCAAAGTTCTGCTCACGCCCTCGCCCAAGCTTCCCGGCACCGACGGCCGCAAGATGTCCAAGAGCTACGGCAACACCATTCTCATCAGCGATCCCGAGCCGGTGGTGCGCCAGAAGCTCAAAACCATGGTCACCGATCCCGCGCGCATTCGCCGCAGCGATCCGGGCGATCCCGACAAGTGCCCGGTGGGCGACTTGCACAAGGTCTTCTCCACGCCGGAGACCATGGCCAAGGTCTACGAAGGCTGCCGGTCGGCGGGCATCGGCTGTATCGAGTGCAAAGGCTGGGCGGCCGACTTCCTCATGAAAGTGCTGCAACCTATTCAGGAGCGGCGCGCTGCCATCACGGAGCCACAGGCCATGGAAATATTGAACGAAGGCTCGCGGCGAGCCGCAATACGCGCCGAGCAAACTATGGTGGAGGTGCGCGAAGCCATGAAAATGACTTTGACCACTGCGAAAGCCTGAGCGGGACGGACGGAGCAAGGGCAGCCAGTAAGGCACCGCGGAGAGCAGCGCGGCGCCGGCGGCCAGGAAAGTAAGAATGATAGAACGACCAGTCCCGTGGTGGCGCAGGGCGCTCACAGTTGCTTTCGACGGAATCCGCTCGGGATTTGGTTTATTCCGGCGCAATGGAAAAGCCGCCGGGCCGGAGGTCGCAGTAAAGGTTGATGGCGCTGCCCACGTCCGCGAAGCCGAAAGAGACAAGACCGAATTACAAGAAGAAGAGAGTCGAGTGAAACCATCTTCCCCAAATCCCGGGCCCGCTGACGCCCAGGAGCCCACTGCGGTCAAAGAGTCCGTTGCGGTCAATGAAGAGTCGTCCGCCAAAGTCGCAGTACCGGTCGAGCCGGAACCTGTGCCCGAACGACCCGCTCCCGCCGTCCGGAAGGATCAACACTCCGCGGATCAGCAAGAAGTGCCAGTGCACGACTTCAGTCGTGACGTAAGTAGCGCACAATCATCGGGGGCTTTAGCCCCTGCAGCGGGCCTTCCCATCGCTGACTCCGAAATCCCATCTGAATCCGAGGCAACGGAAGAACCTGCCGCGACGTCGACCGCTCTTGTGGAGGAAACAACACAAATCGCCGTAACCGCATCGGCAGAAGATGTGAGCGAAACCGCCGAAATCAGAGCCGAAGCCGCGCTGGAAGAAGTGACCGCTCCGGAGGCGGCAGGAGCGCACACAAAAACGCCCGCTCTGGAAACTGAACCGATCTTAGCTGCCGAGCCCGTCATCATCGCCGCACCGCCTGCGCCGGAACCACCACCCACGCCACAAGAAGTCTCCCCCACTCTACCCTTTGCGCAAAAGCCCGAGCGCACCACTGCCGAGAAAGTCGCGGCGGCGCTCAAGGCGCGTGGCGAAGACGCCGAGCAGTCGCCGTTTTCCGTCATCGTGAACCAGGTGTACGACGGCCCGCTCGACCTGCTCCTGGATCTCATCCGCAAGCAGGACATCGATATCTACGACATCCCCATCGCCAAAATCACGGCGCA
>JBEKEP010000106.1:0-15341 GCA_050013775.1 Occallatibacter sp. | reverse complement strand
GATGCCGTGGATCGACAGCGTGCCCGCCGTGCTCGAGGCATGGTATCCGGGCGAGGAAGATGGACACGCAGTGGCCGATATTCTGACGGGCAAGGTGAATCCCAGCGGCAAGCTACCGCTCAGCTTCCCGCGCAGCGTGGAAGATACGTTGGCCAGCAATCCAGCGCAGTATCCGGGCGTGAACGGCGCGGCGCATTACAGCGAGGGGCTGGAGGTAGGCTACCGTGCCTACACCGCGCATAAAATTACGCCGCTGTTTCCGTTTGGATTCGGTCTTTCGTACACCGAGTTCAGTTTCGACGCACTGAAGGTGAGCAAGGAGCCGGGCGGCGCCGGCGCGACGGTCAGCTTCAAGGTGACGAATACCGGCAAGCGCGCCGGGGCCGAAGTGGCCGAGGTGTACCTGGGCTTCCCGGCGATTGACGAAGGCAACGAGCCGCCTTTGCAGTTGAAGGCATTCTGCAAGGTCATGCTGAATCCGGGCGAATCGAAGACGGTGGAATTGAAGCTGGACACGCGCGCGTTTTCTTACTGGTCAGAAAAGGCGCATGCATGGACCGTGGCGGCGGGCGAATTCCAGGTGATGGTGGGAGATTCGTCGGCGAATACGCCGCTGAAGGCGAACCTGACGGTTCGCTAGCTGTCAGCTCTTCGCCGTGGTCTGTTCGTTTTTCGCTGCGGGTTCCGCGCCGGGGGTGCTGAGCGGCAGATGGATGATGAAGCGCGTGTCTCCGGGCTTCGATTCCACGTTAATCGTTCCGCCGAATTTCTGCGTGATGATGCGGTGCACAATCTCGAGGCCGAGTCCGGTGCCCGATCCCTGCGGCTTGGTAGTGAAGAACGGCTCAAAAATGTGAGGTAGGACGTCGGGCGCAATGCCCGAACCGTGATCGCCGATGCACACCACCAGTTGGCCGGGCTCGGACCACGTGGCGATTTCGATCTTCCCGCCCTCCGGTGAAGCATCCGTAGCATTGTCGATGAGATTGGTCCACACCTGGCTGAGAGCGTAGCCGCGGGTGCGGATGGTGCTGGGCGAGGCCGCGAAGCGTTTTTCGACCTGAATCTCTTTCAGGCGCAGCTTGTGGCCGAGGATGGTCAGGGTGCTTTGCAGGCTGTCGTGGACGTCGAGTTCCTTGCCCGGTGTGCGCTCGTCGTAGGCAAATTTCTTTACTGCAACCACCAACTCATTAATGCGCGCGATGCTCTCTTCGATGGCGCAGACCAGCGAGACGCTGGAGACGAGCGCGCCGAACCAGTTGAGCGCATCGGAAAACGAGGAGGCATCGAAATGTTCCTTGGCGCAGGCGATCTCCTCGCGATCGAAGCCCATGGAAACCAGCACGGGGCCGATAGTGTACGCATTTTCGACGCCAGATTGAGCCAGCCATTCACTCATGGCCTCTTCAGCGTCAGCCTGCTCGACGCTGCTCATGGCCTGCTGGTTGCAGCCGTGGAGGGCGTGTTCGAGAAGGCCCTTCATGCACTCGATCTGATCCGGGGTCTTGGGTTTCGCGCTGCCGCGCAGACTGATCTCCTGCAAGCGCAGCAGGTTTTCGCGAAGCTGCGAGGCGGCGCGCTTGGCGGCTGAGCCGGGGTTGTTGAGCTCGTGCATGAGGCCGGCGGCGAGCGTGCCCAGGGAGACGAGCTTTTCGCGGTGCAATGCCTCGACCTGATAAGTCTGCAAGCGCTGTGCGCTGTCGTCGAGGACAATTTTGCGCACCGCGGGGCAGCAAGCAAGCAGGGACCAGAAATCCTGCTCGCTGAAGCGAAGCAGCACGGAATCCTGCACCGCCGAGATGCGGAACATGGACGCGGTCCTGCAGGTGAGCAATGGAGTTTCGCCAAATCCGTCGCCGGCGCGCGCGGAGCCCACCAGAGTCCAGGTTCCATCCCCTTCGGGCCGCTTGGCGCAGGTTTCGCCCTCGAGGACGAGCCAGTAAAACTTCCAGGGCTCGCCGGCCTCGACGAGCACGGCACCGGCTTTTGCGGTGACGCGATCGACCTGATCGATGCCGCCGATCTCGCTGAAGGGAGTCCCGGCGAAGAGGCGGGTGTGCGAGAGAGCCTCAGCGATGTCGCGCAAATGGATCGATTCGACCTGGATGGATTGTGGACTTTCGCTCATCTTGCTTTTCCGGTTCGCGCTGCCCCTTCTGGATGCGATGCATCATTTCTGCTTCTGGCCGGCCTCTCCCGGGCTCGGCCCCGTACTCTAACTCACGCCCCAAACCCCGCCAGATACTGGTGAACAAACTGCACCGCGATGGAACCTTCACCGACTGCGGAGGCCACGCGCTTTATCGAACCGTGGCGCACATCGCCGGCCACAAAGACGCCGGGAACACTGGTCTCGAGCAGGAGGGGCTCGCGGGCTTCGCGCCACACCTCCGGCCATCTGCCATCTTTGCGCAAGTCCGATCCCGACAAGACAAACCCATTCTCGTCGCGCAGAATGCACGAAGGAAGCCAGGCCGTGACGGGCATCGCGCCGATGAAAATAAACAGCGACGTTGCCGGCACTTCAGGGTCCCCCGCCGGGCCGCGCAATCGCAGCGATTCCAGGCGCTCGTTGCCGATGGCCTCGAGCACCTGGGTTTGCGCCTCAATCACAATATTGGATGTGCGAGAAATCTCATCGATCAAATATTTTGACATAGTGGTCGAAAGCCCATCTCCGCGCACCAACATGGTTACTTTGGTGGCATATTTAGCGAAGTAGAGGGCAGCCTGGCCGGCGGAATTGGCGCCGCCGACGATGTAGACCTCTTCCCCCTCGCAGGCGCGGGCCTCGACCAGAGCCGCGCCATAGTAGATGCCGCAGCCAGTAAGGCGGTCGGCGCCGGGAATCTCGAGCTTGCGATATTGGACGCCAGGCGCCAGGAGCACACAGTGGCCGGAGATCTCGCGGCCGTCGGAGAGCTGCACAAAGCGGTATTGGCCGGCGATGCGCATGCCGGTGGCGCGCTGGGTGACGAACTCCGCACCGAATCGCGAAGCCTGGGCGTGGGCGCGACGCCCCAGGTCAGCGCCGGTAATGCCGGAGGGGAAGCCGAGATAGTTTTCGATGCGCGAGCTGGAGCCGGCCTGGCCGCCGGGCGCCAGAGGCTCGAGGACGAGGGTGCGCAAACCCTCGCTGGCGCCGTACACTCCGGCAGCGAGGCCCGCCGGACCGGCGCCGATCACGATCAGGTCGTAAAAGTCCTGGGTGGCCTGAACGCTCAGGCCGACGCGGCTGGCGAGCAGCTCCAGGTCCGGGTCAACCAACACGGAGCCGTCGGCAAAGATCAACACGGGAAGCTTGGCAGGATCGAGCTTGCGATCCTCGAGAAGCTTAGTGGCCTCAGGACTGGCTGCGACGTCGAGCCAGCGGTAGGGCACGTGATTGCGCGAGAGAAAATTGCGCACGCGAAAGTCGTTGAGCGACCAGCGATGGCCGATGATGCGGAGGCCTTCGAAGGGCGGCCGGTAGCCCGCCTTCCAATCTTCGAGGAGATCGGTGAGGACGGGATAGAGCTTTTCTTCCGGCGGATCCCAGGGCTTGTTGAGGTAATAGTGAATGCGCGCGGTATTGATAGCGCGAATGGCGGCCTCGGTGTCAGCGTAAGCGGTGAGCAGCACGCGGCGTGCGTCAGGATAAATTTCGCGCGCCCGCTCCAGCAGTTCCACGCCGGTCATGCCGGGCATGCGCTGGTCGCTGATGATCAACGCCACGGGTTCGTCGCGCGACTTCAACTGGGCCAACGTATCCAATGCGGCCTGCCCGCCCGCGGCGCGCATCACGCGGTAGGTTTCGCCATACTGCCGACGCAGGTCCTGGACCACGGCCTCAAGGACGCTCACGTCGTCGTCAACTGCCAGGAGGATCGGCCTCGCCATAGGTAAGAGTTTAAAACCTCCGGTCAAATTTGGCGCCGATCGCCGCCTACGCTTTCAAAGAATAGCCCATAACCTGGCTGTCCCTTTCTAGTTAATGGTTTACGCGGCCCCGGTAAAAGGATTTGATGACTTCGGGGCCAACTAGCTGTAAGCTCGGTCATAGAAGTATCCGCGGGAACCACAGGTCTGTGCTGGTGTCGAGGGTAGCCGAGTAAGCTGATTCAGCAGACAATGTTGGAAGAACGGGCACTGCCGGGAGCCATCGTCTTTTAGCCAATAAGAGTCATTGTCTTTTGGCCGATTAGAGTTATTGTCTTTGGGCTGATAAGGACGATAGGGTGAAGATAGCTCGCGCGGAATTTGAATGGTTGGCGGTTTGCTTGAGTTGCCGGGTTTGAAGTGCTGAGTTTTTCCCGAGAAGGGTAATGCAGTCAGGGTTAACACCATGAACAAGATCATCCTGGCCGATTCGCAAGCGATCTTCCGGGCTGGAACCGCCAAGGTTCTGGCCATGGACGAGGACATGCGCATTATTGCGCAATGCACCGACCTGGAGCGCATGTTCCACGCGATCACCACATTTCCAGGAGCCATTGTGGTGTTTGCGGCGTCGCTGCAGCCGGATTTCGCGCGGCTCTCCATGCTGATTGAGACCACGGGAAGCCGCGGCATTGTGGTGATAGAAAACAACGACAACGCGGCCAGCTACATGCAGCAGGGATTTCGTGGCGTGGTGTTTCGCAACGTGACAGGGACGGCGCTGGTGGAGTGTGTGCGGCGCGTGGCGGGCGGCGATACCTGGATGCCGAGCCAGACCGCGCAGCCAGAGTCGCCTGAAGAGGATCTTGTCGGCACGCGCGTGCGCGACCGCCTGACCCCCAAGGAAATGCGGATCGTGGCCCTTATTGTGCAGGGCTGCAAGAACCGCGAGATTGCGCAACGGCTCAAGACCACGGAACAGGTAATCAAGAATTATCTGCGTTCGATTTACGACAAGACCGGCGTGGGCGACCGGCTGGAGCTGGCGCTGTTCACGATTCACCACCGGGTGCTTGCCAAGGCCGCGGCCGAAGCCGGCCACAAGATGGAAGCCGAGGCGCGGAACTCGCCGGGCGCAGTAGCGTAGGAAACTTCTCTTCCCTTCGCGGCACATCTCAGGTTGCGTGCATCAGGCTCGCCAGAAGAATCAGTAGCACGATGACGCTGACGACGGTGTAGAGCCGGTCGCGCTCGAGAGCAAACCCCGCAATCGCCAAACCGACGCGCGCCACCGGCGTGGCAATGAGCAATAACAATCCGATCTGGATGATGCCCAGGCTTTGAAAGTGCGCGGCCGAACGCACGATGCCGGTGAATGTGCAAGTGTCGGGGCCGCCGGCAACAAAGTTGCGATAATCCACGTGGTCAGCGTGGTGCTGGACGAGATAGGCCACGGCGCCGATCGTCACCACGGCAGCAGCCAGCAGGACGCCGACTTGGAGAAGCCGGCCGATGATGGTTTCGAGACGGCGGTCGTTCATCGATTAGACCTTCCCCGTGATGCCGTTCACGATCATTTCAATCGCGAGAGCAAGGATAACGACACCAAAGACCATGCGAAGCGTTTTGACGCGCATATGCACAAGCAGCTTGGCTCCCACCAGGGCGCCGGCAAGCACTCCGAGCATTACCGGCATAGCCACGCGTGGGTCGATGTATCCGTGCTTGAGATAAAGTCCGGCGCTGGCTGCGGCGGTGACGCCGATCATGAAGTTGCTGGTAGTGGTGGAAACCTTGAAGGGAATGCGCATGATGCGGTCCATGGCGATGACTTTGACAGCGCCGGAGCCGATGCCAAGCAGGCCTGAAAGCGCGCCTGCGCCGAACATCATGGCGAATCCCGCCGGCACATGACGCACGCCGTAGGTCTGAGGCGTGCCCGCAACGGGAAAGTCGCCGCCGAGGCGCAGCCGCGTGGCCAGCGTATCCGATGGCACGCGTTCCGCGTTCTCAGGCAAGCCTTTGAACGACAAATACGCGGCTTGCAACAGAATCAGGCCGAAGACGATCGCCAGCGCGTGGGTGCTGACACGGGCGGCCAGGAACGCGCCCACAATGGCCCCGATCGTCGTGGCGATTTCAAGAAACATGCCGATGCGGATGTTGGAAAAACCCTCCCGCACATAGGCTGCTGCAGCGCCCGAGGAAGTGGCGATGACGGAAACCAGCGAGGCGCCAATGGCATACTTCATGTCGACGCCGAGAGCCAGGGTGAGCGCGGGCACGACGACCACTCCGCCACCGAGGCCGGTGAGCGCGCCCAGAAAGCCGGCGAGCACGGAGAGCGCCCAAACCACGACGGTGAATTCGAGGGCCGTCATCGGGTCAGTTAGGGCTCCTTGCGCGATCGGGCAGTGCAGGTCGATTCTTCAGCGTCGGCGGTGATCTGGAATCCTGCTTCAGTTCCAAACCGGCTTATGAAACAGAGTCTGAAAGTTTTTCCGCGACGCTCTTGGCCTGCGTAAACAGGGTGAGATAGTCCGGGCCGCCGGCTTTGGAGTCGGTGCCGCTCATGTTGAATCCGCCGAAGGGATGCGCGCCCACCATGGCGCCCGTGCACTTGCGATTGATATAGAGATTGCCGACATGGAATCGCTGCCGCGCGGCAGCCTTTTGGTCGGGATCGTTCGTGTAGACAGAGCCGGTAAGACCGTATTCCGTGTTGTTGGCAACACGCAGCCCTTCTTCAAAACTGGCGACCTTGATGAGCGCCAATACGGGGCCGAAGATCTCTTCCTGCGCAAGCACAGCGTTCGGCGAGATCTTGGAGAAGATGGTTGGTTCGAGGAAATAGCCCTCGTCTCTGGTTTCCAGTGCGTGGCCGCCGGCAACCAGCTCGCCCTCCTTCTCGCCCGTCTCGATGTAGCCCAGCATGGAATTGAGCGCGGCCTGGTTGATGACAGGGCCGAGATTGGGATTGGTTACTGGATCGCCGACGGTGAGCATGGCCACGCGCTCGCGCAGACGCTCCAAAAATACGTCGTAGAGCGGCGCTTCAATAATGGCCCGGGAACAGGCCGAGCATTTCTGGCCGCTGAACCCGAAGGCCGATGCAATCACACCCTGAACAGCGGCGTCGAGGTCGGCGTCAGCGGCGACAAGGATGGAATCCTTGCCGCCCATCTCGAGGATGGTGCGCTTGATCCAGATTTGGCCGGGCTTGGGTTGCGCGGCGCGCAGGTGAATTTCCAGGCCGACGGGCCGGGAACCGGTGAAGGCGATGAAACGGGTTTTGGGGTGCTCCACGATGGCGTTGCCGAAGGTTGCGCCGGAGCCGGGGCAAAAATTGACCACGCCGTCGGGCATGCCGGCCTCTTCCAAAACTTCGACGAAACGCGCGGCGATGGTGGGCGCGTCGCTGGACGGCTTGAGAATCACTGAGTTGCCGGTGACGATGGCAGCGGCCGTCATGCCGGCCATGATGGCGAAGGGAAAGTTCCATGGCGGAATGACCGCGCCCACGCCGAGCGGAATGTACAGCAACTCGTCGCGCTCACCGGGAAGTTGAATAGGCGTAGTGGCGGCGGCAACGCGCAGCGCTTCGCGGGCGTAGAACTCAAGAAAATCAATCGTCTCGCCCACATCGGCGTCGGCTTCCGCCCAGTTCTTGCCGACTTCGTAGGTGAGCCACGCCATAAACTCAAACTTGCGCTTGCGAATGACGACCGCGGCGTTGAGCAGAAGAGACGCGCGCTCTTCGACGGGCACGCGGCTCCAGGAATCGAAGGCCCGGAGCGCGGCAGACATGGCGGCATCCACCTGCGCTGCGCCGGCCTTCTGATGAATGCCGACAATTTGCGCCGGGCGCGCCGGATTGATGGAGCGAATCTTCTCGGCGGTTCTCAGGCGTTTGCCGCCGATGATGAGCGGGTAATCGCTGCCGAGGTGTACGGCCACCTCGTCGAGAGCGTGGCGCATGGCGCGTGCGTTTTCTGGGTCGTTGAAGTCGGTGAAGGGCTCATTCGCAAACACGCCTTGCGGCGTGCGCGGCTGAATCGTGGGAGGGACACCTGCGATGGCCATAACCCCACCAGTTTACGGCAAATCGGAGGCAAGAGCGCGGTGAGGAGGGACACGTGGCAGCGGGGTGGTCTGGAAAGCAGCCGAGACGGAGGAGCCCAAATGCCAAGGTGGGCCGCGACCTGCCGCACGAGCGTTTTCCGCTTGACAGGGCGATTGGGCGAAACGTATATCTCAAAGCCTGACGGGGTCATCGGGTTCCCAAAATCCAACAACTGAGACGAGGAGAGGTCAATGAGGAGACTTGTGTTTTGTTTGATCGGGACGGCTCTTGTGGCGGGATGGATGAGCGCGGCGGTACCGGCGCGGGCGCAGAGCAAGGATGAGCAGGCGATTCGCGCGCTGGAGAATCAGTTTGCTGCGGCCGCCAATGCCAAAGACCTGGACGCGATCATGAAAGTGTACGTCCCGGACAACGATTTATTCGTGTTTGACGTGGGCGTTCCGCGGCAGCATGTGGGTTGGGATGATTACAAGAAGGACTGGCAGGATTACCTTGCCTTGTTTAAGGGGCCCATCAAGTTCGAGATCAGCGACCTAAGCGTGATGTCGGACGGCAAGATTGCTTACGGACATAGCATCCAGCGTGTATCGGGGACGGGCACGGATGGGATGTCGATGGGCATGGCAGTTCGCGTGACCGACGTGTACCGCAAGATCGATGGGAGGTGGCTGATCGTGCAGGAGCATGTGTCGGTGCCGATTGACTTTTCTGCGGGCAAGCCGGTGCCGGATTTGATGTCGAAACCGTAAAGACAGGTGTCAGGTTTCAGGTGTCAGGTTTCACGCGCGGTCGCTGCTGCGTTTGCGGAAGACGACCTTCAACTCGCGGCGCCAGTGCTCGGCGATAGCGATTAGCTCCCACTCGATCTGCGGCGAGAGGTAGCGGAGCACCGTCTCATTGGCGGGGTGAATGCGCAGTGCGGGCGCGGCGAGAATGAGGCGTGGCGGAAGCGGCGAGATTTCGACGCCGGGAAAGTAGCCGCTGCGCGTAAAAGCCGAGAGCGGCGCGGTTGTTCCTGCGGCGGGCTGGCGGTCGGCATTGAGGGCGCGCACGCGCATCCAGTAGTCGAGGGCTTGCATGGGAAGATGCAGGTCTTCGTCGGCTTTCAATTCCAGCACCACGAGGCGCGCGTTGCGATCGAGCGCGAGTAGATCGAGCATGCCGCGATCGCCGCTGGAGAGCGCGGGAACCTGGTTGTAGACCAGATCGCCACGCAGCTCCGGGAGCAGATCGGCTAGTGCCGTGCGCAGACGCGACTCCAACCAGCGCTCGGGCGCCATGCGGAAGAGTGGATCGGTGTGGGCGCCGTCGGCGTGGCGGCTGAGAAAAAGACGGCGCAGCAGATCGCGGCACAGGTCTTCATTCTCGGGCGTGAGCGGGGTCTCGCGCGGCCCCGCGCCGAAGGCGACTTCGTCTGCGCGCGCGAAGGAGTGGGCCGATGCGCCGTGACGCACGTGGGCAAATTCCAGGCCGTGCAACAATAGGCCGGCTTCGGTTGCGGAGTGGGGGCGGGCTTCGACGCGCTCGCGCGCGGCATCGGGGACGAGGGCGAGTAAGCGCGCAATTCCGGATTGACAACGCTCCAGCGCAGCGGCGTGCGAGAAGGCGTGCACCAGGTGCGACTCCAGGTTGCCGGTGTCGCGGAAATCGACAGCGGCCAGTTCTTCACTGCGCTCGTCGAGAGTGAATAATTCGAAATTGGCGGCGGCTTGGTTGAGCCAGGCCATGCGCTCGGCGGTGGGACGCCATGCGCCTGCTGGAACCACGACCCTGAGGCCGCCGAAGTGGCGGCGCGCGTCCGTGTGCTGGCGACAGTAGTCGAGCCAGAGAATGCCGAGGGTGAGAACGCCGTGGATGACGGAGGCGGATTCGGCTGCGCCAACGCCGATGACGGCGTCGGCCGCGGTTCCCTTGAGTAAACGGCCGCGGACGTAGGCGGGACCGAAACTGTGTTCGAGATCCATGGCGGTGCGCAGGCCGTCGACCTTTGAACCGATGAAGTGCCGCGTGAGCACGCGCTCAAGGAGACGCTGATAGTTGCGGCGTGTGGCATCGCGAGCAGTGGGAGTGCGGCGATCGTTCGCCGCGGCGAACTCCAGGAACTGCGGCCGGGCCGCGCCCATGCGGCGAGTGGCCAGGCGCAGCGATTGCGCGCGTGGCTTTACTTCGACAACGGTGCGCACCAGGTTGCGCTCGTCGCTCCAAAGTTCGAGCAGGCAGCGGCCATGCATCTCGGTGACCGAGTAGCGCGCGGTGCGCATGTCGAAGAGCACGCGGCCATCTTCAAGCAAAGCTGCGGCGGGATGCGCGGCCAGATAGGACTCGATGATCCCGGCCAGCTCCGTGGGCGATGCAGTTTTAGCTTCGGTTTCTTGGCGATGCGTGACGGGGGGTGTGGCTGGACCGACGTGCATGGCGATCACTTACCACGCCATGCGCTGGCGCAGATTGGTGATGTGAGCGACGTGATGGCGCGAATGCCAATCGTAGATGGCCAGGTTGGTGGCGAGGGTCGTGCGCCCGCGTTCGGGATGGGCGAAGTCCTTCTGGAAATCTTCTTCCGACATGAATTCGAGGAGGGCCACCCAGCGCGCATGCAGCGCGTCAACAAAGACCAGCGAGCTGTCGATGGGCAGGAGCGAGTCGGGCAGGCGCGCCCACGCGGCCTCGTCGTAAGGCTTGATCGTAGGACAATCCTCCGTGAGAGCGAGCTTGAAACGAATAAAGGAGTTGGCGTGGCTGTCGGCGAAGTGATGCACCACCTGGCGAACGGTCCAACCGCCGTCGCGATAGGGGGTGTCGAGCTGAGCCTCACTGAGGCCGCCGACCGCGGTGCGAAGGCGCTCGGGCAACAGGCGGAGAGTTTCGATGTGCGCGGCGCAAAGGCTGGGCGTGCCGGCGGCGGGCGGATGGAAGCGCCCCACGGGATAGCGAAGATCGTCCTGATCGGTCATGGCAGAAACCTTAACATGCCTTGACGGCTGCGCCAAACGCGATCAGGAAAAAAGACACAACGGCTGCTGCCCACGCGGAGAGGGAAAGCAGCGCGAAAAGCGGCGCTTACGCGTGGTGACCGTGGTGGTGATGATGACGGTGGCGATGATGGGACCCGGCAGCGAGCGCGGGACTTGCAAACACCATCAAAAGCAGCACTGTTGCAAGCAATTTCTTCATAAAGCGAATCCTACCATGAGGAGATTTACAGGAGGAAGCGCACGGCCGAAGCAGGTATCAACAAAAGTAATGTGCCGGTGGAGGCCTCCAGCCCGTCTGATGAGTAAGACGCGCCCGGCGTACACTGGGATTACGATGATGCGGCATGAAACTTCCCCAAATCCGAGCCATCGACGCTACTTTTTCGAGAAATTCGGCATCACGGAGAGCCTGCTGGAGCGCTGCCTGGGCGAGGCACTGAGCGCCGGCGGCGACTACGCGGACCTTTACTTCGAATCGGTTACGGCCACGGCGCTGGGCGTCGACGAGCAGATTGTGAAATCGGCGAGCCAGGGCACGAGCGCCGGTTGTGGCATCCGCGTGCTCAGCGGGGAGCGGACAGGCTACGCCTATACCGACAACCTGAATCCGAAACGGCTGCTGCATGCGGGGCGGACCGCGGCGCTGATCGCGTCTGGACCGGCGAAGCAGACGGTGCAGGGGTTTACGGAGACGCGGACCGCGGATCTCTATCCGGTTCCGCTGGGCGGCTACGACCTGGATTTGGCGGCGCGGCTGGCGCTGATTTTGCGCGCCGATCGCGCGGCACGGACCTACGACAACCGCGTGGTGCAGGTGCGCGCCAGTTACAGTGAAGAATTGCGGCGGATTCTGATTGCGGCGTCGGACGGAGCGTTTGCCAGCGACACGCAGCCGCTTTGCCGGTTGAATGTATTTGTGATTGCCAAGGACGGCGCGGTGACGACGAAGGGGTCGGCAGGCGGCGGAGGGCGCTCCGGCCTAGAGCAATTTGTCGGATCGAAAAGCCCGGAACACCTGGCGCAGGAGGCAGCGCGCGGCGCGATTTTGCAACTGGGCGCGGTGGCCGCGCCGGCTGGGGAAATGGAAGTGGTGCTGGGACCGGGCTGGCCGGGAATTCTACTGCACGAAGCGGTGGGGCACGGATTGGAAGCCGACTTCAATCGGAAAGGGACCTCGGCGTTTACAGGACTGATCGGGCGGCAGGTGGCGAGCCCGAAGGTGACCGTCGTCGACAACGGAACCATGGCCGGCAGGCGCGGCTCGCTGAACGTGGACGACGAGGGATCGGCGACACAGGAGACTGTGCTGATCGAAGGCGGCGTGCTCAAGGGCTATTTATCCGACAAGCTCTCGGCGCGGCTGATGGGCATGCCGAACACCGGCTCGGGGCGACGCGAGAGCTACCAGTCGATCCCCATGCCGCGCATGACGAATACCTACATGCTGGCCGGTGACGATGCACCCGAAGATATTCTGCGCAGCGTGAAGCGCGGCCTCTACGCAGTGAACTTCGGCGGCGGGCAGGTGGACATCACGAACGGCAAGTTCGTGTTTTCGGCGAGCGAAGCCTATCTCATCGAAGACGGCAGGGTGACGGCCCCAGTGCGCGACGCCACGCTGATCGGCAACGGGCCGGAGGCGCTCAAATACGTGTCGATGGTAGGCAACGATTTGAAGCTGGATGAAGGCATCGGGACCTGCGGCAAAGATGGACAGAGCGTGCCGGTAGGCGTGGGCATGCCGACCATCAAGCTGGATAAGATGACGGTGGGGGGAACGGGAAGGTAGTGTGGGTGCTGGATCTCCGCGCTACGTGTGCCGGTTGTACTCCAGCGGGCCGGCCATGATCATGCCACTCTTCTGCCGGCCGTGGATGTACCAGCAGCACCAGCCGGTTTCATGCGCATCGTTGCCGGATGCGGCCAAGTCAGTGTAGCCAACGTTACCGAAGAGGTAAATCTTCTCTTCCCATTCATCGACGCGCAGCTCCTGTTCGGGGCTCTCGCACACCGACTTCACTTCATCGCGTTGGAAGGTCTTGATTCTTGCGGACTCGCCGGGCAGTAGAAGCATGGGCGCGTGCGGGGCGCGGAGCTCGGTCTTGAAGGCGGGAGCGGCGGGCAACTGAGCTTCGTCCGCGACGATGGCCATGCCTTCGACAAGAGAAACGATGCGAGCCGGCGAGCGGCCGCGGTTGGTGGCGACCACGGAAAAACCGTCGGTGACGCCCGACATGGGCTCGGCGGAGATGAGAATCCAGGGGCGCTCGGCCCGGGCCTGGTTTTCTGCGATGAGCAGCGTGGCTTTGGCGCTGTCGGCAGCGGCTTGAGCAGTGGTTTCGGCGTAGCGGGTTTGGCGCTCAATCTTGCGCAGCGTGGAGAGTGCGAGCAAAACACCAACATACGCGATTAGCACGAGAAGAACCACAGTCAGCCACTTAATGCGGTCGGGCAATGGCCACGAGCCGTAGGCAGGTGTGGGCGCGGGTGGTGGATTCGCGACGGTGATGTGGGGTTGCTGGTAATCGCAGGGGCCGCTGGTGCAGCCCGGGCTTGTGGAAGTGTCGGAAGGGGAGGGGGCGGCGGATGTGGCAGGAGATGTGGAAGCAGGCGACGGGGTGGCTGGCTTGCCGGTCTGCGCCGGGCACGCTCCGGACGCGAGCGCTAAAAAGAGCAGCGCGGCAGCCATGACCAGATGCTTCGAGGACATGGCGACAATGTAGCACAAAGGGGCCGCCGAATTGCGCGAACGCGGCATTTCCAGGAGACGCTGGCGTGCATTGTCGAGTTCTTGCGCACTTTCGAACGGGCTACTACACACCCACCGGAAACGGCTTGGGGCTGGACTCGTCCGGGCTGACTCCGGTGCGCCAGCGTTCGAAGCGGCCCTGCAGCAGGCTCATCAGGCCCGTGTACCAATAACCGAGCACAAACAGGATGAGGAACGGCGCGGTGAAGTAGTTGTGATTCATGAAGGTGTAGATGATCGCCGCAAGGAAATAAAAGCCGAGCAGCAACTCGATCCACGGGGTGAGTTTGAGACGCTTGCGGTACTTGGCGGCCTGGGATTTTTGGCCCTTCTGCGCCACGCGGTACTTGGGCGTGCGAACGAAGGCGCTCTTGATGCCGAAGATGGCTTCCATGACGGCCTTGGTATTGGTGACCGTGAGACCGATGCCAAGAGCCATAAGGAAAGGCAGGTAGTAGAAAGTCTTTTTCCAGTCGTTGGGAAAAAGCTCACGCTGGCTCATGACGTAGAAGACCGCGATGGAGAAGGTAGACGCGGTAAAGAGAGGCACATCGATGAGCAGCATCTGGAACCAGCCCTGATAGAAGCGGCAGATCATGGCGGGAATGAGCAGCGCCGACATGACGACCATGAGCGGATAACTGAGATTGGCCGTGAGGTGATAGACACTCTCGACTTTGTTGCGCCAGGACGCGTTGGAGCGGAAGACCTGGGGCAGAATCTTGATGCTGGTCTGGATGAGCCCCTTGGCCCAGCGCGCCTGCTGGGTCTTGAAAGCCGTCATTTCGATGGGCAGCTCGGAGGGGCATTCCACCTCGGGCAGGTACTTGAACTTCCACCCCGCCATCTGCGAGCGGTAACTGAGGTCGGTGTCTTCAGTGAGCGTGTCGTGCTGCCAGCCGCCGCCGTCGGTGATGGCCTGGCGGCGCCACATGCCAGCCGTGCCGTTGAAGTTGAAAAACTCGCCGGAGCGCGCGCGGGCGCCATGCTCTAAAACAAAATGCCCGTCGAGCAGAATGGCCTCGATCTGGGTCAACATGCTGTAGTTGCGGTTGAGGTGGGTCCAGCGAGTCTGCACCATGCCGATCTCCGGCTGGGCAAAGTGGTGGACGACCTTCATGATCCAGTCGGGCGGAGGCACGAAGTCGGCATCGAAGATGGCGATGAACTCGCCTTTGGCCACCTTCAGGCCGGCATCGAGCGCCCCGGCCTTAAAGCCGTGACGGTTGCTGCGGTGAATGTAGACGATGGGATGGCCGAGGGCGGCATACCGGTCGACGATGGCGGAGGCGACTGCCGTGGTTTCGTCGGTGGAGTCGTCGAGGACCTGGATTTCGAGCTTTTCGCTCGGGTACTCCATGGCGCAGACGGCCTCAATGAGGCGGTCAATGACGAATTGCTCGTTGAAGATGGGCAGCTGGACCGTGATGCGCGGCAGCTCCGTGAAATGCCGAGGCGGGTTGGGGTCGTAGTTCTTCTTGTACTTGAAGTACTGGTAACACATCGTATAGCGATGCACGCCATAGAAGGAAAGCAGAATCATCACCGCAAAATAGGGCAGCAGCATGCAGGCGTCGAAGAGATTCCAGTGGTAAAGGCCCTTGAAAGTCTGATCGGCGTACTGCATTTTGAGGTAGTGGCGCAGGCTGTTTTGCGGGGCGAAGGCCAGGAATGC
>JBEKEP010000105.1:0-15426 GCA_050013775.1 Occallatibacter sp. | reverse complement strand
AATGCGATTTATTTCGCTCAGGATGACATGCGATTTTTATCACTCGAGATGAAATGCGATTTATTTCGCTCAGGATGACATGCGATTTTTATCGCTCGTGATCACGACGGTTGAGGGATTGGAGAAGCTGGATGAAACTGCTCGTTTCTTTTTTGGTGTCAACGGCTTTCATGGCAGGCCTTGCTGCTCAAGCGCAACAGCCGCAAGCGAGCGCACCAGCCCCTCCCGCGAAAGTGCGGATTGCGCTGATTGGCGACTCGACGCAGACGAAGAGCGCCGGATATGGGCTGGGATTTTGCGCGAATCTGACCGACGACGCGGTTTGCATCAACGATGCGAAAGGCGGAGCGAGCACAAAAACGTACTACAACGAAGGCTATTGGGCGAAGGCGCTCGCGGACAAGCCGGACTACATGCTGATCCAGTTTGGACATAACGACGAGGAGTCGGCCCAGCACATGCCACGCGAGACAAATCTGGTGACCGAGTATCCCGCGAATCTGAAGCGATATGTGGAAGAGGCGCGCGCGCATGGCATCGTTCCCATATTGGTGACGCC
Organism: Occallatibacter sp.; assembly: GCA_050013775.1. GTDB lineage: Bacteria > Acidobacteriota > Terriglobia > Terriglobales > Acidobacteriaceae > Telmatobacter. The sequence continues at coordinate 14,867 of JBEKEP010000105.1, read as the reverse complement.
GCTGACACGACGGTACTACGGGGATGACGGGAAGATCCACTCGGATTTGCTGGCGCATTCCGAGGCGATGAAGAAAGTTGCGGCTGAAGAAAAAACGCCGCTGATCGATTTGCAGGCAGACAGCATTGCATTTCTCGACATGTTGAACGAGGCGCAGGCGAATTTGCTGGGCATCACGAAGAAGGACGCGCAGGGCAACACGATTCCGGACAAGACGCATTTGAATGCGGAGGGATCTTATGCGTTCGGGCGGATTGTTGCGGTGGATCTGGGGAAGGCGGCTCCGGCGCTCGCGAAGTATGTGCGGCCGGAGGCGGCCACGCTGCCGCCGGATCTGGCGCGGACGGTGGCGATTCTGCATGGGGCCCCGGTGAAGATTGTGCTCGCCGGAGATTCGACGGTGAACAACGGCGGAGGATGGGGACCGGGGTTTTGCGCGGATCTTACTCCCAACGTGGACTGCGTGAACCTGGCGCGCAACGGGCGCAGCTCAAAGAGCTACTACGACGAGGGCGTGTGGAAGGACGTGCTGGCCGCACACGGGAACTACATTCTGATTCAGTTTGGTCATAACGACATGCCAGGCAAAGGGCCGGAGCGCGAGACCGATCCGGAGACGACCTACGCAGCGAACATGCGCCGCTACATCAACGAGGCGCGGGCCGAGGGGGCACGGCCGGTGATCGTCACGTCGCTTTCGCGGCGAACCTATAAGGACGGCGCACTGGTGGAGGATCTGACCGCGTATGCGAAGGCCGCGCGGCGCGTGGCGGAGGAAGAGGGCGTGCCGGTGATCGATTTGAATGCGGAGAGTACGCGACTGCTGCGCACGATGACGCAGGAACAGGCGGATCAGTTTGACGCGGTGGGGCATCCCGATGCAACGGGAAGCACGCTGGATCGGACACACCTGAACGCGCACGGTTCGGAAGTGTTCGGGCGCATGGTGGCTGACGACCTGGCGCGGTTGTGCCCGGAGTTGGGACCGGATGTGAAAGGGCAGGCGATGACGACCCCACCCAGGCAAAGCTTGGATGGGGCACCCCCGACGGCGACGAAGCAGCCTTAGGGTTTGCGAGTTGCGGACGGTACCTGCTGGAGAATCCAGCGTACAAATTCTTTGCCGGCGGCGTAGTTGTCGTAGAGATCGGGAAGTTTGCGGACGGCGGTGTACTCGTTGTAGAGCCAGGGATCGGTCATGGCGATGACGGTTCCCTTCCCGTATTTCGCCGTGGCCATGAAGACGTCGTCGCCTTCGTCGAGCACATCGCGGGCGGGCTTGGTCACCGAGATGGTGCAGACGTCTTTCACATAAATCGTGTGGGGATGATGGAAGATGGGGCCCTTGCCGTCGATATCGATTCTTCCCTGCTCCCAATTGGTGCCGATGACGTGCTTGCGCAGGACACTGTTGAAGTGGATGCCGAATTTGTCGCCGATCACGTTGAAGTGGTCGAGGTCGGCGAAGGAGGTGTCGTTCTCCATGATGACAAGGACGCCGCCGGTCTTGACCCACTCGGCGAGCTGGTTCGCGTCTTGTGCGTTCGCGAAGTGGGCGTTGGGATTTTTGTCGAGGTTGTCGGGCGATGCGATCACATAAACGTCGGCGCCCTTGAGATTGGCGAGCGTGGGCTCGGCGTCGTGCTCGCTGGTCTGCGCGCCGAATTCGTGGAAGAGATGGCTGAAGGATGAGTACCCCGGATTGTCCCAGGTGTTCCATTTGTAGTGAAACTCGGCCTGCTGGCCGAAGGCATCGGTGCGCAGCTGCGAGTTGAACCAGCCGTCGACAACGACGTTATCGCCGAGAGACATGGTGGCCTCCGGCGCGTATTCCATTTCGGTGCTCGCCATGATAAACACGCCGACGCCCTTGGGATCGTTGGTGACGACTTTCTCGCCGATGTAATAGGCGTAGGTGCCGTCGCGATAGGGCTCGCCGCCGAGGCCTGAAGCCTTCACGGTGTCGGTGAGTGAAACGTCGTCGCCCTGGGCTTGAACGAAGTGCGCGAGGATGCCTTTGTAGCCGCGCTCCGCGGCGGCGAGAAAGCCATCCGGCTCAGGATCCGGCAGGTAGCCGTGACGCACGCCCTTGGCCAGAGCGTAGACGAACATGCAGGCGGAGGAAGACTCAAAGTAATTTCCCTTTTCGCTCGGCTTGTTCATCATGGTGTACCAGAGGCCGGTCTTCTTATCCTGGAAGCGCCGGACAGCTACGGCTTCGCGGCGGAGAATGGCCATCAACTGTGCGCGTCCGGGGTCGCCCTTGGGGTAGTAGTCGAGCGTGTCGACGAGAGCCATCATGTACCAGCCGATGCCGCGCGCCCAGAATTCTTGCGAGTCGCCGGTTTGCTTGTTGGCCCAGCGCTCCTGCTTCGACTGGTCCCAGCCGTGGTAAAGCAGGCCGGTTTTGGGATCGCGGGAATGCTGCTCCATGAGGACAAACTGCTTCGTGATGTCGGCGAATTCTTCGGGGTGGTGGGAGATGGAAGCGTATTCCGCGCGAAAAGGCTCGGCCATGTAGAGGCCGTCGAGCCACATCTGGTTGGGATAACGCTGCTTGTGCCAATAGCCGCCCTCGGCGTTACGCGGCTGCGCGCCAAGCTGATTCCAGAGGAAGGTAGCGGCGGTGAGATAGCGCTTGTTCTGCGTGACGCCGTAGAGGAAGAGAAGCTGGCGGCCCAGGAGGATGTTGTCGAGTTGATGCTCCTCGGGCTTGAGCGTGGGGATGGAACCGTCGGGGGCGACGAGAGCATCAACGGAACTCTTGATGTAGTTGAAGTCGCGCGGATCGACATCGGTGAGCCAGACGGAGCGCATGCCAGCGAGTAGCGTGCCAAGCTCGTAGTTCCAGGCCGAGGGAGCGCCCGCGGGTGCGAAGTGGCCATCGGCCCAGCGGGCCATGGCGGCGTTAGCGGCGCGCTGCGACCAGGGCAGCGGATCGGGAGACGCGGCGATTGCGCTGGCAACGGTGAAGGCAAGAATGGCGAGACAGGCAATAAGACGAAGAGATTTCATGGGAACTCCGGGCGATCCCACTATACGCAGGGCGACGGCCCGTGGACAAATTCGCAAGCCTCGAGGACAGCCGGCGCCTTAAAGAACAACCGCAGGTCCTTCGACTCGGTCGCAGCAGCGACCTCGCTCCGGACGGCAGAGGATTTTTGACGCGAACTTCTGCGGCAAGACGCTAATGCAGCGCCGGTGCAGCGGGAGTGGCAATCCAACCGTTGATGCGCAGCCAGTTTTCCAGAAGCGTGGGCCACTCCGCGAGTTCGGGATTGGATTGGCCAAGCGCGGTGCCGTGTGGGCCGGTTTGAAAAATGTGCATCTCGGCGGGCACACCGGCTTTGACAAGCGCGGTGTAAAACACCACAGCGCTCAGGACAGGGACCGATTGATCGGGTGTGGTGGCGTAGAGGAAGAATGGCGGCGTGCGCGGCGTGACGTGCAGGTCAGGTGAGATACTGTTGCGCTCTTCGGGCGAGGGAGGGTTGACGAAAAGGTTTGCCATGGCACCGGACTTGGCGATGCCAGCCTGCAGCGTAAGGCCCCCGTACGAGCTGATGACGAAATCGGGACGGTCACTCACACGATCGATGGGGTCGGCGGCCTCCGGATTCCCGTCGTCGAATTGGGTGCCGACCATGCCGACGAGGTGACCGCCTGCGGAGAATCCCCACATGCCGATGCGATCTGGAGCGACGTGATACTCGGCTGCGTGGCTGCGCACCCAGCGCACCGAGCGGTAGCCATCAAGGATGGGCTCGGGGTAGTGGTAGCGCGGCGTTAGGCGGTAGGTGAGGACGAAAGCCGTGATACCGCGGATGTTGAGCCATTCGGCGATCTGGGTTCCTTCTTTGGGATAGGCCAGGCTGCGATAGCCGCCGCCCGGGCACACGACGACGGCGGTGTGCGGAGCGGGGCCGTAGCCGGTAAAGATCTCAAGATGCGGCTTGTCCTGCTCCTCCGTGCCGACCGCGCCGGGCGCGCCGTTGGGCCAGAGATATTGGATCTGGCCGTGGGGCAACGCAGGATCGGAAGCGGCGGCAGCAGCCGGGCTTTGCGGCGCTACCTGCGCACGAGCGCCGGGCGTCGCGAATGTGAACAGAAACAGGGCGAAGGCCGCACTTGCCAGCCAAAGTGAATCTACGGATTTTCTATTCGGGATCATGAAGGCAGGACTCCATTCGCGATAAGGATTCTACATGCTTGCGGCAGAAAGAAAAAAGGTGCTGCCGGAGGACCGGCAGCACCTTTCGAAGTGACGCATGGATGGTTAGAAATTGATACGGAGCATACCCTGCGCGGAGCGGGGGTTGTTGCTCGAGTTGAGGGCGCTGATGGTGCCAAACGCCGAGCCGGTGTTAACGGTGGAGTTTGGAGACGCCCAGACCACGTGGTTGGTCATGTTGGACATATCCAATTCAATCGCGACGTTCCATTCGCGATAGATGGGAAACGTCCGCTTGAGGGCGACATCGTCGTCATAGTAACCCATGCCGAACATGCCGTCAGGCGCCACGCGCGACGCGTTGCCCGGAACGTAGAGGGCGGGGCCACCCGTGTAGCATGCCTGCGTCGACGTGCTGTTCACGCAGGTTCCGTAGTTCCCGGAGCTGGATGAAGTGCTGTTGTTGTTGGCCGTCACGTAGAAGGCGCTGGGGTTGAAGTACTGAACGTTGCCGATGTAGTTGGGCGAGCCAGGCGCCGCGGTTACGTTCTTGCCGTATGATCCCTGGCGTCCTTGCTGCCCGGCCACTAAGTTCGGCATGCACTGGTTGAGGATGCCACTGCCGCTGCAACCGCTGCCCACCAAAACGATCGGGAACCCCGAGTGATAGCTGAAGATGTTAGAGGCGGTCCAATCGCTGGCGACCCAGCGATACACAGGGTTGTCACCCCACATGTGGCCGCGGCCGGTGGGAACTGCGTAAACCACCGAAGCAACCAGGTTCTGGGGTATGTCCGCGGTAGAGAGCGAACGATCGAGACGATCGTTGTCGCCCACGCGGAAGGTGCCCAGGTCGTCGATCGACTTGGAGTAGGTGTAGTTGACCATGAAGTTCAGGCCGTGCGACGGGCGCTGGCGGATCGTGATCTCCAACGCGTTCCAGTTCTCATTGCCCACGAAGCTGGTAGTGTCGCTGACGCCGCTGAACTGCGGGTAATTTGTCATGTACGACGAGACAGCGTTCTTGTAGTAGTACGTGTTGCCAACGTAGGGGTTGGGCGGCGCGAAGCCGAGTCCAATGGCCAGGTTGGTGTTGTTCATGTTTCCTGACGCCGTACCCGAGGCCGTGCCAAGCAAGGGAGTGGGGCAACCGGCGGCCGTGTAGATCGTACATTGAACCGCCGTGCTACCGCTCAACGTGTATCCGGCCAGTGCGGCAAAAGACTCAGGAAGTTCGTTGTTCCTCTTGCCAATGGCCTTGGAGACGGACAGGAAGTGGCCTTCGCTGCCGACGTAGCTGACGGAGATGGACATGTTGTTCGTCAACTGACGCTCGACGCCGAAGGTCCAGTTGACGTATTCGGGAGTCTTGGCGCCGTAATGCGGATCCCAGAACGCGGGGCTCTGGGCGCCGGAGTTGGTGAGGGCCGTGGTTTCGCTGGTGCCGAATTCGGCCAGGCTGACGCCACCGGCAGGAGGCGCGGGGTTTGCGACGGATCCCGTCCAACCGCAAGGAACTCCATCGGCGGTTGCATCGGTGCACTGGGTAGCATCCCAGTAGAACGACGGCTGGTTGATGGTGCCCGCGGGTGCGGACGCGGACGGGGCGAAGCCCACGGTCGAAGCCGAACCGGATTGGCTGCCGCTGTTCCAGTCGCCGCGCGCGAAGGTAAGACCGTAGCTGGAGCGAATGACCGTCTTCGCATTCCACGCGTAGGCAAAGCCCGCGCGAGGACCGAAGTTCTTGTATGTGGTCGGCGACGGGTTGAACAGGCCGGTGTGGTAGCCGTCGGACGGACTGCCGCCGGCGAATCCCAGGGTGCCAAGGTTGCCGGTGACTGAGTTGGTCTGGGCGGTATTCAACCATGACATGATGCTGTGCGTCACGTGGAGAGCCGGCCAGATGTCCCAGCGGACACCCAGGTTGACGGTCAACTTGGGAGAGATCTTCCAGTCATCCTGCGCCCAGAAAGAGGGGTCAACCCAAGTGGATCCGTAGCCGGGCAGACCAACGGAGACAGAGCTGGAGTTGGTGGCGCCAAGCATATAGCTGGCGACCGCGTTGCCGCTGGTGCTGTTCAACGAGGAGCCCGAAGACCATTGTTGCGTTGAAGTATTGGCGAACGTGTAGGCGAGCGGACCGGAGTTGGTTAGGTTCTTGATGAGGAAGAACTGGTCATCAACGACCTGTCCGCCGAAAGTAAAGTTGTGCTTGCCGAACTGCCACTGGAAATCGTCGGCAACGCTGTAGGCATTCGAGACCTTCTGGTTTTCGTCGTAGCCGGCTTCGGTCAATGGATTGTCGAGGCCGCCGCTGAAGACGATGGAGGGGAAGAAGCTGGCCTGGCCGGAGGGAGTGTTCAACAGCCCGGACTGGCTGGCAGCGTATTGCGGCGCATCATCGGGCGTGGTGGAAAGGCTTTTGTAGCGGGCGTAGGCCAGCGAGAAAAGGTTCACCATGTGCGAGTTGATGGTGTAGGTGTCCTTGACGATGTCGATTGTGGTCTTGGGCGTGTAGGCCTGGTTGGTATTGAACGGCGGCCCGAGCGCATTGGCAGCACCGGAAGAGTTGGGTCCGGTGCTGGCCTGGCGGCCGAATTCGATGATGAGGCTGATCGTGTTCTTCTCGTTCATGACGTAATCGATGCGGCCACCCTGATACCAGTTCGCCAAGCCATACGAATAGCCCGCGGCGATGTTGTTGGAGTACTGGGTCTGGAGGGCTGAGGCCTCATAGGGCGTCATGAAGGTGTTGATGTACTTTGCCGCGCCGGAAATACGGTTGGACGGAATCACATTGAGGGTCCCGGCCGGTTGAACGCCACCGGTAGAAACAAACTGAGAGCGGGTACACGGGCTGGCCGAGGAGCCAAGGCAACCGGAGGTCTGCGTACCGGGGTCCCAGATGCCATAGCCGGTGCTGGTGGCGAACGCCGAAAAGTCGCCGTTGAGCATGGCCGTGGTGGGAATGTTCTGCAGCTGGATCTTGGGACCGTGCTGGAAGCGATATTGGCCGTAGTTGTAGAACATGAAGAGCTTGTTCTTGAGGATGGGCCCCCCGAACTTTGCGCCTACTTCGTTCATGATCTCAGTGGGCTTTAAGCCGTTGGGAGCGCAATAGCTCGAGGCCGCCGAACCGAAGACGCAGGATTGTCCGGCGGGAACCGCGCCAGTGACGGTAGGAATCTTGCTGAGGAACGGCCAGGCGTCGGCCACAGTGTTACGGATGTAATCGTAGATTCCGCCATGCCAGCTATTGCCGCCCTGGCGGATGGAGTAGTTCTGGACGCCCTGGCCGGCATATTGCGCGGAGTAGCCGGAGGTCTGTACCTGGAACTGGTCAATGCCGTCCATGCCAACGGCGGTCCACAAGAAGCGGACGTCGCCGACGCCGTCAGGCGCCGGCAGGTTGACGCCGTCAACGTAGATTTCGGACGTGCCGCCGGCAGGATTTCCGCCGTTGACAGACAACGAGGCGTCGGTGGCGTTGTTGCTGCCAACCCAGACAGGCACCACGCCGGGCATCAGTGACGCAAAGTCGGTGGCACGGCGCTGATCGGCGTTGCCGCCTGCACCCATCAAGAGGGGCAGGCTGGAATACATCTGGTTGTCCATGACTGCGCCCAGAGTGGCGTCCGTGGTTTCCAGGACAGGAGGCGCCGTGGTAACAGTGATGGTCTGCTGCGCGGTGCCGACAGACATTCTGACATTGACGGCCACCGTGACCAGAGCGTCAACGGTAATGTGCTCCTGAATTTCTTTCTCAAAGCCCTTGGCGGTGACGGTCAAAGTGTACTCGCCTGGGGTGAGCGGCGTGATGCTGTAGTCGCCGGCTCCGGTGGTAGTGCGGATGGTGCTGACGTTTTGGTCGATCAAGGTTGCGGTGACGGTGGCGCCACCGATGACTGCACCGGTGGTATCGGTGACCGTGCCCGAAATGGCTCCGTAGCCGGCCATCTGTGCATTCGCGCCGAGCGGCGTCATAACGGCGATGACCAACAACGCCACGCAGCTCAATGCAGCGATACACAACATGCGAGGAATGGGACCTCGCGCTGCTTGCCTCGACTGGAATAGTTTGCTTAAGGCTAACTGCCTCATTGTGTTGCCTCCACTAGGTAGTTCATATCGCTGCGAATTTGCGGCCACGCCCGCATTCTTGAAATTTCACACACGTGGTCTGACCACATTTCGAAGCTCGACTAGTTTCATACACAAGGTTAAGAACTGTCAATAGTGAAATTCAATGTGCCATTTTTGAAAATTAAGGTTGGAAAAGGCAGCACCGATTGGGGAAAAACTGACCGACTCTAACTGTCCAAACCCACTGCTACCCAGCTTCGATCTCTCTGCAAGTGATTGATGTTGGGACGGTTTTGCGCCATGACGGGTCGATCACTTTCGGGCCGGAGCGTGAGCCCTGAGATTGCCGGGTGGAAGAGGAAGTCCGGTCAGACCTTAGCGGCTCGTATCACGTAAAGGGAGGCTGGGGTGCACGAAGAGGAACAATGACGAGAAATGTGGCCAGGCAGCGAGTTGCGAGAACGATTTTCTAAGACCGAACTGTGGGGCGCCCCGGAAGTTCTTTGCACAAAGGCAGAAGAACGACCGCAGGTCCCCGTTTGACTCGAATCGCATTGCGATTTTCGCTCAGGGCAAGCTTTCGACTCCGTTTGGCCCGAGAATGGGCCAAACTTGGCTCAGGATGACAGCTTATAGTGTGATGCGAACTTCAGACTCAGGACACTAAGCGGCGGATGCAGAGCGCGTCGGTCTCTTCTTCGCGGCTACCTGCGATGCTTTTCGACCCGTGGGGCGCTCCATGCCTTGCGCAATCTGGGCCATGCGCAGATGTTGCTCCATCAGATTGTGCGCTTCCTGCGGCTTGCGGGAACGAATGGCCCGGTAAAGCTCGCGGTGCATCTCGGCGGACTCGCGCAGGTCGGTGGAACGTTCCACGGTCTTGCGGCGACTATCGTAGAGCGCCGAGGTGATGGTTTCAATAATAGCGGCAAGGATGGGATTGCCGGAAGCCTGCGAGATGATGCGGTGGAACATCAGGTCGTGAATGAGATAGTCGGTGGGGCTTTCGATGGCGGCGAACATCTCGGCGACTTCTTCGGCCAGCGCGGCGTGGTGTTCCTCTTTACCGCGCTCGGCGGCCAGAGCGGCGAGATGGCTCTCGAGAATGATGCGCGCCTCGAACATCTGCCAGGTCTGAAAGCCGTGCAAGGCGGTCATCAGGCTGAGAGAGGCCCTACTAAACTCCGGAGGGCCGTCGGCCACAAAGGTGCCAACGCCATGGCGGATCTTCATGATGCCCATGGCGGCGAGGTAGCCAATGCCGGTGCGCAGGCTGGCGCGACTGATCTTGAGAGAGCGCGCCAACTCGCGTTCCGGCGGGATTTTGTCACCCGGCTGCAGGGTCCCGTTTTCGATGAGGGAGCGGATGTGGTTCACCACTTGCATGGTGCGATGGCTGTTCTGTTCTTCCTCTTTCACCCGCGGCATACGTTGAGATACCTTCCTCTAGAAAATCATGGACACAGCGAGATTATCACTGAAAAGAGGGGTTTGGCTCGATAAACTTGGAACGCGCCGATGGATTTGAGCGGGACCGGCGCGCTGACCGGCTGTGTATACTTGTGGTCTGACCTCAAGCGGCCCAAGCAGCCGCAGTACGCTAATTACGAGGTAGAATGAATGCCATGTTGCTCCATGACGATCGACTGTTTCCTTCCGAATCAAGCGCCCTTAAAGTAGCTCGTTCGCTGTATGCACACGTCCGCGACCTGCACATTGTGAGCCCGCACGGGCACACCCAAGCATCATGGTTTGCCAAGAACGAGCCGTTTCCCGATCCGGCGACGCTGCTGGTGCAGCCGGACCACTACATCTTTCGCATGTTGTACAGCCAGGGCGTCTCAATGGACGATCTCGGGATCGGGCAGCCGGTGGTGAAGGACCCGCGCAAGGTCTGGCGCATTTTTGCCAGCCATTATTACCTGTTCCGCGGCACGCCCACACGGATTTGGCTGGATTACACGTTCCAGGAGCAGTTTGGCCTGACGGAGCGGCTGAGCGAGAAAACGGCGGACCTGTACTTCGACACCATTGCGGAGAAGCTGAAGACGCCGGAGTATTTGCCGCGAGCTCTTTACGAACAATTCAATATCGAAGTGCTGTCGACGACGGAGTCGCCGCTGGATCCGCTGACGGCGCACCAGGAGATCCGCGATTCGGGTTGGAAGGCGCGCATCGTGCCCGCGTTCCGGCCGGATTCAGTGGTCGATCCGGAATTCAAGGGGTTCGCCGGACTGATTGCCGAGTTGGGCGAGCAGAACGGGGAAGATACTTCGACGTGGAAGGGCTACCTGAATGCGCTTTCCAAAGCGCGAGCGCGATTCAAGAAGCTGGGCTGCACCTCGACCGATCACGGACATCCCACGGCACAGACGGCAGACCTGCCTCAATCCGAGGCGGCCGCGCTCTTCGGCAAAGTGATTGTGGGCAAGGCGGACGCGGCCGAGCAGGAACTGTTCCGCGCGCAGATGCTTACCGAGATGGCGCGCATGAGCGTGGAAGACGGCCTGGTGATGCAGATCCATCCCGGAAGCGTGCGCAACCACAACAAATTTGTATACGAACGCTATGGGCGCGACATGGGCGCTGACATTCCCGGACCGACCGATTTCGTCCACGCGCTGCGGCCCTTGCTGGATCGCTTTGGCAACGACAAGAATCTGACCATTATTCTGTTCATGCTGGACGAGTCGACGATCAGCCGCGAACTGGCGCCGCTGGCCGGCCATTACCCGTGCTTGCGCCTTGGACCCCCGTGGTGGTTTCATGACAGTCCTGAAGGCATGATGCGTTTCCGCGAGCAGGCCACGGAAACCGCAGGCTTCTACAACACGGTCGGGTTCAACGACGATACGCGGGCGTTTCTCTCCATCCCGGCGCGGCACGATGTGGCGCGGCGAGTGGATTGCGCGTTTCTGGGCAGGCTGGTGGCGGAGCATCGCCTGGGCGAGGATGAAGCGTTCGAAGTGGCGCACCAATTGGCCTACGATTTGGTTAAGAAGGCGTACCGGCTGTAGCTAAGAAAGTGGTTCGTGGAGTAAGAAAGTGGAGTTTAATTTATGAGTCTCTATTGTTCCGTGGGAAGCACTGAAACCGATCTTTCCGCTGCGCAACTGAAAGAACTGCTGGTGGAAAGCCTGGCCAAGCTGGGCGCGCGGAAGAATGTGCTGGTTGTGCCGCCCGACCAAAGCCGCGAGCACTCACGCGCCGGCGACCTGACACGCTACACATGGGAACACTACGGAGACAAGCTGAAGGCGGTGCTGCCGGCTATCGGCACGCACACGCCCATGCGGCCCGACCAGATTGCGCACATGTTTGGCAACGTGCCGCAGGATCTGTTCAAAGTCCATAACTGGCGCACGGAAGTTGAGACCCTCGGCGAGCTGCCGGCATCGTTTATTTACGAGCAGTCGGAAGGCAAGCTGAATTACACGTGGCCCGCGCAGGTGAACAAGCTCATCTCGAAGGGCGGCTTCGACCTGATTCTTTCCATCGGCCAGGTAGTACCGCACGAAGTGATCGGCATGGCCAACCACTCCAAAAACATCCTGATCGGCACGGGCGGGCGCGAGGGTATCAATCGCAGCCACTACCTTGGCGCCGTGTACGGCATGGAGCGGATCATGGGCCGCGCCGAAAACCCGGTGCGCAATGTGCTCAACCGCGCCAGCGAGGAGTTCTTGCGGAACCTGCCGATCGTATATGTGCAGACTGTTGTGGGACGCGGCAAGGACGGCGGACTGGCGGTGCGCGGCCTCTACATCGGCGACGATCTGGAGTGCTTCCTGAAGGCCGCGGAGCTGAGCCTGAAGGTGAATTTCGAGATGCTCGACAAGCCCATCAAGAAAGCGGTGGTGTATCTTGATCCCAAAGAATTCCACTCCACATGGATTGGCAACAAAGCCGTGTACCGCACGCGCATGGCGCTGGCGGATGGAGCGGAGCTGATTATCCTGGCGCCGGGTGTGCATGAGTTCGGCGAGGACAAGGGCATCGATGCGTTAATCAGGAAGTACGGTTATCGCGGAACCCCGGCCACTTTGAAGGCGGTGAGCGAGCATCCCGACCTTGCCGCGGACCTGAGCGCAGCGGCGCACTTGATTCATGGTTCCTCGGAAGGACGCTTCAAGATTGTCTGGTGCCCGGCCGAGTTGAGCCGCGAGGAGATCGAGGGCGTAGCCTTTGCATACGGCGAGTTGGCGGCGATGACGAAGAAATACGATCCGGAAAAACTGCACCACGGCTGGAACCAGGTGAACGGCGAAGAGATTTTCTTTGTCGCCAATCCGGGATTGGGGCTATGGTCCGTTCGCAGCCGATTTGAGTGCGCGGCTCCGGCCGCTGTGGGAGCTGCCGCGGGCTAGACGCCGGCTCCAAAACCGCATGAGTTCCTCCCCTTTGGATTTGTGGTGTCCGACCCTTTCGCCAGAAAGAAGGCGATGGGATGGGGCACGGAGATGGTCCGAGACGCAAACGGTTAGAGACTGAGAGAAATGGCAGCGCGCTTGGCGCATTGAATCGTTGAGAATCACATAGAACAGGATGGTTATGGGAGATCAAGGTTTGAAGCTGAACAAATATTCGGTGGGCGTGGGCGACCGGTTTGCGCACCAGGCCAGGGCGCAGTTGCAGGCATGCGTAAAGACTCTCGAACAGGGAGTCGAGGTGGTTCCGGTCTGGAACAAGTCAAACCGCGAACACAACATCATCGGTTCTGAGCCCTCGAGCGTGCGGGCAGCGGCCGATGCAGCGGTCAAGGCGCTGGGATGGAAGCTGCCATATTTCTGCGACGCCGACCACATTACTGCCGCGACGGTGGAGCGTTTTCTCGCGCCATGCGATTTTTTCACCTTCGACGTGGCCGATTTTATAGGCCAGCCTGCCAAGGCATCGGATATTGAGAGCTTCGTGAAGCGGCATCCGGAGCTGAAGGGGAGCATCGAGCTGGCGGGAGCCGATCAGGCCTTTGAAATTACTCCGCAGCTGCTGGTGCAAACGGCGCAGAAATTTCTGGCCGCGGTGAAGAAGGCCGGTGAAGTGCATCAGATCGTTTTGAAGGCGAAAGGCGCGGGCAACTTTATTCCCGAGGTTTCAATGGATGAGACCGATCGCGCACAGAGCCCCGTGGAACTGCTGATCATTCTGGCGGCGATTGCCGATGAAGGCATCCCCGTGCAGACCATCGCGCCGAAGTTCAGCGGGCGCTTCAATAAGGGCGTGGATTACGTGGGCGACGCGGGCCAGTTCGAACGCGAGATGGCACTGGACGTGGCGGCCATCGCCTACGCTGTGAAGCAATATGGGCTGCCGGACAATCTGAAGCTGAGCGTGCACTCGGGCAGCGATAAATTTTCAATCTATCCGGCCATTCACGCGACTATGAAGCGGTTGAACGTGGGCGTGCATCTGAAAACTGCGGGGACCACCTGGCTGGAGGAACTGATCGGACTGGCCGAAGCAGGCGGCGAAGGCCTGGCGCTGGCCAAGGAAGTGTATGCCGAAGCACTGGCGCACATGGAAGAGCTGTGCGGGCCCTACGCGACAGTGATTGACATCGATCCTGCTAAGCTGCCCTCGGCCGACGAGGTGCGCGGATGGACGTCAGAGCAGTACACTTCCGCACTGCGGCACGTGGAGAAGGATCCGGCCTACAATCCCAGTGTGCGGCAGTTGCTGCACGTGGGATTCAAAGTGGCCGCGAAGATGGGACCTCGTTATCTGCAATTGCTCGAGGCCAACGAATCCGTCATTGCAAAAAATGTGACGGAGAACCTGTATGATCGGCACATTGCGCCGGTGTTTCTGGGCCACAGCATCTGATCGCACGGACGCGGGCGTGGACGCCCGCATAACAGCCGGTCTAGAGACCGACGCTACAAATTCCCCATGGAGATCGAATGAACCCCCAACTGTTCAGCCTTGAAGGCAAGGTCGCGGTTGTGACCGGAGGCACGTCAGGCATTGGCCAGGCGCTGAGCCTTGGCCTCGCGGACGCGGGCGCCGATGTGATTGCTACCGCGCGACGCCAGCAACAGGTAGACGACACCGCTAATGAGATTGAGGCCCGCGGACGGAAGACCCTCCGCATGGCCTCGGATGTGGGCGACCGCGCTTCGCTCGAGAAGCTGTTGGCGGCCACACTCGAAGCCTTCGGCAAGGTCGACATCCTGGTGAATTGCGCGGGCATCATCAAGCGCCGGCCCACCATCGACCTGCCCGAGGAAGAGTGGAACAACATTCTGAATGTGAACCTGACGGGGACACTGCGCGCCTGCCAGGTGTTCGGCAAACCGATGCTGGAGCGCGGCTACGGGCGGATCGTGAATATCGCGTCGCTGAACAGTTTCGTCGCGCTTAGCGAAGTGGCGGCGTATGCCGCAAGCAAAGCCGGCGTGGCTTCGCTTACGCGTTCGCTGGCCGTCGAGTGGTCAAAGAAGGGCGTGACGGTGAACGCGGTGGCGCCGGGCGTTTTTCGCACCGACTTGAATGCGCAACTGCTAGACTCGACACCGCGCGGGCAGGAGTTGCTGATGCGCACGCCCATGGCGCGCTTCGGCAAGACGGAAGAGTTAATTGGCGCGGTGGTGTACCTCGCCTCCGACAGCGCTTC
>JBEKEP010000104.1:0-15806 GCA_050013775.1 Occallatibacter sp. | reverse complement strand
CTGCAGATGCGCGAGCGCATGGAAGAGATGAACCGCCAGATGCAGAACTTCGTCGAATACGTGCGCAGCGAGATGCTGTCCCGCTTTCATGTTGCCCCGCCCGGATCGGCAGGCGCCATCGTGCCCATCCGCAAGCCCGTCGGCGTACCGCGCCCCGCGCCGCCGCGCAAATTGTAGCGGCGCTTAGCCGGTGCCCGTAGCCGGTAGCTGGGAGCTGCTTTTCTTGCTCCCTTGCTCCCTCGCTCCCTTGCTCCCTTATCCTTAAATCAGCATGCCCTACGTCCTCCTAGGCCTCGCCGTTTTCGGCCTCATCACTTCCGCGGTTTTTGCCGGCATTGTGCTATGGGCCGTTCCCGGCTTCCTTCGCGAGCGCCGACTCTCGCTGCCCGGCCCGGATTCACGCCTCCGCTTACGCTCCTCAAGCCATTGCATGGAGCGGACCCCGGCCTCGAAGCCTATCTCGAAACCTTCTTCACGCAGGATTACCCCGCATACGAAATTCTCTTCTGCGCCCGCGCCGCCAACGACGTGGGTCTGGAAACCGCGCGCCGCGTGGCCGCCCTCCATCCGCAAATCCCCGTGCAATTCCTGACTACCGGCGGTCAACCCGACTACATCAACGCCAAAGTCGCCTCCATGGAACTGATGGAAGCCCACGCCGCGCACGACATCCTTGTCATCAGCGACAGCGATGTGCGCGTGACGCCAGATTATCTGCGCTCGGTGGCCCTCCCCTTCGCCGATCCCAATGTCGGTGGCATGTGCTGCCTCTATCGCGGCGTCGCTGCCGAAGGCGGATTGTGGGCGCGGCTTGAAGCCGTCGGCATGTCGGTCGAAATGTCTTCAGGCGTGCTCGCCGCGCGCGTCATGGAAGGCATGCATTTCACCCTCGGCCCCACCATGGCCTTTCGCCGCGAATCCATTCGCCGCATGGGCGGCTTCAAGGTCACGGCCGACTACTGCGCAGACGATTTCATCCTCGGCAACGAGACCCACAAGCTGGGCCAGAATGTGGTCCTAAGCCATCACGCCATCGACCACATGGTTCTGCACTCGGGCTTTATCGGCTCGCTCAAGCACCAGGTGCGTTGGATGAAGTCCACGCGCTTCTCGCGGCCCAAAGGCCACTTCGGCACCGCGCTTACCTTCAGCATTCCCTTCGGTCTTCTGGCGCTCGTCGCCTGCGTCTGGCTCGGCCATCCGATGTGGGGCCTCGCGCTCCTCGCTTTTGCTGTGGCCACGCGTCTTGCGGTTGCCATCGCCGTCGGGCGTCTCGTGGTGCGCGATCCCAGTTGGTTTGGCCTGCTAGCGCTCTACCCGATTCGCGATTTCATGGGCATTTGCTTCTGGGCCGCCAGCTACGCGGGCCGCCGCATCCTGTGGCGCGGCCGCGTCTTCGAGCTTCTGCCCGGCGGCAAAATGCGCGCTGCCGACTGATAAGCTGGCAGCATGATTCGCCGCTACCCGGTAAAACGGCGCTTTGTTCGCAGGTGCACATGCCCCGGGAACTGAGCGTCCACACCAGGGCTCGCCACGACGGCCTGCAGATGCTCGTCATCGGCTGCCTGCTTTTTATCGGCATCGGCATACTGCAGGAGATCACCAATCCCCTGGCCATGACCGACTTTCAGGAGACATGGAACGGCGCGCGTTGCCTGGTGCTCGATCTTGATCCCTATCAGCCCGATCAAATGTGGTCCGTGTACATGCAGCAGGCGCCACGCCTCCCCGCCGACCCCGCCGTCGCCCACACACTGCGCCTGATCGTCTCGCTCAGCACCAATCTGCCGACGACTCTACTCCTGGTGGCTCCGCTCGCGCTTCTGCCTTGGAAACTCGCCATGGTGCTCTGGATGGCGATCCTTTCTGTCTGCTTTGTCCTCGCCTGCTGGTGTATCTGGAGCGTGAACGCCGGCATTGCTCCGCGCTTCAGCGGCGCGCTCATTTTTCTGCTTGCGATCAATAGTGGATTGTTGCTCGCCACCGGCAACATGGCTGCGCTCTCAGTGGGGCTTGCGGCCATCGCGGTCTGCTGTTTTATTCGCGATCGTTTCGTGCCGTTGGGCATCATCCTGCTCGCCGTTAGCCTCTTCATCAAGCCTCACGACGCCGGCCCTATCTGGCTCTACTTTCTGCTTGCCGGCGGCGTGCAGCGCAAGCGCGCCCTGCAAACGCTTGTGCTCACCACGGTAATGGCCATGCCCGCGATCTTGTGGCTCTACCATGTCGCGCCGCACTGGCCGCAGGAGTACCACGCCAACATTCTTACTGCCATGTCGACCGGCGGCCGCGACTATCCCGGGCCCAACACTGCCGGCGGCCGCGGCATGGGCATGATCGTCAGCCTCCAGGCCGGCTTGAGCCTCCTGCGCGACGATCCCAGCTTCTACAATCCAATCGCCTACTTGATTTGCGGCGTCCTGATCCTCGTCTGGTGTGTCAAAACATGGAGGGTGGGTTACTCATCGCGGCTGGCCTGGCTCGCTCTGGCTTCCATCTCTGCTCTCGCCCTGTTGCCCGTCTATCACCGCACCTACGACGCGCGGCTCCTGTTGCTCACCATTCCCGCCGCCGCCATGCTCTGGAGACAGCGCGGTTGGCGTGGATGGACGGCGCTTTGGCTTACCATCGCGGCCTTCGTGCTCACGGGCGATCTTTTCTGGATCGTGCTCTTCCAGGCCACGCATTACTCCGGGCTGTCCGTCACATTGGCAATGATTCCGGCGCCGCTCATCCTGCTGGCTCTGGGCGTTTTCTATCTGTACTTATATGTTCGAACCGTGCCCGCGGAGGTCTAATCTTCCGATCCCTGATTCCTGTCCTCTCGGTCGCATTACACTGGATCGAGCCGAATCTTGTAGCGAGGGAGCACGGAATGTTCGAGCGTTACACCGAAAAGGCGCGTCGCGTGATTTTCTTCGCGCGCTACGAGGCCAGCCAGCATGGACAGCCATACATCGAATCCGAATACTTGCTCCTTGGCCTCCTTCGCGAAGACAAGGTTTTGACTACTCGGTTCCTACGTTCGCACCGCTCTGTGGAATCAATTCGAGAGAAAATTGAAGAGCGATCCAGAACACAGGAAAGGATAAGCGGAACTCCTGACCTTCCCCTGTCAAATGAGTCGAAGAGGATTTTGGCGTATGCCGCAGAGGACGCGGAGGGAATGGGCAATAAGCACATTGGAGTGGAGCATCTTTTCCTGGGAATGTTGCACGAGGACCAGTCGTTCACTGCTGAACTTCTGCGCCAGCAGGGCCTAACTCTATCGAAGGTCCGCGATGAACTTATTCGAAGGCCGCATAACTTGGCTGGCCAGAACTCCGACGAGTCACTGATAAAGGAGCATTCGCGCGACCTTACTGAGGCCGCGGCAGCAGAGAATCTCGACCCCGTAGCGGGGCGCACGAGGGAGCTCGACGGCATTATCGAGGTTCTTTGTAGCCTCCATATCAGAAACCCGCTGCTAATCGGGGAATTTGGCGTGGGGAGGTCAACGATCATAGAAGGTCTTGCCCAGCGAATCGCATCCGGGAAAGTGCCTGAGCAGCTGGCGCGAAAGCGGATTCTCCTGCTTGACCCCGAACGCATTCTCCAGTGGAAGAACGAACGCGAAAGGGTAGGGCAGCGACTGACAGCCATTTTTGAAGCCGCCAGACGATTAAATGATCTGATTTTTGTCGTCGACGATGTCGAGGCGTTCTTTGCGGCCGCTTCTAGATTGGCATTAGACGTGCCAGGGGACCAAATCAAGAGAGCGATACTTAAGGGGGAGATACAATTCGTCGCCGCGACCACCCCGAGCGGCTATCGGGAATTGGTCGGCGCCGCTCCGTGGCTTGAGAATTGTCTACGGAAAATATCCATTAGCCCATTCAATGAGGCTGGGGTACTTGACGTCCTGCGCTCACGACGGGGGAAGTACGAGAAGTTCCATGGCGTCGTCTACACGGAGGCGGCCCTCGAGTGCGCGGCACGGCGCACAATCCACGATTTTCCCGGGGCTCTTCTCCCGGGCAAAGCGCTCGAAATAATTGACGCTGCTGGGTCGCGCGTTAAACTAGGCCAACCCGCAGTCCCGGCAGAGGTCTCTTAGGTCCAGAGGCGACTGAGATACCTAGCCCATCGAGGAGAATTGGCAGTCGCGAATCATGAGTGGGAGAAGGCGAGATCCTGTTCCGACGAAGAGCGCAAAGAACGAGATTTGTACCAGTCCCTCACCGAAAAGCACAACATCGGCAACCCAATCGCCACTGTGGACGAGGAAGTTATCGAAGAGGTGGTCCAGCGGTGGGTCGGCGGGCAGAATCTGGCGGTCAAGCAGGACGAGAGACGAGCCGAACTGCCGAGGCCGGCGACACTGGAGAAAGGTGGTCCGGAATATTCGAAAGAGAATCAACAGATCAAGGTATTTCTGTGCCACTCCTCAAGCGATAAACCAGCAGTTCGCGAGCTCTACAAGTTCTTGAAGGATGAAGGATTTGACCCATGGCTCGATGAGGAGGCACTCCTGCCGGGCCAAGAGTGGGACTTGGAGGTTTCAAGCGCAGTGCGCTCGTGTCAAGTCGTCGTCGTGTGCCTCTCTGTGGGCTCCGTTACGAAGGCAGGCTACGTCCAAAAGGAGATCAGAAAGGTCCTAGACGTTGCCGACGAACAGCCCGAGGGAACCATCTACGTTATTCCACTCAAGCTCGAGGAATGCGATGTGCCAAATCGATTGCGACGTTGGCAATGGGTTAACATGTTCGATGCGAGGGGGTCGGAGCGATTAATCCTGGCGCTCAGGGCTAGAGCGCGCACTCTACAGAAAGCCAGGGAATAACATAACCAAACGCGACCTGGAGATCGCGAGAATACTGCGCTGAATTTCCCGCACCTTCAAATCGAGCAGGAGCTCGCCTCACTCAAGCGGCCGATCCGTCCACAGCGTCTTGTCGGCAATGGTCTGGACGGGAATCAGTTTTCCGGCCAGCGCCTTTTCCACGTTGTCGCGATCCGGATCCTCGGCGAAGATCCATTTGCGCTGTCCCGCGCCCCAAATCCCCTGAAGCTTGTCGTTGCTCAAATAGATATCCGGCGCATCGGGATAGCACGAGCCCCACAGCAGCGTCGATCCCTCGCCGTGCTGGCCGCAACGCGGTATCACCAGCATCGCCGGCCGTCCACTAAAGAAGGAGTTGGTGTAGAAGATGACCGAGGATCCCGACGATTGGTCGCCGTAGATGATGAAGGTGTCGCTGGGCGAGCCCTTGGCCAGGATCGTGTCCGCCATCTGCTTGGAACTGAGCATGGGCTCAAAGCGCGCGAACGCGATGTGCGCGGCGACGAAGAAAACCGTCATGGTGAGCGCCATGCTCACCGTGGCCGCAAGATGTTTTCCCTTCAGCCGCAGCAGCCATCCCGTCATCGGCCCAATCAGCAGCGTTACGGCTGCCAGCGCCGCCGGCAGCCGTAATGCCGCAAACGATTCACCGGTCAAATCGAACAGGTGCGACATCGACAACGTGTAGTCGCCCACCGCGCGATGCGCCAGCAGGGTGCCGATATCGGGAACGTACGGCAGGTTGCGCGCAGTCCATAATCCCCAGCCCAGCGCCGCAGCCGACACCACGCCAATCGCCGCAAACACCGCCTGCGCGCCCGTCAGCCACGCCGTTGAAAGCGCGGGTGCGTCCTTGGCGCCGCGCCGCATCTCCAGATCCGCCATCACGCCCGCGATCAGCATCACCAGCGGCGGCCACACCGGGAACGTGTAGTACTCCTGGTTTGTCGAGAAAGAGAAGAACAGCAATGTCCATGCCGTGAACAGGGTCAACAGCCAGATGGTGCGTGCGCGGAACTTCACGCGCAGCACATGGCTGGCCACGTCATCGCGCATGGCGTAGTCCAGGTAAAAGTCCACCGTGTCGCCGGCATCGTGGCGCAGGTGCTTGAGCCAACGGCGTCGTGTCTTCCATGCTACAGCCACCGCGGCCGGCAGAAACAGGCTCCATGGGAAGATCCACACCAGTTGCCCCAGCCAGTACCAAACCCCCGGCATCTTGTTGTAGTCGTGCGGATAGCGCAGGTTGAAGAAGCGCAGCACGTGTTCGTTGATGAAGTAGAAGTAGAAGAACCCGTGCACGTTTCCGGCGGTGGGATGATTGCCCACCGGGTGTCCATAGTCGTGATTGATAATGCCGCACAGAACGTGCCATGGCGCAGCGATGGCCAGGAACACCAGCAATCCCGTCACCGGCCTCAGATCCTTCCAGCGCCGCCATTGCCCGGTGAGCAGCAGATAGGGAATGGCCGCGCCCAGAAAGAACACCGGCGCAATCAGGCCCTTGGTCAGCAGCGCCAGAGCCACGCCCACATAAGACCAGTAGATGAACGCAGGCCGGCCGCCTTCCAGGCTCGCGATCAGCGCGTAGAGCGCCAGCAGCAGGAAAAACGCCAGGATCGCCTCGGGAATGATGAAGCGCGTAAACAGAAAGCAGCCCACTGAAGTGAGCACGCCCAGCCCGGCATAGAATCCCGCGCGATCGCCCCATGTCCGCCGCGCCCACAACCATGCCAGCCAGGTCAGTCCCAGCATGGCCAGCGCGTTAGGCAGGTGCGTGGCGAAGGTATTCTGCCCGAAGATCCGGTACATCCCGGCCACCAGCCAATAGGGCAGCGGCGGCTTTTCAATGTAGCGGATGCCATTGATCTTCGAGGTGATCAGGTCGCCGCTCAAGGCCATGTGCTGTGCCGCTTGAGCATGCGCCGCGTCCACGTCGTCCAGCAGCGGCGGCGAAAACAGCGAGGCAAAATAAACCGTGACAAAAATGGCTGCAAAAAGCAGCCAGACGGTGCGCACAGAAGGCGCCTGCCGCGGCCGATCGATCGTGTGGACGTTTGCTTTCATCGCGTTTTTCACTATCAGAACCAGAATATCAGCCGGATTACTGCGGCGTTTCACAGTGCAAGGCGCTGGCCGGGCGTGCCCTGGCGCGAAAGTCCCTGGTC
Organism: Occallatibacter sp.; assembly: GCA_050013775.1. Taxonomy (GTDB): domain Bacteria; phylum Acidobacteriota; class Terriglobia; order Terriglobales; family Acidobacteriaceae; genus Telmatobacter. The sequence goes on along the minus strand of JBEKEP010000104.1, from coordinate 8,816 downwards.
TCACGGGCTCGTTGAGGCATTAAGATGCACCAAGGGAGAACTCTCTTGCCGTTTTGGAAGGTCTTTCTTATCGCGTTCAGCGTGCTTCTGCCGCTGATCAACCCGCTCGGGTCCGCCCTGGTCTTTCTGGGACTGGTCGGCAACGCGCCGTCCAACGTCCTGCACTCGCTGGCGCGCCGCATCGCGCTGAGCAACATTGTTTTCCTCGGCGTTTTCGAGGTACTGGGCGCGACCATCCTCAAGTTCTTCGGCATCTCTTTGCCCATCGTCCAACTCTCCGGCGGCTTGGTAGTCGCGGCCATGGGATGGGGCGTCTTGAACGAGAGGAGCGCCGGCGCCAATTTTCGCAACAAGGAGGAAGAGACCGGCCAGAGTGGCGAACCCGATACGCGGCATCTCGAAGAGGGCGTCTTCTACCCGTACACCTTTCCCATTACCTCGGGGCCGGGAACGCTGGTTGGATTGCTGACCATCACCGCGCACATCTCCGATAAGAATCTCACCCACAACATTCTGGCGCACCTTAGCGTGTTTCTTGCCGTCGTTGCTATCAGCGTGCTTTGTTATTTCTGCTACGCCTACGCCCCCAAAATCACCAAGATCATTCCGCCCTCCACGGCTCATGGAATCCTGCGCGTGATCGCCTTCATTCTCCTTTGCATCGGAATCCAGATCGCCTGGAACGGCCTGTCCGCGCTGCTGGTGACCATCATCAAGCCGTAATCGTGCGGCGCGTTGCTGCCGTGCGGTCCGGTGGGCACGGGCCTGGCGGCAAGCGCCGCGAAATTCTGCTTGGATTCCGCATGCTTCGTGATAGAGTGAGGATCGAGCCCGCAACGCGCAGAAAACCCTATCACTTGGAGCCACTCGGAGATCGACGATTAGAGGCTGCTTTCTCTGACTGAAGGGTCGCTATCCAGGTGTTTTCTCTTTCGCGCACAGGCGAACTCTCGAGCACGAGGGATGGTCATGAGTTCATCGCTCCCTATCCAACCCACCGCATCTGGCTCCATTGAGATGACGGAACGGGAATGGAACAAATTGATCAACCTGATTCTGGAAGGCTCGGTCATTCCGGTGTTGGGGCCGGAACTGCTGGTGGTGCCGGAAAACGGCGAGCTAAAGCGCCTTTACGATATGTGGGGCAGCGAGCTGGCGGCGCAGACGCACATCGATCGCCCCGAAGACGCGCGCCGCTGGACGATCTACGACGTTGCCAACCAGCTCAGTCAGATCGAGTTCGCGAACGACGTCGCATTCGACATCGATGAAGTAGTGCGCTTGCGCTCCTGGCCCGTCCCCGACGCCCTTAGAAATCTCGCCCGGATTCAGGACTTCTCGCTTTACATCACGACCACTGTTGACCACTTGATGTTCCAGGCCATGAACGAGGCACGGCAGGGGACCAAGGTGGAGCAGATCAAGTTCGCGCCGCGGGGGGTCAAGAACGTAATCGACCGGGCCAGCAGCTTTTATCAAGAGAGGACCCCCAGCGTTTACTGCCTTTTCGGAGCAAGCAGCCCCACGGATGGAACTTTCGCCAAGACAGAAGACGACCTGATCGAATACAGTTGGTCGCTGCTCGATCCCCAGGAAGCGCCCCAGAACCTGTACGACTACCTGCAGAAGAAAACCGTTCTTCTTCTCGGTTGCAGCATGCCCGACTGGCTCGGCCGGTTCTTCATTCACGCGATCAATGGCCGCCGTAATCAGGAAAACCTCAACATGTACTACGTCAGCCCCAACTGCGAACCCGGGCTGGCCGAGTACCTGAAACGGCGAAAGGCCAAGGTCGTAACCTCGATCTCTCCGGTGGATTTCGCCGAGCAGCTCTACAAGCGGTGGCAGGCGCGCCGCCAGAGCAGTGGCTCCGACGCAACTGACAGCCCCACACCCACCACCGAGTTCAAGACCGGCGCCGTGTTCCTGAGCTATGCCAGCGAGGACCGCACCAAGGTGCGCGCCATCCGTGACCAGCTCGAAGCCAGCAATATCGATACCTGGATGGACGAGCGGGAGCTTCCCGCCGAACCAGGCAACGTATATCAGGACACCATCCGCGAAAACATTTACAAAGCCGCCTTTTTTGTGCCCATCATTTCGCGAACCCTGGAACAAGCTGGAGCGAATCCGCGATTTGTGTGGCGGGAGTGGCGGATGGCCGAGGACGCGTCGATGAACCGGCGCAAAGAAGACCTCTATCTTCAGCCGCTGGTCATCGACGACACGCCCGCGGGCGCGAAATTTGTGGGGTCTCCTTACCGCGACCTGCAATGGACGCGCGTGAGCGACGGGCGCATTCCGCCGGAGTTCATCGAGACATTGAGCCAGGGAATCCGCAATTTCCGGAGGGCTCTGCGATGAGCACGCCGGTGTCTCCTCTCACACAGGCACAGAACCCTTGGCCGGGACTCTTCTGGTACACGGAAGAGCAGGCACATCTCTTCTTCGGACGCGAGGCGGAGATCGAGGAACTGCTGCGGCTCATCCAGCGCGACACGCTGACGATTCTGTTCGGGCGCTCGGGCCTGGGAAAGACATCGCTGCTGCGAGCTGGCGTATTTCCACGGCTGCGCCAGGCGGGATGCTTTCCCGTGGTTCTGCGGCTCGACTATGGCCCGCAGGCCGCGAGTCCCGTGGAGCAGGTCAAGGCGCTCACTGAGGCGGCCGCGCGCGACAGCGGCATCGATATTGAAAGCGCCCAGAATGCTCCGCAACCAGAGACACTGTGGGAGTATTTCCACCGCGTGCGCTTCTGGGGTCCGCGCAACGACAGGCTGGCTCCGGTGCTGGTCTTCGACCAGTTTGAGGAGATCTTCACTGTTGGCAGCCGGCGGCAGGAGGAAGCGGACATCCTCGAGCAGTTGGCGGACCTGGCGGAGAATCGCATTCCCCCGGTCGTGCAGCAAAGGGCGGAGGCATCCGGCGCACGGCAATCCGTCGAGGGAGGAACGCCCAACTACAAGGTCGTGCTTTCGCTGCGCGAGGATTTCGTGTGGCGGCTGGATACCTTGCGGCCCATCCTTCCTGCCATTATGCGCAACCGCTTCGCGCTGGGCCCGCTCGACGCCGCGCGCGGTCTCGAGATCATCCGCAATGCCGGAAAAGCATGGGTCACCGATGAAGTTGCAAGTGACATCATCGAGGCCGTCATCAGCAGCCGCCGCGGCGAGGGCCTCAGCAGCACCGAGGAAGAGGTCGAGCCGGCCTATCTGAACGTCATGTGCAACGAGCTGTTCGAGCGCATGGTGGCCACGGGGCAAACCCAGATTACGCGCGAGCTGGTGGCCGCTGAGAAGGGCGGCATCCTGGAGTCGCTGTACGAGCGCAGCCTGGTCGGACTCGATGATTCCGTGCGCATGTTCGTAGAGGAACATCTGGTCACGCCGGCCGGATTCCGCGCCACGTTGCCCGTCGAGGAAGCGCGGCGCGAACACATCTCCGATGCCGACCTGCAGACGCTGGTGGATCGGCGGCTGCTGCGCTTTGAAGATCGCCTGGGCACGCGGCACGTGGAGCTGGCCCACGATCTGCTCACCGGCCTGGTCGAGAAAAGCCGGAAGCTGCGCGAACAGGCGCAGCTGCAGCAAAAACTCAGGCAACTAAGGTTGAGGGCGGGCCTTTGGGCAACGGTAGCGGTCGCCGGAATTGCCTGCGCGGTGCTCTACTGGCTTGCCTACGTGCATCCGAGTACTTCCTACTATGCGTCATTCATGCGGCGAAATGGCGCCTATGCAATGATCGGGCGCTTATCCAACGATGAGATCGTTCATCGCTCGGAGTCGCTGAGAGTCACACGCAAGGGATTTCGAGGAGAATTGCTGGCCGTGGAAGCGATCAACGGCTACGGGCAGCTCATCCTGGAATCGCAGCTCGACAGCTCGCTCTTCTTTCCCACCAACGGCATGAACGGGCAATTCTGCCGGCTGGATTTCACGTACGACGAAAAGGGACAGGTTGTGAACGAGACTGCGCTCGATAAGCAGGGTCACACCGTCTTTATGCTCACCTATGCCGCCGCTCAGGCTGAAGCTTTCAAGAAGGTCGGCAGCGTCCGGAACACGCGGTTAGCCTTTGTGGTCGCGGCCGACGGCTCGGCCATTTCGAGCTCAGATATTCGCTACGATCCGCAGGGGTACGTCAGCGAAATCACGTTTCTGTCCGGGAGCGGGTCGCGGGCGACATTTCAAGCGAATGTCATCGAGCAGACGAATACGAGTATGGGATTTGTCCAGCAGCAGTTTCTCGGGTCGACGGGAGGCCCCATCCCGGCAAACGGCGGTTTCGTCAGCAAGAACTATACGCGGGATGCACGAGGTGAGGAGACCCAGACGATATTCGAAGATGCCAGCGGCAAGCCCGTGCCGTCCCCCGACGGAGTTCCCCCGATTGTTCGTTGGAAATACGACCAGTGGGGGAATCAAATCGAAGAAAGCTATTATGACGCAGAAAACCACCCCGCCTTCTGGGAAAAAGGAGGGTTTTGGAAAGATGCATACATCCTGGACGATCACGGCGCCCTGATGGAGGAGCGCTTCTCCGACGTGAATGACAAGCCAGTCGCCCAGAAGGATACGGGCTGCTACGGCTATGCTTACGAGCGCGATCAGAACGGCAACGCCACAATGAAGGGCTGTCTCGATGCGCAGGGATCGCCATTGGATTATGCCGATAAGGGGTATCAAAAGATTGCGTTTCAATACGATTCTGCCGGACGCACCATCGGAAACCTGTATTACGGTCCTGACGGCAAACCGGTCGCGGACAAGCGCACCATCAGCTCCCAGTATCCTACCGGCTGTTTCGGCTGGCTCTGGGGCTACGATCAAAACTTCAATAACACCGATTCGGTCTGCCTCGATGCCAGCGGCAAAGCATACGATCCCACGCAGCTCCACGATCTCGCGCACGTTTCTCACGAGATTGCCTTCGATTTCCCGCGGGCGTTCCAACTCGATCAGCAACTTGTCGCACAGGACTCGACGCCGTCCTATCACCTGGACCTGATTGAGGCCGCACTGTCCGCGGAGCAGTTCACCGTGTGCATATCGCAGGCCACATCTCTTCAGGATTCCGACCTGAACCCATCCCAGATCATCGTTCGCGACACGATCCTTCTCGCGTGCCAGTATGCGAGCGGCAATAAATCGGCGGCGCAGGCAACCGCTGCATCGCTCGCCAACCGAGTGAATCAGATGGCGCCGGGGATGTGGGATTTCGACGGCACGCGCTACTACATCCAGACGTCAAACCATTTCCAGACCGGAAGCGACGCCTGGGACAAGCTCTTCCTGAGTCTGCAGAATGGCGACGGAGCAGGCGCCGTCAGCGCGCTGAACCAACTGCGGCCGATATTGCAAAACTGACGCGGTGCTCTGACACCTGACCCCTGAAACCTGATCACTGTCCTCGCACCCCGCTATCGTGTATCTTGGCGATGGGTCGAATCTTTTTCCGGAGCGAGCCGCCAAACCATGCCGACATTTGCCGCGATCGATATCGGTTCCAACTCCTGCCGGTTGAAGATCGCCAAGGTGCAGGCGCACCGCCTCAAGACGGTTGCCGAAGACCGCGAGGTGACGCGGCTGGGCGGCAGTGTCTTCGACACCGGCCTTATCTCGCCTGAAGCCATGGCGGCTACGCTGCGCGCGCTCAAGCGTTTTCAGCGCGCGGTGCAGGCGCACGGGGTCGACCGCATTCGCGTGGTGGCTACCTCCGCCATGCGCGACGCGCGTAATGCCGCTGCCTTTCAGGCGTGGGTGAAAGCTGAAACCGGCTGGAACATGGAGATCATCTCTGGCCTCGAAGAGGGACGGCTCATTCATCTCGGCGTCATCGGCTCAGAGCCGGGCGCAGGCGGTCGCGTGCTGCTACTCGACCTCGGTGGCGGAAGCTGCGAAATCACGCTCTCCGAGCACAAGCGCATCAAGGAAACCGTCAGTTTGCCGCTGGGCGCAGTGCGCTTGACGGAGCAGTTCCTCAGCGACGACCCCGTTGCGCCCGACGGTTTGGCGCGCATGCGGCGGCTGATCGCGCGCGAACTGCGCCGCGCCCATCGCCGTATTGAGCCGGGCCGCGCGCCGCTCGTCATCGCCACCTCCGGCACGGCGGCAGCGCTCTCCGATGCCTGGTCAGCCGCAGCCAGGAATGGCAAGTCCGGGGGCAAGAAAACCGGCAAGACCGTTGCCAAGGCTCGGCTGGCGTCGGATCACACCAGGCATCGTTCCGCGATTCTCGCCGGCATGGTGCCGGCGCGCGCAGTGCGCAAGCTGGCCGCAAAGCTCGCCAAAATGTCGCTTCCGCAGCGCGAGGCCGTACCCGGCATTGGGCCGCGGCGCTCGGAGATCATCGTCGCCGGCGCGCAGGTGTATGCCGAAGTCCTTGAAACCTTCGGCCTGTCCGGCTTCCGCTATTCACCGCTGGGATTGCGTGACGGCATTCTGGCGCAGATGCTCGCCGAGCAGGACGCCCGCGCCAAGGCGCATCGCGAGTTCGAGCACGAGCGCTGGGAGAGCGTGCTGGCCACAGCGCGGCGCTACGGCGTCGATCGCCGCCAGGCCGATCCGGTCCGCACGCACGCCGTGCAGATCTTCCGCGAGCTGAAAGCGGTGCACGAACTCCCGCCCGAGTATGAGAGTTGGCTCGCCACAGCGGCCATGCTGCGCGACACCGGCAAGTTCATTAATCACCAGGGACATCATCGCCACACGCAGTACATCATCTCCAGCTCGGAAATTTACGGGTACACGCAGTTGCAGCGCACGCTGGTCTCGGCCATCGCGCGCTATCTTGGCAAGAGCCGCCCCCAGCCCGGCGACCGCGCCCTGCGCAACATACCCGCCGATGAGCACAAAAACGTGCAGCGTGCGGTGGTGCTCTTGCGCCTGGCAGTGGCCCTCAATCAGGACCGCGCGAGCGACGTTGTACGTGTCGGGGTGAGAGCTTACCCCAAGCGCATCCATCTGGAGTTGCGTGCGGGGCGCACCGGCGCGGAGCTTGAGCTCTGGTCGTTGCGCAAGGAGGCCGGCTACTTCCGAGAGGTCTTCGGCCGCGAGCTCTTCGTCACGCTGGCGTAGATGGTGCGCGCCGAGCGCGGATCCATCAGCAACTGCAGTCGCGGCGGATGGTGGTTCATGTCTACGCGGGCAATCGACGCCTTTCTCATGCGCACCGCGGCCCCGCCGTTGCCGGTGATGAGACGGCCGAGATGCTGAAAGAGACTGGGATTGTGTCCCACCACGAGAACACCCTCGCGGTCGGCATATTTGGCCAAAAGCTTTTGGAAATCTGCGTAACTTCCGTTCAATCCCAGCGACGGACTGATCTCGACCTTGGCGTCGTACCCAAGCTCCGTGCCCACCAGCTGCGCGGTCTGCATGGCGCGCTTCAGCGGGCTTGAGACGATCACGTCGACGGGAGCCTTCATGGCGCCAAGCACGCGCGCCATTAGCATGCACTGCTCCTTGCCTTCCTTGATCAGCCCTCGTTTGGCGTCAAGAACGGGATTGTCGCGAATGGCTCCGGCATTCGCATGGCGCATAAGGAAGAGAATCATGGGGATTGAACCGGCTGGGGCCTGAGGACGTGCCGTGCTCCTTGGAGCCCAATATTAACAGATTTGTAACATTTTCTGCGCGCCCTCCGTCGGCGCTATGAGCGCACACCTGCAGACGATGTCTTTAAGCCGCCGCCCAGAGCTCGGCGACGAGCAGCCCGCGCAGAAAGCTGCGGCGCTGGCGCAGGGTGAAGCCCGCAGCGCGCAGGGCGGCCGGGTGATCGGGCAGATTGCGAACGGCGAGTCCGGTCAGCAGCGCGAAGGCGCGATAGAGCATCCAGACGACAGGCCGCGCCACCCATCGGCCGAATGCTCCCTCAGGGATCGCGAATTCCGAAACGACCCAAAGCCCCGAAGGCGATAGCGCGGCGCGCAATCGATCCGCGAGGCTGCGCACTTCGTCCGCGCTGAGGCAATCGAGAAAGAAATGCGTCGCAATTAAGTCATTAGGCAGGTTCGCCGGCTGCCATGTGCGCGCGTCGGCACAATGAACGCGAACACGCACGGCGCTCGTCCCAGCACGGCGGAGGAGCGTGCGCAACATGGCGGCGCTCGCATCAGCTGCATCGATTTCGATCGTGGAATTGACGCGGAGCAATTGCGCCGTGAACCGGCCGTCGCCATCTCCCAGGACGGCGGCACGCCGGCATCCAGCGAATTCACCGAGAAACGCGCAACGGCAGTGCTGCAGCCACGGGCCGAAAGTAACAAGTTCCATCCACCGATAGAAAGGCGCGACCCCGTTGAAATTCGGTGCTCCGCACGTCGACCCTTTGGACGAGAGCTGCGGGAGGGAGGGCGCACTCATTTGGCAGCCCAGACGAGAGGAATGAGCGCAAGCGGCGTGAGCAGGACAAGATCCGCCGCGGCGCGCAACGCGAGCGCCGAAAAGCGAGCACGGTTGCGGTCGAGCAGCGCCAGCAGCAATGCGCTCGCGCCCCCGGCGGCAAGCAGAGCTGCCGGACGCGGATGCGCCGATGCGGCGGCGAGGACGCAGAGCACGAGATCAATTATGGCGAGGGCTAGTGCAATGGACCGCATCGATTGGGTCGAACGATTGTCGCAAGTTGCAGGTCTTTCCACTCCCTCCCACCGCTCGATGCAACTGCAATTGAGCCAGGCCAGAGCGACGAAAGCTAAGGCAGGAATCCAGAAGACCCAGATTGCGGAACCCGGCGCGGCGAGAGCGTGAGGCCGATGCCACGCAGGCAGTACGCACCCCGCGGTAAACAGTACACCCACCAGAAATTCTTTGCCGGGA
>JBEKEP010000103.1:0-15677 GCA_050013775.1 Occallatibacter sp. | reverse complement strand
TCCTCTGATCCCTGGCAGTGAAGCCGCCGGTACGGTTGAGGAGCTCGGCCCCGGCGTCACGGGATTTGCCGCCGGCGATGCGGTCGTCACCTGCGCCGCTATCGGCAGCTACGCCGAGTACGCTCTGGTTCCCGCCGCGCAACTCGTCAAATTTCCGCAAGGCCTGAGCATGGAGCAGGCGGCTGCGGCCATGTTGCAAGGCATGACGGCGCATTATCTCGTCTATTCCACTTACCCGCTCAAGGCCGGCGATACCGCGCTGGTGCATGCCGGAGCCGGCGGCGTAGGCCTGTTGCTTACGCAAATGGCCACTCGCATCGGCGCGCGTGTCATCACTACCGTCTCCACCAAGGCTAAGGCCGAGCTCTCGCGCGAGGCCGGCGCCTCCGACGTGATTCTCTACACCGAAAAAGATTTCGAGACCGAGGTCAAGCGACTCACCGGCGGCAAGGGCGTCGACGTGGTCTACGACTCGGTGGGCAAAACTACATTTGAGGGCAGCCTCAACTGTTTGCACCCGCGCGGCCTGCTCGCGCTCTTCGGCGCCTCCAGCGGTCCCGTTCCGCCCTTCGATCCCGCTCTGCTCAACAGCAAAGGCTCGCTCTTTCTGACCCGGCCCACGCTCTGGCATTACATTGCCACGCGCGCCGAACTGGAGTGGCGGGCCGGCGACGTGCTCAACTGGGCCGCCAAAGGCGAGCTCAAGCTTCGCACCGAGCACGTATTCCCGCTCGCCGAAGCCGCCCGTGCCCAGATCGATCTTGAAGAGCGCAAGACTACGGGGAAGATTTTGCTGGTGCCGTAAAGGCAGTTGTCAGTTGTCAGTGATCAGTGGTCAGTCTTCGTGCTTGGAGTTCCGGCTTCGGAAATTGTGAAGCTAAGATTGGCTTCCTTGCTGGCTCGCGTAACGCGTTTTTTCTGATCACTGATCGCTGATCACCGACCACTGGCAATTGTTATGTCCATCTCCATTGCATCCACCGACCGCGTCTTCGTCCTCACCGGCGCTGGCATCAGCGCTGAGAGCGGATTGCCTACTTTTCGCGCGTCTGACGGTTTGTGGGCCGGATACAACGTCGAGGAAATCTGTACGCCCGAGGCTTTGCGGCGCAACCCGGCACTGGTATGGGAGTTCTATTCCAAGCGCCGCGCCGACTGCGAAAAAGCCAAGCCCAATCCCGCGCACATCGCACTTGCCGAGCTCGAGGTCGAGCTCCCCGGCCGCTATTTTCTCTGTACGCAGAATGTGGACGATCTGCACGAACGCGCGGGCAGCAAGAATTTGGTCCATATGCACGGCGAGCTTGCGAAGGCCCGCTGCGAGCGCGAGTGCGGCCGTCCGCCTGTTGAGGATCGCGCTGTCTACGCGAGCCTCGACGAGGTTGGCCGCTGCCCTTGCGGAGGCCGATTGCGCCCGCACATTGTGTTCTTCGGTGAAATCCCTCTAGAAATGCCGCGCATCGAGCGCGAAATCGCAGAGTCCACGCTGATGCTTGTCATCGGCACCTCCGGCTCGGTCTATCCCGCGGCCAACTTCGTCCACTGGGCTCGCCAGGCCGGCGCACGCACCGTTTACATCGGCCCCGAGCACCCGCTCAACGCTGAGGCTTTCACTCACATCGTTGAAGGCAAAGCCGGTGAGGCTCTCCCCAGCCTCTTCCAAGTTGAAAGCTGAAGCCAATAGCCAGTAGCCAACAGCCAGTAGCTGATAGCTAATGGCTGAGAGCTAGAAGCTGTTCCTCACTTCTCGCTGTCCTTCTGCTCCAGCTTCGGCAAATCAAGGCCCCTTCCTTCGTTTTCGCGGTCCAACTGTGCCCGCCTGGGAACCTCGACCAGATCCTGGTCATGTGCCGCCCGGTGCACCTCATTCTGTGCCGGCCGCAGAACTCTCGCTGTCGTTTGCATACGTCTCCTCTCCGTCTCGATGGTCTCGATCCGTTCAACGTTCATAGGTTGTTTCTTGCTGCACCGGTCTGCTGACCGGCTGTAGTGCGGGTCTCCAGACCCGCGCGCCCTCGGATGACCTGCCAGCTTCACTAGTGTCGCTTGATAAATTCTTTCCGCCGGAAGCGTAACCCCGTCCAGTCCTCGTCGATGGCTACGGACCGCACGCAATCGAATCCCAGCTTCATCAGCGACGTCCACCCCGTGTCGCGATTGAAGTCGCAGGTGTACTTCTTCGACGTGCCCTTGGGGTACGCGAACCACACGATGGCATCGCCCCTGGCACGTTTCGCGATCAATGGTGCAAGGCGATCCACCTCGCTCTTGCGCGTTACAAACGCCAGCCAGAAGCCTGCCTCCGCCACTGATTCCAGGTAGTGATGGATGGTGACCACCGGCAGTTGCGCCAGCACTTTCTGAAAGCTCTCGGGAGCGCCGAGCACAACGATTTCCTGCCGGGTCCCCAGGTTAAGTTTTTCGAATACCCTTCCCATGGATTTTCATGCTATCTGCTTCTGCGAATTAATATGCAAATTCCCGGCAATTTATTTTTCTAGAAATGGAACCTGTATTTCACCTCTGCCGCAAGCATGCGGGGGTCGTTAAAGTGGAACCCCCCGATGGTGACCGAGTTATCCAGCAACACGCGGTGATTGGTCACGTTGATGGCCGTCAGCGACAGCTTCCATCGCTCGCCGAAGTCGTGGCCCAACGACGAGTCGAAGGTCGTGTGCGCCGGCAAATTCGGCCCGTAATATGGCCCGTTGTCCGGGCAGGAAGATGGATCGGTGCAGGCCAGTCCGTTCGTGAAGCCAGACCCGTAGTACACATTGGTCGCGAACCACGTGTGCATCGGCAGGTTCGCCGTGAACCCCGTGTTCAGCGTGTCGCGCTGGTCGTGGTCGACAGGCGTGTAGTTTGGCCCCAATGCGCATGCCTGGTCGCTCGGATCGCTGCACGTGAATCCGCCGATGATGTTCCCGCGCTGCTCTGCAATCTGGTTGGAGTAGGTCGCGTAAAACTGGCCGTAGTGCCACAGCGCGGGCGAGTGCAGCGTCATCTCCCACGCGCGGATCAGCGCGCCATCCACCGCAATCGGGAAGTACATGTTCGATTCGCCAAGGTTCGAGTGGTCGAGGAAATTGTTCACGCGATTCTTGAAGGTATCCACATTCAGCCGCCATCCCCGGTACGGGATCTCGATGCCGAACTGGTGCTCCTCGTCGCGCTCTGAAGGGATGGGCGTGAAGGCGTTTTCACCGCCCCCAAGGCTGTTGGCGTAGTTGAGCACCGCGCTCGACACCGTGAGAATCGGCGCGGGCTGGAAGAAGTGTCCGTAGAACCCGCGCAGGACCCAGTTCAGGCGCGGAATCCGCACCGTCATCCCGATACGCGGATACGTTGCCGATTCGTTGAGCCAGGCGCGGTAGATGGAGAAGCGCTCGCCGCCCAGCAGTGTGACGTATTGGCCCAACCGCAGATGGTCGCCCACGTAGAACTCAAGCAGTCCCGCGTCGGCGCTTGCTGGCGTGTTCGGCTCCGAGGCAGCGCTACCGTCGTTCACCTTCACGCCGAACAGGTCGTTTTCGCGCTGGTAGAACGCGTAGAGCCCGCCGGAAAAGCTGTTCAAAAATGCGCTCGGACCCGCATCGAATCGCATATCTGTCTGGGCGCCGGCGTAATTCGAATTCTGGTTCCAGGTGGTGGCCACGGGCAGGTCGGCCGGGTTCGAATCGTAGTTCGACTGGTTCCAGTGATAGAACGGCGCCGTGGAAATCAGCGCCTTCGGTGAAATAGTGTGTACCCAGTTGGCAATCACGAACGAGTCGCGCTCGGTTTGTCCGTCCCGCAATCCATACGAGCAGTAATAAGTGGACGCACATTCATAATCCGTCTGGCTCGGATCGTACGGCACCTGAAAGTAGTCTTTGCGCAACTGCCCGTCCACGCGCAACTGATCCTTCGCCGATTCGTTGCGCAGAATTGACACGAAGCCGCTTTCGGAATTCGTCGCGTCGTGATCGATCGCCGTTACCGGCGTCGCCAGACCATAGTTTGAGCGTGAACCCGTGGCGCTCGCGTACCACGCCGTCTTGTCCGAGTGATCGCCCAACGAAAGCTGTGCCTCGCCGGTATACAAATTGCCCGCGTACAGCATGAACTCTCCGTCGCGATTGAAGGCAAAGCCGTTCCGCGGCAGCACGTTGAACATGCCGTAGGTGCGGTCGCCCAGGTCGGCGTCGTAGCTGCCGCTCTGCGTTTCCAGCGAATCGATGTCCTTGGGATCGATTTGCGGGCCGACGTTGGACGCGATTTTGGTATTGGGAATCGCCACGCCGTCGATCAGCCAGCTGGTCTGGTGGCCACCGCGCATGTGCAGCATGTCGTGCGTCATGTACGCGCCGGGAACGTAATCGGTGATCATCTCCGTTCCCTTAGTGCGGTCCGCGCCGGGCGTCTCATCAATCATCTGGCGCGTGATCAGTTGTGTTGGCGTGGCTGTGTCGGCGGCGCTGGGCGCGCCGTGCACTACCACCGATTGCGTCACTCCGCCCACGCTCAGCGGAATATGCAGGACCGGGTTCGTGCCCGACGCGATGCTGATGTTTAGCGTCTCTTTGTTGAAGCCGCTAGCCTCAACCGTCAAGCGATACACGCCGATGGGCGCCTGCGGCAACGCGAACTCTCCGTCGCCGTTGGTTGTTGCATGCAAGACGAAATCAGAGCCCACGGCTTGCAGTGCGATTTTGGCTCCGGCGATTGGCCGGTGCTGGGGATCGTGCACGACGCCATGCACGGTGGCAAACACCGTGGCGAACGCGGGGAGGGAAGCGGCCAGCAATGCTGCCGCCACGAGAACTAGATTACGCCCCATGAAAGAAAGACCTCCGAACTACGATCGAACGCAGGCAACCGTCCTGCTCTTCAGCGTGCAGAGACACGATGCCTGACAGCACTTTGGGAATCGCTGAACAAGGTCTCGCGCCCGGAACTGCGAACGCAAACCCTCGCCCCTCAAAATCAGGGCAGGGAATTCAGGGCTGTTTGTTCAACGAAAAATTCAGCTTGGGTTCGCTCGAGGAGGTCCGCGACCGGCGTGAATGCGCGTGGGCGTTGCTTCCGGCGCTGCGCAGTCCGCAAGCGCTACCCGCGCCCGCTCTCGCACCGCTGGCCGGCCGGCCGCCGTTACTGTCAGCGCCGGAGCCGGCGCGGTAAAAAGCGCCCCCAGTCCCGGATATTCCGGGCAGGTCAGAGGCGTCGAGGCTATCGGCGTCTTTCCCGATACTGCGTCGCCCATCACTGCAGCCATGGCGCAGTGATGCGCCCCGTGCCGGCGGCAACAGGCCGGCAGGTTGGCGTCCTCGCTGTCGATGAAAACCGACAGAGGCCCAAGCCCGAAGAACAGGATCAGGAAAATGGAGAAGCCGCGCCGCATCTGGTTCGATGCTAGCAGAGAGCAAGTCGTGGACCGTGGACCGTGAACGGCAGACCAGCTGCGATTCCCAACGTCGGTGGGCCACGGTCCACGGCTCACGGTCCTCGAATCACGAGCTACGGCTTCTCTCATTTATCATCGAAGGAACGCTCGCTTTCGTCGCGCAACTCAATCAAAGGAAAGTCCAGTGCCTGAAGTGCACAGCTCCGCATCGTCCTCTCTCGACCGCAACGCCCGCTCCGCACAGCCTTTGCGCATCGCTCTCTTCGGTTTTGGCACCGTGGGTAGCTCCGTGGCGCGCATCCTTATCGAATCCCGTCCGCAGGGCCTTGAGCTCACTCATATCTTCAACCGCGGCGTGGCGCGCAAGCGTGCCGACTGGGTGCCCTCGAGCGTGATTTGGAGCGAAAATGCCGATGCGGTTCTCGCTTCCGATGTCGATGTGATCGTCGAGCTTGCCGGCGGACTCGATCCCGCTGGCGCATGGGTGCGCCGCGCTCTCGAAGCCGGCAAAAGCGTCGTTACCGCCAACAAAAAGCTCATTGCTTTCTATGGAATTGACCTGGAGCGGCTGGCTGCGGCCAAGGGCGGCCATCTCAAGTACGGCGCGGCCGTCGCGGGCGGCATCCCCGTGATTCCCGGCCTCGAGCAGGGTATGGCCGGCGATCGCATTGAACGCATTGAAGGCATTCTCAACGGCACCTGCAATTTCATTCTCAGCAAAATGGAGGCCGGTGCGGAATACGCGCCTGTGCTCGCCGAAGCGCAAGCCAAAGGCTACGCCGAGGCTGATCCTACGGAAGATGTCGGAGGATTTGATGCACGCGCCAAGCTCGCCATCCTCATGCGCCTTGCGCTGCGCGCGCAGGTCGATCCCGAGGAGATTGTGCCCCGGCCCATCACCTCTATCGCGGCTGTCGATTTCAGTTATGCGCGCGATCTCGGCTGCACCATTCGCCAGATCGCACGCGCCGAACAGTTAGAGGGCCGTCTCGCTGCTGCCGTTGGCCCCATGCTCGTGGCTTTGCGTTCGCCGCTTGCCTGGTCGCAGGGCACGGAGAACATGGTCGTCGCCACCGGTCATTATGGCGGCGACGTGGTCTTCTCCGGACATGGCGCAGGCGGCAATCCCACGGCGGTGGCCGTGGTCAGCGATCTGCTCGCCCTTGCGCACGGTTCGCGCCGCGTGGAAATTCCCTCCGCCCCCGCGCATCTCGACGCCGAGTTCGTGGTTCCGCATTACATCCGTTTTCTTGTCAAGGATCGCCCAGGCATCGTTGCTGCGATCACCACCGCGCTGGCCAACGAGCAGATCAACATTCGCGCCATCGTGCAGAAACCCGGCTATCCCGCCGACGCGCTGCCCTTTGTGGTCACCGTCGAGCCCTGCAAGACTTCCGCGCTCAGACGCGCTCTGGCGCCGGTTCGCGCTTTGGAGTGCATGTTGGTCGAGCCGCTCGATCTGCAGATGCTCGAGTAGAAACAGGGGTCAGTCGACGCTGCCTGAATCGCTCGAGAGTCTCTCCAAACGCCCGCAGATTAGAATTGAGATCTGATACCCGAACGCTGGCTCGTCATCCCCGACGCGAGGTCACCTTATGATCGACAGCATTTATCGATGTGAAATCTGCGGCGAGGAGAGCCAGAACCCCATGCACTGGCTCGTGATCAACTGCAACAGCGCACAGTTGACCGTCCACAAGTGGACCAAGGAAGCCGCCGACGCGCCCGGCGCTCGCCACTATTGCGGCGAAGCCCATGCCCAGGTCTACGTCAGCCGCTGGCTCGAAGCCGCCTGCTCCTGAGCGCTCGACTCTTCGTTCCTGCGTTTCTTCTTGACGCACCTCGATGGCGCGCGTAGCATCACCGCAGAATCAATCCTCACTTCCCAGGTCAATTTCCCTTTGTGGCAAATTATCTGACCTGGTCCATCCCTCCGGCGCTGTTCGAGGGCCTTCCGTTTTTCCTTCACGAGTGCGCAGTCGATTTGCTGCGCAGGCGCTACACGCTTTGTCACGAGAGGCACGCGACGGGTTTTGAGCCCTTGCCTGCTTTCTTGCGGAAACTCCATGCGACGGCCGCGCCGACTCGGGGCTCTGCATTCACTTCCGGCACATTTTCCCCAAGTTCTCCCGAAGGAGATTCGATGATGATTTTGACCAATCTCGTGCGCCCCGCTGCGCTTTGTCTCTTTGCGTTCTCGCTTCTCGCGCCTATTGCCTGCAAGGGGGCCGGGGGTGAAGGCACCGGCGGAAGTGCCGCCGGCATCTCGGGCCCACTGACGATGCTTCCCCAGTACGGATCGCGCGCGCCGCGCACCTGCGCCAAGGTGACCAGTCCCCCCTCCGTTGCGCTGGCTGCCGTGCTGGTGCAATGCAGCATGGAAGCGGATACGGATTTTGGCGTTGGGCTGATTCAGGACGTCAAAATCGAGATCGGCAAAGCGAGAGCTTTTGTGTACAACAGCGATGCGGGCCTGCCTGGAATCGATCTGACTGCTCAGGTTTATCCGCTGCAGGGTGATTACACCGCGTACCTGTGCAGAACCATCAATAACATGAGCCCGGCGGGGGCAAATTGCGGAAAGACCGTTATGACATCAGCGCAGGGGTGGTGCTACAAGACATCATTCGGCGATTACAAATGCAGGATGCAGGGTGGCGCTTCGACATCGACCCAGGGCCAACCTCCGCCGACGAGCTTCTAGAGCGATAGTGGGTGTCCCGGATTCATGGATGCGCACACCTACGTCTACGTCGGCCGCTGACTCGAAGCCGCCTGCTCGCAAAAGCAGTGTGAGTGTGTGAGTGTGAGATAGGCGATATGCCCACGCTGCCACACTCACACTCGCACTGTTTCTTAGCCTCTGTTTTTCACCGGCCCCGTCGACTCCCGCACCACCAGCTCTGGGCTGACCTCGATCTCGGCAGGGAACTGCTTCTCGCGGTTGGCGATCTGTTCCAGCAGAAGCTTTGCGCCCTTCTGGCCCATCTCAAACAGGGGCTGGTGCACGGTGGTCAGCGAGGGGGTCGAGAAGGCCGCGGAAGTGATGTCGTCAAAGCCCACCACCGAGATGTCGCCCGGCACGTCGAGGCCCGCGTCCTTGATGGCGCGGATGGCGCCCATCGCCGCCGTGTCGTTGAAACAGAACAGGGCGGTGAATTCGCGGTTCTTCTCGAGCAGCGCGCGCGTGGGATCGTAGGCGATCTGCGGGTCCATGGGGTGCTGGCCCGTCTTGAGCGGCCAGCCGCTTGCATCCAGGTGCACCGTCAGAGAAGCGTCGGTGCTCAGGCCCAACTCCTGAGCAACCTTTTGAATCCCTACCCAGCGGTACTCTGAGTCGGGAATCGCCGCGGGGCCATGCATGAAGGCAATCCGCCGGTGGCCCAGATCGTACAAATGTTTCAGCGCCTGTTTGGCGGCGACGTAATGGTCCAGAACGATGTTGGTCACCTTGGGTGCCGTGCTGTGCGCCGAGATCGCGACCACAGGCACCGGAACTGCCAGATCGTCCAGTGTGGTATTCAGCAGCAGAAATCCATCGACCGCGCGCTCGATCAACAGGCGCGGATAGCGCTCCAGGAGTTCCTTGTCCCAATAGTGGCAGGCGGTGAAGAAAAAGTAGTGCGCGTGGTTCAGTTCCTGGACCACGCCGCTCATTACGCGCGTGAAATAGCCCTCGCTCAGGTCGGGCGCCAGGACGCCTACGCTCATTGACTTGCTGCGCCGCAGCGATCGGGCAAAATAGTTGGGCCGGTAGTTCAGCTGCTTGGCAGCCTCCACTACCCGGGCCCGCGTCTCCGTCGGGATGGACTTGGCCGAGGGCGAATTATTCAGCACCAGGGAGACCGTGGTCTGGGAGAGCCCGAGGTGTTCGGCCAACATGCGCAGGTTCACATGCCCACTCGGCACCGGAATCTTCCCCTTAGTCATCACGCAGTTGTACCACTTTCCTAAAGCAAGAGGATACACCGTTTTTTGCAGGTACATCGATTTTCTTCTCAGGATGCGGCAGGTTTTGGCCCTCCTCCCCGGCCTATTGAGGCCCGAAAAACCGGCTCCCCGGCCCCCCGGAAGCCGAGTTTCGCGCCTGACCCGGGCTACGCCCCCCAATTTTCGCGATTTCCACCCGTATGCATTTGATTTTTCACACTTGTAACCTGTCTTTCACATTGGGCCGGTACGCTGCAGTCTGTGGATAGCACCTTGCCCGAGATTCGCATCCATCAACCCCAGACTGAGCCCGCTCCGGAGCCGGAATCGGCTGTGGCACCTGCTGCCGTGCCCGAGCACTCAGTGATTCGCCGCTATTTGCTGGCGCGCGGCAATTCCGCTGTGACGGACCACGTTTTCAAGGTTCTGATGCTGCTTTGCGCGCTCAGTATCTTCCTGATCGTCGCGCTCATCGCCTATCAACTCATCGATAAGTCACAGCTGAACTGGGCGCAATCGGGACTCAAGTTTTTCTACACCGCCTCAAAAGATCCCGTCACCGGCCAGCCCGTGTATTGGGATCCTGTCAACGGCGACTTCAGCGCCATTCCTTTCATCTACGGCACCCTGGTTTCCTCGTTCCTGTCGTTGCTGTTTGCGGTTCCTCTGGCCATCGGTGTCGCCATCTTCCTAACCGAAATGTGCCCGCGCTTCCTGCGCGGTCCGCTGGCTTTCCTCACAGAGTTATTGGCTGCTATTCCCAGCATCATCTACGGCCTGTGGGCTATTTTTGTCCTTGTTCCGCTGCTCCGCGAGTATGTGAATCCCTTCCTGTTCAAAACTCTTGGCTGGACCGGCCTCTTCAGCGACGACAATCCTACCGGCCTGGGCTACATGGCTGCGGGCATCATTCTCGCCATCATGATTCTGCCCATTATTTCGTCGCTGACCCGCGAGGTGATGACCGCTGTGCCCCACTCGCAGCGCGAAGCTGTGCTGGCTCTGGGCGCCACGCGCTGGGAGATGATCCGCATGGGCGTCCTGCGCAACGCGCGCATCGGTATCGTTGGCGCCGTCATTCTGGGCCTGGGCCGCGCCCTCGGCGAAACCATGGCCGTCACGATGGTTATCGGCAACACGCCTGAAGTGCACAAGTCGCTTCTCGCCAACGGCGCTTCCATGGCCTCCGTCATCGCCAACGAATTTGCTGAAGCTACCAGCGACCTGCACCGCAGCGCGCTGGTTGAAATCGGTCTCGCGCTGTTCGTGGTCACTATAATCGTTAACGCCATTGCCCAGGTGCTGGTCTGGGCGGTAACCCGGGGCACGCCCTCGCAGGCACACTAATGAGCACAAGCGCACTCCAGCTTCGGTCCCGGTTCAGGGCGATCACCGACCACACTGTCACGGTGCTCGCGATCGTCGCCACGATCCTGGTGATTGCGCCGCTGGCGGTGATCTTTGCGGAACTCATCTACAAAGGGATCAGCTCGCTCAACCTAGACTTCTTCACCAAGGTTCCCGCACCCGAAGGCGAAACCGGCGGCGGCATGGCCAACGCCATCGTGGGCTCCGCTGTCCTATTGGGGCTCTCCAGCTTGATCGGCATTCCCATCGGCATCGGCAGCGGCATCTATCTCGCTGAGTTCGGCCGCGGCACCAAGCTGGCGAATACCGTGCGCTTCACTGCCGATGTTCTCAATGGTGTTCCCTCCATCGTCATGGGCGTTACCGCCTACGCGCTCATCGTCGCGATTAAGTACAGTTTTCACCTCTCGAATTTCATCTTCATTGCCCTCGCGGGGTTGATCTACGTCATTTCCAACCTCCTGTTTATTGGGATACTCATTCTCTCGGTCAGGCATCTCCTTCGCTCCGCGAGGAGTTTCGTTTGGAGCATTCGAGTTGTAGTCTCGATGATCCTAGCGGGCGCCGCCGGGATCCTCTCCCTTGGTCTCCTGGTCCTCAGAATGCCCGGACCTCTGGCCTTCAGTCTCGTGAAGTCCGCCATCGATATAGTCCAGGACGACCGGGGATACTCCCTGTCTTTCGGCGGCCACTTCTCCGCGCTCTCCGGCGGAGTGGCGCTGGGCATCATGATGATTCCTACCGTCTGCCGCAGCACGGAAGAGATGCTGCTGATGGTGCCGCATGCGGTGCGCGAAGCGGCTCTCGGCCTGGGCGTGCCCAACTGGCGCTCCGTGCTTTCCATCACCGTCAAAACCGCTTCGCCGGGCATCATCACCGGCTGCATGCTGGCCTTTGCACGCGTTGCGGGCGAAACCGCACCGCTGCTCTTCACGGCCCTGGGCAATCAATTCTGGAGCACCAGTCTTAACGAGCCCATCGCCGCGCTACCGCTGCAAATTTATATTTACGCCAGCTCACCTTACGAGGATCAGCGCCGGATGGCGTGGGCGGGAGCGCTGGTACTCATCGCGCTCATCGTGATCGCCGTTTCGCTGGTGCGCTGGGTCACGAGCCGCGGCGTCTTGAAAGGTAACAGTTAACTGGCATCGCGTTTCTGTATTTGCCGTAAGTTTGTGTGGCGAGATCCCGGGACATTGCCGCGGGGTTTCGATAAAGACCAGAAGGAGAAATCCGCACGTGGGCGTCAGCATTGAGGTACAAAATCTGAACGCGTGGTATGGCGCAAATCACACGTTGCAGGACATTAACCTGAACATCCCTGCTAATCACGCCACGGCGCTGATCGGCCCTTCGGGATGCGGCAAAAGCACGTTCGTGCGCTGCCTCAATCGCATGCACGAGACCAATCCCATCGCCCGCGTCACGGGCACCGTCCGCATGGGCGACCTCGACATCTACGCCGGCGCCAAGCCTGTCGAAGTTCGCCGCCGCGTGGGCATGGTCTTCCAGCGCCCCAATCCTTTTCCCACCATGTCCATTTACGACAACGTCGCCGCCGGTCTCAAGCTCAACGGCTATTCCAACCACAAGCATCTCGACGAAATCGTGGAAAAGTCGCTCAAGAACTCGGCACTGTGGGACGAGGTCAAGGACGATCTGAAGAAGAAATCGGGCGCCAGCCTCTCGGGCGGCCAGCAGCAGCGCCTCTGCATCGCCCGCGCCCTCGCCGTCGACCCTGAAGTCCTGCTGATGGACGAGCCTGCCTCCGCTCTCGATCCCGTTTCCACTTCGAAGATCGAGGACCTTATTTTTCAATTAAAAGCGCAGTACACCATCGTGATTGTGACGCATAATATGCAGCAGGCGGCGCGCGTGGCGGAAAACACGGGTTTCTTCCTCAACGGCCGCATGGTCGAGTTCGACTCGACCCACAAAATTTTCACTAATCCTTCTGACAAGCGCACGGAGGATTACATCACGGGCAGGTTCGGATGACACGAATTCGCTTTCAACAAAGTCTCGAAGATCTCAAGGAAAACCTCCTGGTCATGGCAGGCCTTGCCGAACAGGCCATCCAGCGGGCGATTGAAGCCTACCGCACGCGCGACCTTTCGATTTGCGATTTGGTGAGCCGCAGTGAGATCGCCATCAATCGCATGGAGCGCGACATCGACCAGGCCGCTCTCGACCTCCTCGCCATGGAGCAGCCCATGGCCATCGACCTGCGCTTCATTCTCAGCGTCATCAAGATCAACGCCGATCTGGAGCGCGTGGGCGACGCCGCCAAAAGCATCTCCGACCGCGTCCGCCACATGGAGCGCCTGGGCGCCGTCGAACTTCCCGTCGACATTCCGCGCATGGCCACCATGTCTGCCGACATGGTGCGCAGGAGCCTGCAAGCCTTTATCGAGGGCGACGCCGAACTGGCCCGCACCGTGCTAACGATGGACGACGCCGTTGACCAGATGAACCGCTCCTCCTACAAGACGCTTACCAAGGTGATGGAGGAGAGCAGTCATCTGGCGCCGCAGGCTCTGAATGCGCTCATGATTTCACGCAGCCTCGAGCGCGTTGCCGATCACGCCACCAACATCGCGGAAGACGTCATTTTCTGGATTCAGGGCGACGACGTGCGCCACCACAAGAGTGTGGCGAAGGGGGCAGCCGATGGCGCTGCTGCCAGCCCTGCTCCTCCGGCTGCGACTCCAACCGACCCCGCTCCGGCCAGCACCGCCCCGGCCCAGAGCTGATGCCGGACTTTTGGGTGCAGCAAAAAGCCCCGCTTTGCGCGGGGCTTTTCATTTCCTAATTTCCGAGCGAGCAAACTAAGGGCTGAAAGCTGTCGTTCTCAGTGTCCCGCCGCCGTAGGTTTCACGCCCAACGCGGTGAGCTTGCTGCGCGCCGCGCGCGCCTCCGGTGTCTGCGGGTGCCGCTGGATGAGCGAGCGCAGTTCGTGGATGCCCTCTTCGTGCTTGTCCTCGGCCAGCAGGGCATAGCCCTTGTGCAGTTGCGCCGCGGGAGCCTTGGCGTTGCCGCTGAAGGCCTCAAGCACCTGGTTGTATGCGGTGATCGCACTGGGGTAGTCCTTCTGCTGGTAGGCAATCTCGCCCAGGTAGAACTGCGCCGTCCCGGCCAGATCGTCCAGCGGGTAGAACTGCACCACGCTCTGGAACTCGCCCAGGGCCACGTCATACCGCCCCGCGTTGTAGTCGCGCACGCCCGCCTGCAGTGTCTCCTGCAGCGGGGGAGCTTGTTGTGCCCCTGCACCTGGCGCTGGACCACCTGTTGGGGCCGCGCCCGGCGTTCCGCCTGCACCCGGCTGCATCGCGCCCGGCTGCGGTTGCGTCGCAGGCGCCTGCATGTTCTGTATCTGCGTTTGCAGGTCCGCGACGGACTTGTCCAACTTGGCGATGCGCGCCTTCAATTCATCCACCGAGTCGTTCATGGACTGCACCTGCCCTGAAATCGAGTCCAGCTTCCCGTTGGCCGCTTCGTTTTGCGTGTTCAGTTTCTGCTGCAGCGCAGTCACGGCGGTGGTCATCTGGTTGGCTTCATCGGCCGTCTGCTCCGCCAAGTGCTGCAACACACCCATCTTCGTATCCAGCGTCGATTGCAGCCGCTGCACCTGGTCCAGCAGTTGCTGCACCTGGGTTTGCAGCTCCACGATCTCCTTTGACACCGCGTGTGCGCGGGGCGCGGAGGCAAGAAAGACAAAACTCAAGAGCGCTGCGGCAAGCAGGCGATTACGATTGACTGCCGATATGTTCATGTATGACCTTCCTTGAAAAAACAGCCAGTAGCCAGTAGCCAGTAGCCAGTAGCCAAAAGCCAGTAGCCAATACCTTGTTGCCGATCGTCGCACAGTGGAAGCCACTGGCTACGAGCTACTGGCTACTGGCTGTCTTACCGATCTATCGTGAACCCGTCTCTGCGGTTCAACTGCCAGCACTCGTCGGTCGAATCCGTGCAGAAGGGCTTCTCTTTGCCGTAGCTGATCACGCGGATGCGGTCGGCTGCTACGCCTGCCGTCACCAGCGCGGTCATGGCTGCCTGCGCCCGATTCTGGCCCAGAACTAAGTTGTACTCGTTCGATCCGCGCTCATCGCAGTAGCCGCCGATCACGACTTTGATGCTGGGGTGCTGAATCAGATAATCGGCGTCCTTTGCCAAAGTTGCCTGTGCGTCGCCACGAATGTCGTAGTTGTCGTAGTCGAAGAAGATGTCCTGCACGCGAGCCTTGAATTCCTGCTCTTCGCTCATCGGAGTCGAAGCCGTCTCGATCGCCGGGGGCGGATTCACGGTCACGCGCGCCGAAGCGTCTGCCGAACCTCCCTCGCCACGCGCCACCAGGTGATAGGTGGTGGAGGCGGTCGGAGTCACCGTCTTTACGCCCACCGTAGGAAGATCGCCGAGCCCGTCAATCGAAACGGACGTAGCGTCGGTGGTGCGCCAAGTCAGTTGCACCTGGTCGCCGGCCGAAATCACCGTCGGGGTCGCGGTCAGTGTCGCGGTCGGATTGGGCGCGGTTGTGGTCGGAGCCGTCTCTGCGGACGGCAGAGGCTTGCTCTTCTTGCCGCAACCCGTCACAGCAATTAAGGCAACCAAAAGGAAGGCAGAGGTCAACAAACTATTCCGTATCTTCAAGGGAGTTCTCCTTTACTCGAAAAAAGTCGAGTTCATGTTTCGGGCAACCCGGCTACTTATCGCCGCGCTTGCCGCCATCCGATACCAGCACCGATAAAATGATAGTTCATTGCGCCGGGATACCGGTTGCTTCCCGTGCGCACGACGCTTCGGCATTCGGACTTCGCGCAACTCATTTCCAGCTCCAGTTGGGCATCGAGTTGTCGCCGCTGAAGGTGAGCTGACGCTGCTCTCCTGACCCATCCGACAGCATCTCCCAGATCTGCGTGCGGTGATTAATCTCGCGCTGGAATACGATATGCCGCCCATCCGGCGACCACGAGGGAAAGTCGTTGCTGCCCGCCTCATG
>JBEKEP010000102.1:0-15706 GCA_050013775.1 Occallatibacter sp. | reverse complement strand
CAACTCCTCCCGCAAATAGCGCAAGTACTTCGGGAAGTTGTTTTGCGGTTTCAAGCAAGCAACCATCAAATAGACGATCCAGTTGGTAGACGCTTCCTGTCTTCCCTTGCGGGTGAGCAACAAGCCTCACGCGCGCTTGCGGGAGAAGGCGCGACGGGTTCTTGGCATAGAGAAGGTATGCAGCGTTCGTGACTTCCTCCTGCTCCAACAGTCCCAGACTGTTCAAAAACCCGTCTATATCGCTTGGAGAGCCTTGCCACCTTTGGGCAAGGATAGCCAATCTTATTGTCTCTGCGATCAGATCATCGCGGAGGTCAGCGCGCTCGGCGCCGAGTGTAATCTGTCGCTCCCAACGAGTGCTGTGCTGATTTCGTCGTTGGATCAGATTGGTAATGTCATCGCGGCTAGCGGGGACGTTCCTGTCTCCGTGCCTGGAGTAAATTGCGCCTTCCGTAACGTACGGCTGATCTTGTCCCTCAGGAGCATTGATCACTAGGACATCGACGCCATCGACCCGGACTTGCTCTATGTCCCAGAGTGCGGACGGCGAAATTAGCTTGGGCAATTCTTTCTTGAAAATGGATTCGAGTGCCTTCGCATTCTTGACCCCAATAACCTTCCCCTTTTCTGTAACGCCGAGCAGAATCAGACCGCCGCGCGCATTCAAGAAAGCGCACAGAACCTTCGCAAGAGCCGATGGTGTGACGTCACCCGATTTGAACTCTAGTCGGTCACTCTCGCCGCCAGTTATCAGTTCTTGAATAGCTTGAGAATTCATCGACGTCTCATTTCTTCGCAGATTGCCCGAATGCGTGCGATGTCAGCGAACTGGGTGTTCACGTAATCGAGGAGTTCGTGCTGGCGATAGAACTCCTGGACCCAGTGGCCTCGTCGTTCCTCGGCTGGAATCTCCGATTGGAGTGCTGCATTGTACAGATCAATCACGCGACCATCATCCATGACACTTGTCTTGCGAAACGCAAAGGACGGATTGGGTTGGCCGTCCTCTGTGAGCATGTAAGGCTTCAACAGTTGTCTCGCGAACACGACGTCACGGTGGACCATGAACCAGCGGGGTTTCGTTCCTTGAATCGCCCGCAAGCACTCGTCATGTGTGATCGATCGTGCTCCGATCACGCCACTCCCGTAGAACGGACGAATGAGTCCCAAAAACACGTCGCACGCGTCGACCGCGGCGATGCAGTTCTCTCGATTCGAGCGCGCAGGGTTGACGGGAACAGTTCCCAAGTGCGAATTCCAGACATCATAGCCAAGGCTGGTCAAAACACCGCAAATCTGTCGCAGTTGATCTTCGAAGTTGTAGACGGTTGAAGCGACAAAAATCTTCAACTTCGGAACGACTCGTGGCTTCTTCCGCGCTGTAGATTTCGCCGCCTTCCGAGCATTGGGCTTCGAGGATTTTGCCATTCTCGACTCGCAAAATTGGGTTTCCGGAAGAATCCGGAAACAGGAAAATTGTACCAAAGACGACTATCGGAAATATCCTATTTAATTTCAGTGGTTTGGGGAAGTGGTTTCCGGGAGAGCATCGCGCTCTTGATAAATCCGGAAATTTCCGGAAACGGACATTCTCTGTTACCAGGCTCCCGAAGCGCCTAGTATCGTCGCGAAAGTTTCGTTGGACCGTCGAAACACAGCCAAAACTTCGAATCCAATCCGGTCTCCAGCATCTCAACATCCGTTTGCTGCGGTACAGATCAGCTTGTTCCCCGTCCTCCATCCATCGCGGCGTTCGCCAGCTTGTCGGCTTCTTTATTGCCGCCGCGGAGGGTGTGGCGCATTTCGAACGCGTCGAGTTGGCGCGACTGGCGCTGAGCTTCTTCCCAGAGCAGGCGCAGGCCGGGGTTTTTCACCTTGTAGATGCCCTTCATCTGGCGCACCATGAGCTCGGAGTCGGAATAGACGCGCAGCCGCCGGACGCCGTTGGCAAGCGCCCAGGCGAGCACAGCCAGAAGGCCCTTATATTCGGCGTAGTTATTGGTCTGGTGGCCGAGAAACTCGCTGAGCCGCGCCACCACCTGGCCCTTGGGGTCCTCAAGGACGGCGCCATAGCCCGCTGGGCCCGGGTTTCCCCGTGCCCCGCCGTCGCAGTGCGCCGTAAACCAGCCGACTGCGCCTGCCGCGCCGCCATCCGCCGTGTTTTCAAAGAGATTTCCTGTCATTGGTTTCCAGTGTAAAGGTCGAGGGAGCAAGGGAGCGAGGGAGCAAGGGAGCGAGAAGGCGGGGACTAGCGGGGACTAAGGGACTCGGAGACGAATGCCTTCTTGCACGAATTCCTGCCTCTCCGTTCCGGCGGCGGTTTTCTTGCTCCCTTGCTCCCTCGCTCCCTGCTTTCCAAATCGTTGCTTCCGCGTCCATTAGATTGCGAACAGGCTTTACTTTCCGGGAGCGGAGCCAATGGAAGCAGACGCGGCCGGTATGACCCTCGCCTTGGTTCAGGCAGTTGCCACTTTAGCTCGACCAGCCAGGCTGGGGATACAATCCTCTCCAGGTATGGCTGCGACGAGAGCAATGGACGGGGCGAACCGGGGGAGCACGAGCCCGAAGGACGGGAGTCGGACCGAAGCGAGCCGGGATCTGGAGCGCGCGCATAGTCGTGCGCTTGAAATGGACCTGATTCGCGAGGCGCAGTCGGGTTCGCGGGTGGCGTTCGATGTGCTGGTGCGCCAGTACGAGCACCAGGTGCTGCGGCTGGCTCTGCATCTGACCGGGTCGGAGCACGATGCCGAGGACATTTACCAGGAGGCCTTCCTGAAGGCCTACCGGTACATCGGCAACTTCCGCTTCGAGTGCTCGTTTTATACGTGGATTTACCGGATCGTCACCAATTTGTGCCTGGACCAGTTGCGGCGTCGCAAGACGCGCCGCGAGGATCACGCCGTGGTGGTGGATCGCAGCGGCGACGAAATCGATCTGTTGGCCGCGGTTTCTGACGATCGATCATTTTCAAACCCGGCGCGCGAGCTGGATCGCAAGGTGCTGGGCGAAAAGATTCAGGCGGCGTTGGGCAAGCTGACGCCGCGCGAGCGGATGGTGTTCGAGCTGAAGCACTACCAGGGACTGAGGCTGCGCACCATCGGCGAGATGTTGAATACCACGGAAGAGACCGCCAAGAATACGCTCTTCCGCGCAACGAAAAAGTTGCGGACGCAACTGGCGGAATTGAGATAACGATTCACGGTGAACTGCTGGCTGTGAACTATGAACGATGAACTGAGAACTGCCTTTTGGGGCCAAAAGGACGTGGATTATGAATTGCGAATTAGCACATGAACGGATTGTGACGGCAGCCTACGGCGAACTGCCCGACGAATTGGCGCACGAGCTGGATCGGCATGTGGCCGGCTGCACGGAGTGCCGGGAAGAGCGCGAGCAGGTGCTGGCGGTGAAAGTTCTCGCCGATGCGCATCCGGTTGCGGAGCCGGGACCGAATCTGGTGGCGCGCGCACGCTTGCGCCTTGATGAAGCCCTGGACGCATTGCCGCCCAAACGCTGGTACGAGCGCCTGGGCGAACGCATTCTGAATAATTTCGCGAGCCTGCAGGCCGCGCCGGTGGCGGCGCTGCTGCTGCTGGTGGCCGGCGCCGGCGCTGGAGTTCTGGGCGGCTACGAGTACGCTCAAAATCGCGCCGCCCACGCGGCGGATGCACAAGCGGTCGCGCCCGCCGGCATTAAAGTGCAACCTGAGGCAGACGTCCCTGCGCTGGCCAACGTGGCCAACATCTCTGGCATTGTGCGCCAGCCGAACAGTGAGATTGTGGATGTGAGCTACAACCAGGTGGTGCCGCGCAAGATTGAAGGCTCGCTCGACGATCCTCAAATCCGCCAGTTACTCATGCTGGCAACGGTGGATAAATCTTCGCCGGGCGTGCGCGACGACTCCGTAGCACTGCTGGCGGCCGAGTGCCGCGCCGGCCACAGTTGCCAGCCCGCCGGCATTCGCGAGGCGCTGATGGTGGCGCTGCGCTACGATCGCAGCCCCAAGGTGCGCGAGAAGGCGCTGGAGGGCCTGGAGCCCTACGTGGCCGACGACGTGCGCGTGCGCGACGCTGTGCTGGAAGCCGTGCTGAATGACAATGACCCGGCCATTCGCTCGGCCGCCATTGGTTTGCTGGAGCCTGTCGATGCCGATACCAGCGTTCGCCAGGTGCTTTATTCCGTTTCCAACACGGACGACAACCCCCAGATCCGGAATGTTTCCCGGCAGGTGTTACGCCGGGTTTCCGAAACGCAGTAAACGTGCTTACCCTTCCGGCCACTGCTCCGTCATTAAGAGCGCAGACCGGACGAAGAACTTGATGGAGAGAAACAGCCATGAAACACCTTCTGAGGCCGTACCGTACATCGCATGAAATCCTTGGTTGCGCCGCGCTGTTTGCGGCAGCCTGCTTGCTGCAGACGCCGCAGACGTCGCATGCACAGGCGCAGACACTCACATCCATCTTTGAGGATCCTGCTCCTTTGGTAGCGCACGCCAGCCCGTCAGGCTATCTGGGCGTGGAAGTGACCGACGTGGATGCCGACAAGGCGCAGGCGCTGAAGCTCAAGGAAGTTCGCGGCGCCGTGATTATGCTCATCGATCACGATGCTCCCGCCGGCCAGATCGGCCTAAAGGTGAACGACGTGGTGCTGGCCATCAACGGCCAGAACGTGGACGGCGCCAAGCAGTTCGTTCGCATGCTGCATGAGATTCCGCCGGACCGCAAGATCAGCCTCGAAATCAGCCGCGACGGCAACATTCAAACGCTGGCCGTGCAGCTTGTGGACCGCAAAGCCATGGAGCAGAGCATCTGGTCGCGCATCGGCATGGATGTTGACGGCATTTCGCCTGGTGTGCCGGTGCCGGCGTCAGGCATCATGGCCGGTGGCGATGCGCCGCTGCCACCGAGCGGCTTTCACATGTCGATCTTCACCAGCACACTCAACGTGGGCGCCATGGTTGAGCCGCTTACTTCGCAGATGGCCGAGTACTTCGGCGTCCCGGGCGGCCTGATGATCAAGCAGGTGAGCAAGAAATCGGAAGCTGCCACGGCGGGCTTCAAGGCATTCGACGTGATTCTCAAGGTCGGTTCCGACTCCATCAATACGCTGGCTGACTGGGATCGCGCGCTGCGCTCGAATCAGGGCAAGCCTGTGCAGGTGACGATTCTGCGCGACAAGAAACAGCAGACGATTACCCTTCAGGTGGATTCCAAGCACCGCGGCGCAGTGGAGTTTGACAAGAACTTCGACGGCCTCTTCGCCAAGGGCCGCGCCCCGCAATTCGTGTAGCGCCGGTCTCCTGACCCGCTGTCGTGCGGGCGTCCACGCCCGCACGCTCCGCAAATTGACAGCCCGATCGTTGAATCTGAAATCCTCGTCGGCACCGTAAACTAAATTCATGGATGTTCTCTACGGCCTGCACCCGGTGGAGGAAGCTCTGAAAGCCGGGAAGCGGCGCTTTGACCACGTGCTTGTGGCCCGCGAGCGGCATGACGCGCGCCTGGAGCGGCTGGTGGCCCAGTGCCGCGAGTCCCGCGTCCGCGTTCTGGAGCAGCCGCGCGAGCAGCTTACGGTTGCCGCCAAGACACCGGCGCATCAGGGCGTGGTGGCGCTGGTTCACCCGCAGGAGTTTCTTGCTCTCGAAGATCTCTTTGCACCGGCTGCCGGCAACGCCGCCGCATCGCGTCTCATCCTGGCTCTCGACGGCGTGGAAGATCCGCAGAACCTGGGTGCGTTGCTGCGCGTGGCTGATGGCGCCGGAGTGGACGGCGTTGTCCTTACCGAGCGCCGCTCCGCGCCGTTGAGCCCGGTTGCTGTGAAGGCCAGCGCCGGCGCGACCGAGCACCTGCGCATCGCGCGCGTCGTCAACCTGGTCCGCGCGCTTGAAGAATTGAAACGGCAGAACCTGTGGATCGTGGGCCTCGACGAGCGTGGGGAAAGCGATCACGACCGCTTCGACCTGACCGGCAACCTGGTGATTGTGCTGGGCCGCGAGGGCGCTGGACTGCACGACCTGGTGCGCCGCACCTGCGATCACCTGCTGCGCATTCCGATGGCGGGCGGCGTCAGCTCGCTGAACGTTTCTGCTGCGGGAGCGGTTGTGCTCTACGAGGCTGCCCGTCAGAGGCGCGCTGCCCAATCATCCGCGGCTCACGTCCAAAAGGCTGCCCCACGCAGTGGTGCTGCGCGCAGTAGGCAGAAAGGTCTCGGTTCATGAAGATTGATTTCATCGGCGCAGCGCGCCTTGTTTTGGCGGGCATCTTTTTTGCCGCCGCATTTCCGGCCGCGCCGCAAACCACGCCGGCGGCTCCGCAGAATCAGCCGCAACAAGAAGAGCCGCATCACGGCCAGGTTATTTTTTCGCGCTCTACCGACGAAAACGGCCAGACCACGACGACGGTCGGGCCGGGCGCGCAGCTGCCGACTCCCAGCGGACAATCTGTCGACGCGCCTACCGCCAGCGACGCCGAACGTGAGGCTCTCACCTTCACCGAATTCAACATGGACGTGCATCTGATCACCGCGGAGCATGAGATTGCCGTGCGCGCCCTCATCACCGTGCGCAACGACAGCAAAGCCCCGCTGGCGCACATTCCGCTCGAAATTTCTTCTTCGCTGCACTGGGAGCGCATCCGCGTGGCCGCGGGCGACGCCCTGTATACCATCGCCACGCTCAACTCCGACACCGACCACACCGGCCAGCTTCACGAGGCTGCCGTCAAACTCGCGACCCCGCTCGCGCCCGGCGCGAGCTTGCAGCTCGACGTCACCTATTCCGGCACGATTCCGCAATCGGCGCAGCGCCTTCTCGCCATCGGGACACCGGAGGACATGGCTCTGCACACAGATTGGGACGCGATCGACACCGATTTCACCGGCCTGCGCGGCTTTGGCAACGTGTTGTGGTATCCCGCCTCCGCGGCGCCGGTGATTCTGGGCGACGGCGCGCGGGTTTTTGACGAGATGGGCGAACACAAGCTGCGGATGGCCGGCGCGCATTTCTTCCTGCACCTCACGCTCGAGTTTCCTCATGGCCACGTGCCCACCGTGGCTCTCATCAACGGCCACTCCGTGCAGCTGACGGTGACGGAGCCGCAGAACGGAGGCGACGAAATCTCCGGTGTAGCAACGGCCACGCTCTCAAGCGCGACACTTGGCTTTGAATCTCCCAGCCTGTTCGCGGCCGTCCGCGCTGAGCACCATGCCACGAACACCACGCTTTGGACGCTGCCCAATGCCGATGAGGCTGTGGACGAGTGGTCTTCAGCGGCTTCAACGGTCACGCCTTTTCTGCAAAGCTGGCTGGGCCAGGCGCCGCGTTCGCAGTTGACGATTCTCGACCTTCCGGACCCTCAGGACGCGCCCTTTGAAACCGGGCCGCTGCTCGTCACCGTCGTTCAACCTGGCTCGCCCGATCAACTGACCGGGGTCATGGCCCACGCGCTCACGCACGCGTGGATGTCGTCGCCCCGCGCATGGCTGAGCGAGGGCGTGGCGCACTTTATGGGAACCTTGTGGCTGGAAAAAAAGTTGGGCCGCGATAAAGCGATTGAAGCTCTTGAGTCCGGCCGCAGCGCGTTGGCGTTGATCGAGCCGCCAAGTCCCGGAGAGAGTGCGGGCCAGCCGCTGGCCCAGGCCATCTCGCCGGTCTACTACCGCACGAAGGCAACTTACGTTTTTTGGATGCTGCGCGACCTGGTCGGCGATCCCGCGCTCTCCGCGGCTTTGCGTGCGTACGACCCAGCGCAGGATGCCGCGCGTGGACTGGGCCCTGATTCAGGATCAGGCTCGTTTAAGAAACTGCTGGAGCAGGCGGGGCTGCGCCGTGACCTGTCGTGGTTCTTTGCGGATTGGGTCGATGCCGACAAGGGACTGCCGGACATCACGATCGACAACGTCTTCTTCACGTCGGTGGAGAACGCAGCGCACACGCCGAGTTCATCCGATTCGAATGCGGAGCCTGAGGCGAACGGGTGGATCGTCACCGTCGACCTTGCGAATTCCGGCTACGCTGCCGCGGAAGTGCCCGTCACCGTGCGCAATCCCGACACGTCCGTGACGCAACGCGTTCTGGTCCCGGCGCGCGGCAAAGCCACGCAACGCATTCTCATCCAGGGACGGCCCACGGAAGTGCAGGCAAACGACGGCACCGTTCCAGAGACCGAGGCCAGCGTGCACATCCGACGCCTCACGGGAGCGAACGGCGATTCGTCTTCGGGCTCGCCGGGAGCTGTGCAGCAATAATGCAGCGATACGTTGCGCGCCAACGATTCGGCCCTTAAACCAACTCCGTCAGCCGCGCTTCTCTGCGCCGCGCGCTCTGACCTTGAACCAGATGGGCGTGCCCTTGAATCCGAATGCTTCGCGTACTTGATTCTCGAGAAACCGCTCGAAGGCGAAGTGCAGTTTGATATCGCGATCGGTGAAGAGCACAAAGGTGGGCGGAGCCACGGCTGCCTGCGTCATATAAAAGATGCGAATGCGCTTCGCCATGGGAACCGGCGCACGCTGAAAATCGATCCTCTCCAAGAATCGGTTCATCTGCCCGGTCGACACGCGCTTGCGCCGTTCCTTGGCCACTGCGACCACTTCGTGCAGCACGCGCGCCATACCTTTGCGCTCCGGACCGATAGCTTGGAGCGCGGATAAGAAGATCACGGGCGCGTAGTCGAGATACTTAAGCGCCTTGCGCACCTGCTGCTCGAAGACGTCGCGATCGGCTTGCGGCTTGCCATCCGTGCGGCCCGACGTGACCAAATCCCATTTGTTCACGATGATGATTACGCTGCGCCCGCTCTCGTGCGCGTAGCCTCCGATGGTGGCGTCGGCACCGGTCACGCCTTCGGTCGCGTCGATAATGAGCAGAGCCACGTCCGCAGCCTCAAGATGCCGCCGCGCCATTACCACGCTCAGCTTTTCTGCCATCAACTTCGTCTTGCTCTTGCGCCGGATTCCCGCCGTATCGACGAAGCGCAGCGTGTTGCCTTCGAACTCCACCACTTCGTCGACCGCGTCGCGCGTTGTGCCCGCAATCGGCGACACGATAGAACGCGAGGTTCCGGTAAGCGCGTTAAGCAATGTCGATTTGCCGACGTTCGGCCGCCCGATGATCGCCACCGAGGTTTCGTGCTGCTCGAATTCGCCATGGGTACGAATTTTTTTCTGATTTTCTGCCGGCTCCGCTCCCGGAAGGAGAGGTCCACCTTCTTCTATTTCGTCCTCGATCGCCTCTTCGACCTCATCCGATTCCTGCGCCTCGTCTTCTTTCACTTCCGGCGCCGGGATTGCCTCCGCAATCGCATCCAGCAACTCGCCTATGCTCTGGCCGTGTTCGGAACTGATCGGAAACAGGTTTTTGATGCCGAGCTGGCGAAAATTCTCGGCCTCGCTGGCGAGGGCATCGGTTTCCACTTTATTGACCGCGAGAAACAGGGGCTTGCCGCCGCGCTGCAGCAGGCGCGCCAGGTCGTAGTCGGGCCGCGCCAGTTCGGTGCGCACGTCCACCACCATCACCAGAGCGTCCGCTTCTTCAAGCGCTACTTTCGCCTGCGTGAAAATCTCCGCAGCGATTAGTTCGGGATCGTCGGGCACAATGCCGCCCATATCCACCAAGCGGTAACTCCGCCCCGCCCATTCGTACTCGCCGTAGATACGGTCGCGCGTGATGCCGGGCTCGTCGCCCACGATGGAGCGCCGGCTGCCGGTGAGCCGGTTGAAGAGCGTGCTTTTGCCCACGTTGGGCCGTCCCACAATGGCCACCAGCGGCAACTTTGCAGCTCCCGCGCGCGCGGGCACAACCGATCTGCGATACGTGGGCAAAATCTTCTCCTGCGGGGCTTTCCGTGCCGGAATGCGCCAACTGCTGCGCAATTTCCAGAGCCGGTCTGCGGCTCGGGCACGGGGACATGCGGGCTCCCTCTCTCAGTGTACGTTCCGACTCCGCAAGGGGGCTGTCGAAGGCTGCCGGGCCTGGTTGCGGTGGACGCACTTGCTGGCGGCGAAACAATGAGCCCTTTCTCATTTTTCTCGCGCACATTCCGGCACGTGAATTGCCTTATTTCGTGCCGGAGGGCGCCATGCACGTTCACCCTGCCGCTGTCGGCCTTGATGCGATCAATACGTATGCGTTGGCGAATGAGCGCGCCGCGGCTGCGCAACGCGCGGGAGATGTGCGCAAAAAATTGGTGAAAGCGGCGCAGGGCGAGGATCCGGAGGTCAGCGCCGATCCCGATGCGAACCTGCTCATCGGCCAGTGGCTCGACTCCCGCCACAGCCAGGTGTTGCCGGGCGACGAATACCATGCCTCAGCCGAAGGTAAGGACCCCGACCTGGGCTGAGCGCGCTTCATCGCTGGCTCGAATCCGCCGGCGTGCAGCCGTGAATCCGACTGCCACTCGCCCCTGCCGCCACGACGCGACCGTTGTGTACACTTGAACATCGCCCATCTGGGCAAGGGAGGTCGTCCCCGTGCCAAAGTTTGTCATTGAGCGCGAGATTCCCGGTGTCGGCTCCATGTCTGCCGAGCAGTTAGAGGCCGTCTCGCAAAAGTCCTGCTCTGTACTGCGCAACCTTGGGCCCCAGATTCAGTGGCTGCACAGCTACGTCACCGACAACAAGATTTACTGCGTCTACATTGCGCCCAACGAAGCGATGGTGCGTGAACACGCGCGCCAAGGGGGCTTCCCCGCGAACAGCGTCGCGCAAGTGCGGCACATCATCGACCCTACGACCGCCGAATCCGCCTCCTGATCGGAGCGTAGGAGGCAGCACGATCGCTGTGCTTCCACAGTGCATGCCAAAGTGTGTCTTGCTCCCGGTCACTATGATGGAGAGAGCACCCGGTCCAAATGCCCTCCTCCGACACGACAACCCGCGCATTGCCCACGCTCCATGAATTCTTCGCGCCGGGCGGCATTCTGGCCAACTCGCCGCTGCCGTATGAGGTCAGGGCGGGCCAGTACGAAATGGCCAAGGCTGTGGAGCGCGCCCTCGCGGAGCGCCGGCATTTGATTGTGGAAGCGGGCACGGGCACGGGCAAAACTCTGGCCTACCTGCTGCCGGCTCTGCGCACCGGGCAACGAGTAATTGTTTCCACCGGAACCAAGGCCCTGCAGGATCAGCTTTTCTTTCGCGACGTGCCGTTTCTTGAGACTCTGCTGGGCGAATTGCGCGTTTGCTACATGAAGGGCCGCGGCAACTATCTGTGCCGCCGCAAGCTCTATGCCTTGCGCGACCAGCCGATTTTGTCGGGATTGGCCGAGGTGGACGAATACCAGCAGATTGCCGAATGGGAGCGCACCACCGAGAGCGGCGACCGCGCCGAGCTTTCCGGACTGCCGGAGTCGAGCGCGCTGTGGCACAAGCTGGATGCGCGGTCGGAGGCCTGCCTGGGATCAACGTGTCCGGATTATCGCCGCTGCTTCATCACCGAGATGCGACGCCGCGCCATGGAGTCGGACCTGATCATTGTGAACCATCACCTCTTTTTTGCCGACGCCGCGGTGCGCCAGATGGCTGCTGCCGCGCCGGACGCGGGCATTCTGCCGGAGGCCGCAGCCGTGATCTTCGACGAGGCGCACGAGCTTGAAGAGGTGGCATCGCAGTACTTCGGGCGCTCGCTATCGAATGTGCGCTTCGAGGATTTTGCGCGCGATGCCGATGTGCTGCTGCGCGGCAAGGAAGGCTCTACGCAGGTTCATTTGCTTACGCAGCAACTGCGCGAGCGGGCGCGGCTCTTCTTTGCGGCGCTGCCGCACGAGGGCGATGGACGACATCCCTTCAGCAATCGCGAAGAATTCCTCGAATCCTCCGGCGACCTTTATGAAGCGGTGAGCACTTCGCTCAAGCTGCTCGAGGCTGAGTTCGAACGGCTCAGTGAAACGGACGAGGCACCGGGGCTCGAGTCGCGCGCCGCGACGCTGCGCGCCGACCTGCAATACATGCTGGAAGCCAAGGCCGCCAACATGGTGTTCTGGCTGGAGCGGCGGGGTGCTCCCGCGAACCCCGACCGAAAGTCTGCTCAGCGAAGTGGCGGCGGGGCGCGGACTACGTTTATGCAGGCCACGCCGATTGACGTCTCTGAGATTCTGCGCGACCTGGTGTGGGACGAGATTCCCACGGCAGTGCTGACTTCGGCCACGCTCACGGTGCAGGGCGGCTTTGAGCATTTGCGCAAGCGGCTCGGCCTGGGCGATCGCAGCCAGGGAGCGCGCGAGCTAGTGGTGCCCTCGCACTTCAGATACGAAAAGCAGGCACTGCTCTACCTGCCGCCGCAGATGCCCGATCCGCGCGCTGCGGAGTTCCAAGAGGCCGCGGCCACAACCATCGAGCGCATTTTGCGCATCACGCACGGCAGGGCTTTCTGCCTCTTCACGAGTTACGCGCAAATGCGCGCGCTGTACGAACGGCTGCTGCCGGTGCTCGACTACCCGATTCTTTTGCACGGCAGCGCACCGCGCAAAGCCCTTTTGGAGGAATTTCGAGTAACGCCCAATGCCGTGCTCTTCGGCACATCCAGTTTCTGGCAAGGGGTTGACGTGCAGGGCGAGGCGTTGAGCTGCGTGATCATCGACCGGCTGCCCTTCGCCGTGCCGTCCGATCCCGTGGTGCAGGCGCGCATGAAGGCTATTGAGGAGGCGAGCGGGAAACCTTTCTTCGACTACCAGGTTCCCGAGGCCGTGCTCACACTCAAGCAGGGATTCGGGCGGCTCATTCGCTCGCTGGAAGATCGCGGTGTACTGGTGCTGCTCGACCCCCGCGTACGCACGCAACGCTATGGGCAGATTTTTCTGCAGTCGCTGCCGCCGTATCGCGTGACGCAGACGATCACGGATGTGGAAGCGTTCTTCGGAGAAGCAGGGAGCGAGGGAGCAAGCCACCCCGTCGAGCAAAGATCGCTCGACGGGGACCCCGGCAGGGAGCTAGGGAGCAAGAGGGCCGGGAAGTAGGAATCAAGGGATAGAGAGCAGCGTCCACCTCGATCCACCTGCGGTCGCGCTCCTATACTGGAGGGGTTGGCCGCTTGCTTGCGGACACAGGAGATCGATATGTCGAACGAATCGAAGTGCCCGTTTACGGGCGGCATGTTGCAGCACACGACGGCGGGAGTCAAGGGCAATGCGGACTGGTGGCCCAACCAGTTAAACCTGGCCATCCTGCATCAGCAATCATCTTTATCCAATCCCATGGGCGAGTCGTTTGACTACGCCAAGGAATTCAAAAGCCTCAATCTCGATGCGGTGATCAAGGACCTGCGGGCGCTGATGACCGATTCCCAGGAGTGGTGGCCTGCCGACTTCGGACATTACGGAGGGCTATTCATCCGCATGGCGTGGCACGCCGCGGGCACCTACCGCATTGCCGATGGACGCGGAGGCGCAGGCCGCGGATCGCAGCGCTTTGCGCCGCTGAACAGCTGGCCGGACAACGTGAACCTGGATAAGGCACGGCGCCTGCTGTGGCCGATCAAACAGAAGTACGGTCGCAAGATTTCGTGGGCGGATTTGATCGTTTTAACTGGAAATGTTGCTCTCGAGTCGATGGGCTTCAAGACCTTCGGATTCGGCGGCGGCCGCGCGGATATCTGGGAACCGGAACTCGACACCTCCTGGGGTCCGGAGGCCACATGGCTGGGCGATCAGCGTTACAGCGGCGATCGCGAGTTGGCGAATCCCCTGGCCGCGGTGCAGATGGGCCTGATCTACGTGAACCCGGAAGGTCCCAACGGCAACCCAGATCCGATCGCGGCGGCGCGCGATATTCGCGAGACTTTTGCGCGCATGGCGATGAACGACGAAGAGACGGTGGCGCTGATTGCCGGCGGCCATAGCTTTGGCAAGACGCACGGCGCAGCACCGGCGAGCCACGTGGGCGCAGAGCCGGAGGCCGCATCCATTGAGGAGCAGGGACTGGGCTGGAAGAGCAGCTTCGGCACAGGTTGCGCCGGAGACGCGATCGGCAGCGGCCTCGAAGTGACGTGGACCAAAACTCCGACAAAGTGGAGCAACAACTTTTTCGAGAATCTATTTGGATTTGAATGGGAGCTGACCAAGAGCCCGGCGGGCGCGCACCAATGGAAACCCAAGGGCAATGCGGGCGCGGGCTTGATTCCGGATGCGCACGACAAGACGAAGAGCCACACGCCGACCATGCTCACTACTGATCTCTCCTTGCGCTTCGACCCGGCCTACGAGAAGATTTCGCGGCGCTTCCTAGAGCATCCGAAGGAATTCGCGAAGGCCTTTGCGCGGGCGTGGTTCAAGCTGACGCATCGCGACATGGGTCCGCGGGCGCGCTACCTGGGACCGCTGGTGCCAAAGGAAGAACTGATCTGGCAGGATCCGGTTCCTGCCGTCAACCACAAGCTGGTAAGTGACAAGGACATTGCCGCGCTGAAGGCCAAGGTGCTGGCGTCTGGCCTTTCGATCAGCCAGTTGGTGTCAACGGCGTGGGCGGCGGCCTCGAGCTTCCGCGGCAGCGACAAGCGCGGCGGCGCAAACGGCGCGCGCATTCGCCTGGCTCCGCAAAAGGACTGGGCGGTGAACCAGCCGGCGGAGCTCAAAAAAGTTCTGGCCAAACTGGAGGCGATCCAAAAGCAGTTCAACGCGGCGCAAAAAGGCGGGAAGAAAATTTCACTGGCAGATATGATCGTCCTCGCCGGCGACGCGGCAATTGAGGAGGCGGCGAAAAAGGCCGGCTACAACGTCAAGCTCACCCTCGCACCGGGCCGCACGGATGCCACGCAAAAGCAGACCGACGTGGCGTCGTTCGCGGTGCTGGAGCCAAAGGCAGACGGGTTCCGCAACTACGTGAGCAAGGGCCTGGAGGGCTGCCAAGCCGAGTTGCTGTTGGACAAGGCGCAGTTACTTACTCTCGCAGCGCCCGAGATGACAGTGCTCGTTGGCGGGCTGCGCGTTCTGGGCGCGAACTTCGGGCACACGCAGCACGGTGTCTTTACCAAGCGACTGGAGACGCTGACCAATGACTTTTTCGCAAACCTGCTGGATATGGGCACGAAGTGGCAAAAGTCGGCAACCGAAGGGGTGCTGGAAGGGCGCGACCGGAAGACGGGCGAGCTGAAGTGGACCGGCACGGTGGTCGATCTCGTCTTCGGTTCGAACTCGCAACTGCGCGCGCTGGCCGAGGTCTATGCCAGCAAGGATGCCGAGCGCAAATTCGTCAAGGACTTTGCGGCAGCGTGGACGAAGGTGATGAATTTGGATCGCTTCGATCTGGCGTAACGGCGAGTCAGCGTACCGATACCCCACCCTTGCGACATGAGCGAAAATGTCGCGAGGGTGGGGCGACCCGCGAGTGCAGGTCAGGAGACCCGCACGACAGCCGGTCTCCCACCCCAGCAAATCAGAAGCAGATTTGCCGGGGACCCCGGTCTAGAGACCGGCGCTACACAGAACCGGCCGAGGGTGGGGCGAGCAAACCCCGAAAAGCAACCGCAGGTCCGTCGACTTCGCTTCCCCTTCACTGCGTTCAGGGTCCGCTTCGCTCAGGATGACAGTTTTATTGTGATGCGAACTTCTCGTTCGCCACGCTGGAACTGGTTGCGTAAATCCTCGGAGTCGAAGGAAAAGCGTCCCTCAGGGGCTAAAGCCCTCACACTTGTTTGCGACGCTTTCGGCGCGGCTGAAGCCGTGCCCTTGTTACAAAACCGACTTTTTGAAACAGATTCTAATAGCCGGCGGCTTTG
>JBEKEP010000101.1:0-15778 GCA_050013775.1 Occallatibacter sp. | reverse complement strand
CCCGTAAATCTTGTGCGCGGAAATCGACGCCACATCCACGCAATCCTCGATCACGTTGAATGGCACCTTGCCCACGGCCTGCACCGCGTCGGTGTGGAAGAGTACGCCGCGCTCATGGCAGATTTTGCCGATCTCGCGAATGGGCTGCAGCACGCCGATTTCGTTGTTGGCCGCCATGATGGAAACCAGGATGGTCTTGTCGTCGATGGCGCGCCGAAGGTCTTCGAGATCGATCCTGCCGTCGGCCTTCACCGGCAGATAGGTAACGCGACAGCCGCACTTTTCGAGCCGCTTGCACGTGTCGAGCACCGCCTTGTGCTCGGTGACCTGGGTGATGATGTGGTTGCCGCGCTCGCGGTACATCTCCGCGATGCCCTTGAGGGCCAGGTTGTCGCTTTCCGTGGCGCCGGAGGTGAAGATAATCTCTTTGGCGGTTGCGCCGATCAGTTTGGCGATTTGCTCGCGAGCCGCATCGACGGCCTGCTCGGCCTCCCATCCAAAGGAGTGGTTGCGGCTGGCCGCGTTGCCGAACTTCGACGTCAAGTAAGGCATCATCGCCTCCAGCGCCCTGGGATCAAGGGGCGTGGTGGCGTGGTTGTCCATGTAGATAGGCAGGTGTACGCCCGCCGGCGTCTCTACTTGGCTTGACCCCGTGCTCATCTTCGTTTCCATCGTGCTTTTACTCTGCTTTCGCCGGCGGCCGCCGGGTCCGACGTTCTACAACGTCAACGTGACCAGCCCCTGCCCGTCGCGCGCCTTGGCCGCGGCCTGCTCCTGCTCTGCCAGGTCATGGATGCTGATGCTCTTCAG
Organism: Occallatibacter sp.; assembly: GCA_050013775.1. Classification (GTDB taxonomy): domain Bacteria; phylum Acidobacteriota; class Terriglobia; order Terriglobales; family Acidobacteriaceae; genus Telmatobacter. Next base: position 14,968 of record JBEKEP010000101.1, on the reverse strand, counting down.
CACCCCGATGATGGTTTCGTTCACCCGCGCCAGCGGCTCCTTGATGGTGCAATTCGGCGTGAGATCGCACGACTTCGCCCCCTTGGTGCAGGAGGTGAGAAACAGGGGTCCGTCGATGGCGTGGATCACTTCAAAGGCCGAGATCTGGCGGGGGTCCCGAGCCAGCGCGTAGCCGCCATTCATGCCTGCGTGGGAGCGCAGCAAGCCCGTTTTGGTGAGCCGCTGCAAGATCTTAGCCAGCAGTTGCGCCGGAATTCCATACGCATCCGCCACATCCTTGGCGCTTAACGCAGGGGTTTCCGGGTGCTCGGCCAGGTACTTGAGCGCCATCAGCCCGTAATCCGCTTTCTTGGTGAGCTTTAGCATGGAATATCCGACTGGAACGGTCCGTATTTAGTATACGTCCGCTTTGATTCGCCATTCAAGCCCGCACCTGGTCCCTCTCTGGCCCGTCCCGACAGGGGAAATTCGGTAATCCGGCTGAAAGTTTCATCAAAAATCGGTTTGCAAACGCCCAAAAGACAGCTACAATCTGGCGGATACAGCGTTTTCGGTCCTGCTGTTAACAGAGTGCAGATTGCAGAGGGTCCATTTCCTCAAGAGATTGACCCGTCGCTCGGTTCTGGCGATGTTAACAATTGAATCGAAGACGTTTTAAAGCACCTATCGCAATCCCATTTGGCTGTGTCCGAGGGTCTGCTAACGACATCAGGACGGCAGCAACGGGAGACAGAAAAGGCGCATCCAACCTGGATTGCTGAAGTGCACGAAGCCCCGAGAACGATGGCAACCGCCTGCAAACATCCCAGAGTCCGGATCGTTTCCCGCCACGAAGACAGCGAGTTTGTCGAGTGCCTGGAGTGTGGCGAAATCTTCGACTCCGAAGAGTTTCGCGATATGGAGATTGAAGAAACGGCTGGTACGGAAGATCTCCAGAACGATTCCTTGGAATAAGCGGAGTCGGTGAATAGCGGGTTAGCGGAACCAAGCTGGCGGATTATTTACCGTTGGCCCCGTTGGCAGCTGTGGTGCCGCTGCGGCGCGAAACCACCCACGCATAGTGCAGTCCCGAAATGATCGTGAGCGCGATGGTGGCATCGAGCGCCACCGTGCGGAAGGTCGCGATCCAGTACCAATCCGGCGCAACCTGGCGCAACAGCACCGCCGCCACTGCAACGATCTGGGCCAGGGTATTGGCCTTGCCCCAGAGGCTGGGATGAAACTCCCTGCGCCCCGCAGCAGCATACAGCAACGCCGAGACCAGCAGGATACCCACATCCCGGCCGAACACCAGCACCGTCACCGTGACCGGCATTAATCCCTTGTAGAGCAAAACCAGAAACAGGGTGCTCAGCAGCAGCTTGTCAGCGACCGGATCGAGATATGCGCCGAACGTCGACCTCTGCTTAAGCAGACGCGCCAAAGTGCCATCCAGCCCATCGGTGAGCCCTGCGGCAATAAATAGCACGAAGCTCAGAACATAATGCCCCTCGAGAATCGCCGCCACCAGGAAGGGCGCCAGGCAGATGCGGAGAAGCGTAAGCAGGTTGGGAGCGCTGCGTAACGGGTTCAAGCGGTGGCTCGACACCTCATCCATGGCAAACCGTTTCTGGCGCGACTGTGAAGTGATCGACATGCCGGAAGTGAATTTCTGTCGTCAACGATGGTAAAGCATCGCGCCCCTGCGGCGCAGCCGGATCTGTTGGATCCAGCACCATGCTGGGAATCCGAAGCCTTGGTCCCTTTTTCCCTTGGTCCCTGCCGGGGTCCCCGGCGAGCGGCCTTTGCTCGCTGGGGTGGCTTGGTCCCTGAATTTCAGACTTCGATCGGCAACTCTGCCGCCTGAATGTTCATAGGCGTGAGCCCGCGCTGACGCAGGGCGCGCAGGCTCAGCGCGTCGTGGCGCTTGGCCAGGCGGCGGCCGTGGTGATCCACCACGAGGCGGCAGTGGTACCAGGCGGGATTTTCGAATCCCAGAGCGCGGTTAAGCAGGACTTGGCGCGCGGTGGACTTGAGTAGATCGGCGCCGCGCACCACTTCCGTGATGCGCATGGCCGCATCGTCAACCACGCAGGCAAGCTGGTAGCTGGGACCGCCATCGCGCCGCCACACTACGAAGTCGCCAAAGTCCACGCCGGCCACAAACCGCTGCGGGCCCAGGTTGCGGTCGACAAACTCAATCACCTCGCCGTCGCGCACGCGGAAGCGCCAGTTGACGCCTTCGGGCGTATCAACGTCCGCCGACGTAGGGCCGGGAAGTTGCGGCGCATGACCCGTCAGGCGGCGGCACGTGCCGGGGTACATGGGTTCGTCGTCGAGAATGTCGAGCTTGCTGCCGGTGCTTGCGGTCCGCACGCGCTCATGCGGCGCGCCCAGTGCGGACTCGATGTCCTTGTGCGAACAGCGGCACGGGAACAGGGCGTTACGATGCAGCAGCTTGCGCCACGCTGCCAGGTAGAGGGAACGGCGCTTGCTCTGCAAGTAAGGCGCGTAGGGACCGCCCTTGTCCGGACCCTCCTGCCAGCGGATGCCCAGCCAGCGCAGATCCTCCATCGCGGCCTCACTAAACGTCGACCGGCTGCGCTCGGCGTCCAGGTCCTCCATGCGCATCACAAGCGTGCCGCCGGCCTCGCGCGCGCGCTGAAACGCCGTCCAGAAGGTGCGCGCGTGACCAACATGCAGGTAGCCCGTGGGTGAAGGCGCCAGCCGTCCACGATACCCCGGCGCCGGCGATGAGGGAGTGCTGGCCATTCTGAACTCGAGTGTAGCCAGCTGGCAAAGCAGGGCATATAGCGCGCTTGGTTCCTGAAGCAGGGAGCGAGGTACGAAGGTACCGAGAGAGCGAGGGAACAAGTAGTGCCGATCAGGAAACCGACGCTACGTCTGCGGCTTCCATCTTAGGATCGGCTTCCTCGCGGCCTGCACTTCATCAAGCCGCGAGACGCGCGTGGAGTGCGGCGCGGTTTTCACGAGTTCGGGATTCTCCTCGACTTCGCGCGCGATGGAACGCATGGCGTCGATGAACAGATCCAGTTCCTCGCGCGATTCGCTTTCCGTGGGCTCAATCATCAACGCGCCGTGCACGATGAGCGGGAAGCTGACCGTGTAGGGATGGAAGCCGTAATCGATGAGCCGCTTGGCGATGTCGCCGGTCTTTACGCCGTGCACGGCCTGCCTCTTGTCGCTGAAAACCACCTCGTGCATCGAGGCCGTCTTGTAGGGCAGCTCGTACAGGTCTTCAATCTTTTTGCGAATGTAGTTCGCGTTCAGCACCGCGTCTTCGGTGGTCTGGCGCAGGCCGTCAGGGCCGTTGGCCAGAATGTAGGCCAGCGCGCGGATGAACATCCCGGTGTTGCCGTAGAACGCGCGCACGCGGCCAATGCTCTGCGGGCGGTTGTAGTCCCAACGCAACTCGCCGCTCTGCGGGTGCAGCGGCAAGGGCTCTGTGTCGCCTACACGCTCCCCATCAGGCTTGAGCACGGGCGCGCGGAAGAGCGGTGGGCAGCCATCGGCTGTTGGCTCGGCGTTCGTGTCCTCCCAATCCCCGGCATCTGGGCAGTCCTTCGCACCGGCCCCGCTTCGGACGAGAACCGGGATGGGGAGGAACGGCTCCAGAAACTTCTTGCACGCCACGGGACCAGAACCGGGCCCTCCGCCGCCGTGTGGCGTGGAGAAGGTCTTGTGCAGGTTCAGGTGCATCACGTCCACGCCGAAGTCGCCGGGGCGCACCTTGCCCACCAGCGCATTCATGTTGGCGCCGTCCATATAAAGCAGCGCACCCTTGGCGTGGAGGATGTCCGCAATCTTGTGAATCTGATGCTCGAAGACGCCCAGCGTCGAAGGGTTGGTGAGCATCAGCGCCGCGGTGTCTTCGTCCACTTGCCGCGCGAGAGCTTCGAGATCGATGCCGCCGTCGGCATTCGACTTGAGATTCTCGACCGTGTAGCCGCTGAAGGCCGCGGTAGCCGGGTTGGTGCCGTGCGCCGAGTCGGGAATGAGCACCTTCCTGCGCGGATTGCCCTGCGACTCGTGCCAGGCCCGCGTCAGCAGGATTCCCGTGAACTCGCCGTGCGCTCCCGCCGCCGGTTGCAGCGTAATCGCGTCCATGCCGGTGATCTCAAGCAAGCACCGTTGCAGCAGGTCCAAAACCTCTAAAATCCCCTGCGCCAGCGCGTCCGGCCGGTAAGGATGCGCCTCGGCTAATCCCTCGATGCGGGCAACGAATTCGTTGACCCGCGGGTTGTACTTCATGGTGCAAGAGCCCAGCGGATACATGCCCAGATCGATCGCATAGTTCCATGTGGAGAGGCGCGTGAAGTGCCGGATCAGTTCGATCTCGGAGAGCTCAGGCAGTTCCGCGCGGTCCTTGCGTACGGCGGAGCCAAGCAGCGCATCGGCGTTCACAGCAGGCACATCGAGTGGCGGCATCTTGTACGCACGCTTGCCCGGCGAGGACTTTTCAAAGAGCAAAGCCTCGTTCTGCGAGGGCTGCGGACGGACTTTACCCAAAGTGTGGGGGCCGGGATCTTCAGTTGCTGCCATTTCTACGCCTCCACCTCAACGCCCGCCAGCACCTTCGCCGCCGCGTCAATTTGTTCGCGCGTGATGACTTCTGTCGCGCACCAGAGCGTGCAATTCGCGAGCTCCGGATACCAGCGGCTCAACTCCACGCCGCCGACAATCTTGTTGTCGAGGAGCCGACCGCTCAAGTTTGCCGGCGCTTCGTCCGTTTCGATCACAAACTCGTGGAAGCGCGGAGCACCCGTAAAGCGCAGCTTTGCGCCGGGTAAACCGCCCAGCGTCTTTGCCGCGTAATCGGCCTTGGCCAGGTTGTGCTCGGCCAGCTCGCGCATGCCTTCTTTGCCATAAACCGCCATGAAAATCGTCGCCATCAGCGCCACCAGCGCCTGATTGGTGCAGATGTTCGAGGTCGCCTTCTCGCGCCGTATGTGCTGCTCCCGCGTCGCGAGGGTCAAAACAAATCCGCGATTCCCTGCCCCGTCGACCGTTTGCCCGGCCAATCGCCCCGGCATCTGGCGAACATACTGTTCTTTGGCCGCGATCACGCCGCAGAACGGGCCGCCATAGCTGAGCGCCACGCCAAACGACTGCGCCTCCATGGCAACAATGTCGGCTTCGACAGGCGGCCGCACGATGCCGAGCGAGACCGCCTCGGCAATCGAAACGATCAGCAGCGCGCCCTTTGCATGCGCGATTTCAGCGATGGCGGGAATGTCTTCAATGACGCCGAAGAAGTTCGGGCTCTGGACGAGCACGCAGGCCGTTTCCTCGCTGACAGCAGCGGCCAGGGCGGCAAGATCGACGCGCCCGGTTTTGGCGTCGTAGCCAACTACTGCGGCGGGCAGGCCCTGGTGCTGCGCATAGGTGGCCAACACCTCGCGGTATTCAGGATGCACTGTGGACGCCACCACGGCCTTGTGGCGACCCGTGACACGCACCGCCATCATCACTGCCTCAGCCGCGCCGGTTGAGCCGTCGTACATGCTGGCGTTGGCCACGTCCATGCCGGTCAACTCAGCAATCATGGTCTGGAACTCGAAAATCGCCTGCAGCGTGCCCTGCGTAATCTCGGCCTGGTAGGGCGTATAGCTGGTCAGGAACTCGCCGCGCTGCACCAGGGCGTCAATGATCACCGGCCGGTAGTGGCGATAGGCGCCCGCTCCCAGAAAGCTGGCGTAGCCGGTGGAGTTCTTGTCACCAGCGGCGCGGAAGTACGAGACGATCTCGCTTTCCGCCTGTTGGCGCGGAACGTCGAGGTCATGGGCGAGCCTGTATTCCGCCGGAATGCTCGCGAATAAATCGTCAATAGATGCCGCGCCGATTTCGGCCAGCATCTCGTGGCGCTCTTCGTCGGATTTGGGTAGGTAGCGCATGAAATCCTTCTGAGTGAAAGGAGGGAAAAGAGTGAAAGAAGTGAAAGCGCAACGCTACGGGCTGGCTTTCTTCACTTACTTCACTTCTTAACCCCCTTCATTTTTCTTCCGCAACAAACGCCTCGTACGCCGCTGCGTCGAGCAACCCGGCCACTTCGCCCGGTTCGGACAGCTCCACCTTGATGATCCACGTGCCGTGAGCATCCTGGTTGATCTTGTCCGGCTCGGTCTTCAGTACCTCGTTCACCGCGGTCACTTTGCCGCTGACGGGCGAATAGAGATCGCTGACAGCCTTAACGCTCTCCACCGAACCAAAAGTGGCGTTGGCGGTCACCGTATCGCCCACCTTGGGCGCGTCAACATAGACAATGTCGCCCAGCGAGTTCTGCGCGTAGTCCGTGATGCCAATCGCGCCGATATTGCCTTCAAGCGAGATCCATTCGTGCTCGCGGGTATAACGATAGTTTGTGGGGTAAGGCATGGCGGGTCTGCTCCTTCGGAATACTGCGAAATATTAGTTTAAGCGGTGAGGCAGGGGGCGAGGAAATCAGGGAGAAGGGCGTAGCCAATAGCCGCCTTCTACTCCCTACTGGCTATGGGCTATTGGCTACTCCCTATCTTTTCACCCCATCACCACCACCGGCTGAAACAGCGTTCCTGCCACTCGTTTGGCGATCCCGGCCAGTTCCCTCGGCCCGGCAAACACCTTCACCAGCGACGCCGCGGAGAACTCCGGCAAATTGGCTTGCGCGCCATTGCGCAACCGGCCCAGCGCCCCGGCGTCGGCGGTGACGGAAGGCATTTCAGGCAGCAACAAGCGAGGATGTACGCACGCGGCCTCAAGTGCGACGGGATCACCGGCCAGCGCCTCCAACTCTTCCAGCGTGTGCGCGTCCTCCAGCGTAAACACGCCGGCCCGCGTGCGCCGCAGGCTGCTCAAATGAGCGCCGCAGCCCAGGTCCTGCCCCAGTTCGTGGGCCACCGAACGCACATACCCCCCAGAGCTGATGTCGATGGTGAAACTGGCCTCCGCACCCTCCAGCGCCAGAATTTCAAAGGCGTCGATGTGGATCGTCGCCGGCTTCAACTCCACCGGCTTGCCCTGGCGCGCCATCTTGTACGCAGGCTGGCCGTCAACCTTCTTCGCGGAAAACTGCGGCGGCATCTGCTGCATCTCACCTTGGAACCGCAAGGCCGCCGCGCGCACCCGCTCCACTGTGACCTCCTGCGCCACCTCCGGCCAGCGATCCGGTCCCGCCGGCCCGCCCTCGGCGTCGTAGGTATCCGTCGTAAATCCGAATCGAATGTTTCCGCGATAGCATTTTTCCGCTGCAGAGAAGTACTGCGCCAGCCGCGTGTATTTGCCCATCAGCAGCGGGAGCACACCGGTGGCCATTGGGTCCAGCGTCCCCAGATGGCCGATAGATCGATCCCCCGTGATTTTGCGGAGCCGGTTCACCACATCGTGGCTGGTCATTCCGCCTGATTTATCAATAACAAGAAGCCCGTTCACATCCTCACTCTAAGGCGCGTGGCTGCGCTTGCCAACTTGCCCGGCGACAAACGAAGCTAAGGAGAGATGGCCGACGAACTGGAACGCGTGCGCAAGGCTTTGCGCGAGCTGGGCAAATCGTTGCAGAGCTTGAACGGCGATTCTGCGCCCAAAGACGTGCATAAACTGCGCACGGCATCGCGGCGCGTTGAAGCCATTGCGGGCGTGCTCGGGGCTACCGACCGGAAGAAATCGCGACGTCTCGTCGAATCCCTCGAGCCGGTGCGCAAGGCAGCTGGCGGCGTGCGCGATATGGACGTGCTGCTGGCGGACACACGCAAGCTGGCGCGGTATGCCCACGGCGAATCGCTGAGCCACCTTGTTGCCCACCTGAAAATCGTCAGGCAGCAAAATGCAGAGGAGCTGCAACACGCGTTGCACCACCGGCACAAGGCGGCACTGGAGGATATCAAGGAGTATTCCAAGTTTGTCGGATCCGTTTTGAAGCGCGCAAAATCAAGCGAACGCTCCGGGACGGATCAAAACCAAAACCAGGAAATCATTCATAGCTCCGCTATGAACGTGCTTCGCGAGCTCGGCGATTGGAAACCTCTCGACGCAGGCAACCTGCACGAGTACCGGCTGAAGGTGAAGCAGTTGCGCTACACCCTGCAACTGGACGCGAACGCCGATCCCGCACTGGTGGAAGCACTCGGCGACGTGCAGCGCCGCATCGGCGACTGGCACGATTGGCAGCAGCTGGAGGAGATCGCACGCGAGGTTCTCCTTGACGAAAAGGATCGCGTGCTGCTCGACCGCATCGGCAAAACCGTCAAGCGCAGCTTCGAGCGCGCGCTTACGGCCGCTAATGCCCTGCGCGGACGTTACTTCGTGATGCCGTTCGCAGCCGGAATCTGAACCCAGTCCTAATTTTCCGAAGGTTTTTCCGCGGAGTCGATCACGTAGGTCGTCAAATCTACTTTGCGCGGTTCGAACTTCATGCCCAGGTCTTCCTCAACTTCAGCCATGGCATCGTCATCGTCGTTGTGCGGAAACCGAAACGAGAAATCGTAATAGCCCTTCAGCCCGGTCTCGTCGATTACCAGGCGATCCGCGTGGCTGCTGGCCTGTATTTGCCCGGTCGCCGCGCTGATGGTCATCCCGGTGGCGGTGCAGCTGTCGCCGCTGCACATGATTCCGCCGGGGTAAGGCTTGCCCGGATTCTCTTCGCGATAATGCTTCATTGCCTCCATCCAGTCACCCTTCAACTCAGGCGGCGCAGGCACCTCCTTCACCTTCGCTCCGCCCTTGGCCTGCACCAGCGCATAGACCGGCGTCGGACGCAGCTCGGCATGGAGCTTCAGGTGGAATCGCTCTTCCAGCAGCGCCTGCAACATGGGACGCATACGATTGTTTCGGTCTGTGTTGGATAGCCTGTCCAGCGAGGGATCGTCGACCTTTGCCATAATGTCCCACTGCTCCGACTCAATCCAGCCTCCGCCGCCGGATACCAATTGACGCTCCGGACTTCCGAAGGCATAGGCTTGCCAAACCAGCGCCTTCAGCGACATGCTCCGCGCCTCAAACATGTCGCCAGTGAACCGGACGCCCATCCAGCCGGGCTGGCCCGTCCGATCAGGCGTCGGTCGTATGCTCGCCACGTCGAATTTCTGCGGCGCAGCGGCGGTTGCCGGGTTTGACGGGCTCTGCGCACTCCCATGCGCCACGAGGAGGCCGAGCACTACGACGAGCACCGGACCACCGTACTTTCGTACCATGATCATCTTCTCTCGCGCCTTGCGAAGATGATACAAACGCAGGCAGCGGCATCATCTTCCATCAACCGAAAAACATCATAGAAAAAGTGCTCATCTCCAGCACGACATTCGCAATTCCCAGCGAGCAGCAGACCACGATCCTGATGAGCTTTGGAGCTGGATTCCGGTTTTGATGCGGGGCCGTGCGTTCCGCATTACACTCCGCCGGAGCCGGGCTGCCGCACCAGCGACAGAAATTCCGCGCGGGTTTCCTTCTGCCGGAAGCAGCCAACCATGGCGCTCGTGACCGTGGAAGAATTCTGTTTCTCAATGCCGCGCATCATCATGCACAGGTGCCGCGCTTCAATCACGACGCCCACGCCCTGCGGCGCAATGGCCTCCTGGATCGTGTCCGCGATCTGCCGCGTCAACCGCTCCTGCACCTGCAAGCGCCGCGCGAAGACCTCGACGAGCCGCGCAATCTTGCTCAGCCCGACGACCTTGCCCTTGGGAATGTAGGCCACGTGCACCTTACCGAAGAAAGGCAGCATGTGGTGCTCGCACAGCGAGAACATCTCGATGTCCTTGACGATCACCATCTCGTCGTAATCGACATCGAACAGCGCTTCACGCAGAATCAGCGAGGGATCCTCGTTGTACCCCTTGGTGAGGAAGGCCAGCGCCTTCTCCACACGCTCCGGCGTGTCGCGCAGGCCGTCGCGATCGGGATCTTCGCCCAGGCGCGAGAGAATCTCGCGATACATCTCCTGCGTGCTGTAGGCGCTCACTCCCTCGGCGGCCTCAATCGCTTTCCGTATAGGGTTACTCACAACAATCGGGTGTGCCATTGCTACTTATCCTCTTCCTCTCGCCGAACACTCAAAGAAATTATTTTCCGTCTCTTCCACGCGTACATGTTCCAACTCGCCGCCCGGCAACGCATCTTTCAGTAACGAAAAAATCGCCCGGCAAAAATTCTCCGTCGTGGGCACGCGATCCGCAAACAGGGGATCGAGGTTCAGGTTGGCGTGATCGAAACGATCGAGAATGCGCTCGCCGACCGCCTTGTCCAGCGCCACCAGGTCCACCACCATTCCCGTCCCCGCATGCACCGCGCCGCCCACCAGCACTTCGATCACATAATTGTGCCCGTGGCCATGAGCGTTGTTGCACTTTCCATACACCACAAAGTTCTGCCCAGCGGTCAAAGCCTCCGTGTGCAGCCGGTGGCTGGCGCTGACCAGGTAGCGACGGCCGAAGTACGCTTTCACGCCTCACCCCGATATTCCGCAAAAATCTCCGGCGTCTCGTACACGCGAATCCGGCTCAGTCTCGCGCCGCCTGCCGCCGTGATCGCCGGTTCGAGCCGTACCCATGCGGCGATCGCGATGTTCTCCGTCGTTGGAGTCACAACCTTGAACTCCGGCGTCTCAAGATTCAGGTGCCTGTGGTCGTACGCCGAAAGCACTTCGCGGTCCATCACGTCTTTGAGCCACTTCAGGTCGACCACGAATCCGGTCACGGGATCGGGTTCGCCGGCCACGGTCACTTCCAGCGTGTAATTGTGCCCGTGCCCATTCCGATTCGCGCAGCGTCCGAAGACCTGCTCGTTCTTCTCCGCGGGCCAGGCCTCGTTCCAGTAATAGTGCGATGCGGAAAACGTCGCCCGCCGCGTCAGGAAAATCATTCCCACCTCGTACATAAGAAAAGATGCCGCAAACCGTTCTTTCGGTTCACGCGATCGATACCGGTTTGCGCCCCATCGAAAAATCCGCAGGACTTTCACGACGCGGCCAACAGCAGCGCTGGCTTTAGGCTTGGACGCTAAGCGCTAGGCCGCGTAACTCCGCCCCTTCCAGCTTACGCGCTTCAGAATCCGGTGCTGAAACCAGCTTCGATAGAGCAGCACGGCAAACAGTGGCAAACCCAGAGGAGAAATTAGGCAATCGAGAAAGGGGAAGTTCGACTTTGCCACCCGCCTGTAGAACCGGAACAGGGTGCGCAGCCACAGCAGAGCCAGAATCCATCCCGCGCCCAGCCACTCCAGGCCATGCGCGCCCAGCCGCGCGTCCCACAGCTCGAAGGCCAACACCGGAAGTCCAAAAAGAAGAAGAAAGTCAATCGCTCTGAAGATCGCCAGGGTCAACGCGTTGTCAAACAGCAGCTTCAGATTCTTGCTCCAGCCCTCGAACATGGCCGAGGTCGTGCGATACATGCGCGCGGAGACAATGTCGTCCGCGTATCGGAAGCGCAACCCCACCCTGCGCCGCTTGGCCAGAATCGCCAGCTCTACGTCTTCGAGCACTTTTTCGGCCACGCTCGCGTGCCCGCCCAGTTTGCGGTAGGCCTCTCGCTCCACCAGCAGAAACTGCCCGTTGGCCGCCGCAATGCGCTGCCCCGGGTCAGAGACCCTGGCCGGCGGGTAGGCCAGCGCCAGCTCGCAAAACACCAGCGGCATCAACGATCGCTGCACGAAGCCTTTCACAATCTGCCGCGGCGAGTAGCTCAGCATGCCCACCTTGAACCGTTCCGCCTCGTGCATAGCGCGCCGCAAGCCGCCCGGCTCGTGAATCGTGTCTGCATCAGTAAAGAGCAGCCAGCGTCCGCGCGCCCGCCGCGCCGCCGTCCATATCGCGTTACTCTTGCCCGTCCATCCCGGCTCCAGCTTTTCCGCTGCCAGCACGGTCACCCCGGCAAAGCCGCGCGCAATCTCAGCGGTCCGGTCGGTCGAGCCGTCGTCCACCACGATCAGATCCCAATCCTTGCCCAGCTCGAAAATGTCTTCCGATTGGCTGACCAACGATTGCAGGCACCCACCTAGGCAATCCTCCTCGTTCCGCGCCGGGACGATGACAGCGAGTTCGATGAACTGCTCGGGCTCCGGCTGATCGAAAACCGTCCCGGCAACAGCCTGGGCCACTCGCTCCCGCCAATCTGGCCGCGCCGAGGCGCCCTCCGCCGGGTCACCGATGCCCAGCACCGGCTTCCAACTACCCGATTCGCGCGAACCCCGCTTACCGTTCCCCATCGTGCCTCACCGTTTTCTTTCTGCCCTTTCGCTCCGTATTATAGAGATGTGCGGTTTCCTCGTTTCTTGATCTGGATTTTGCTGACGCCCCTCGCCTTTCTCGCGGCGTGCAATCGCGGTGCGCATCCCGCACTTCTCAGCACACCGGCGCCTGACTTTACGGTCTCCGATGGCTCCACGACCGTGCATCTGGCCAGCTATCGCGGACAGGTCGTGCTGGTCAACTTCTGGTGGAGCGAGTGCGCCCCCTGTCTCGAGGAGCTGCCCTCGCTTATCCAGCTGCATCACCAGATGCCCAGCCTGGCCATCCTCGCTATCAGCATCGACGACGATCCTGCGTCCTATTCCCGCTTCCTGGTCCGTCACCACGTCGACCTCATCACGGTCCGTGATCCAACGCAGTCGGCCCCGCAGCTGTTTCACACCGATATGTGGCCCGAGACCTACGCGATCGACCGCAACGGCATCATCCGCCGCAAATTCGTCGGCGCCCAGGACTGGACCAGCTCCGAGATCCGCAGTTATCTGAACAGCCTCTGAAGCGCGCCGGCCCGGCTGCCGTGCCCGCTGCTATTCTTTCAATATGACCACGGTGGAGATTTCTTATCGCTATGCCACTGCGCCCACGGAGCGGGTAGCTACGGCGCTGGCGCGCGCACGCGACGTCTACGGCATCCGGCAGCTCCGATTCGATCACCAGTCCCGCATCTTGCGCATCGAATTTGATGCCACGCGCCTGAATGCGGCCGCGGTCACCAAGCTGCTGCGCGAAACCGGCCTCGAACTCGAGGAGGAAGCGCCTCTGCTGGCCGCTCCCGCCCCGGCCGCCGCGGTCCCTATAGCCTGATGCGGAAGCGTTGCGCCATAGCTGCAACCTTGGTAATCTGAATGAGCGGTTTCGTCCTGAAATCGACAAGTGTGCGCCCGTAGCTCAGCTGGATAGAGCGACTGACTACGAATCAGTAGGTCGGGAGTTCGAATCTCTCCGGGCGCACCACGCCTTCCTCGAAAATCCTTTCGGACTCGCAAGTCTTGCCGTGTGCTTTATGCGTATTGGCCCGCGCTTACACGCCGCTGTAAGCTGAGAATCCGCCGTCGATGGGCACCACCACGCCGGTCACAAACTCCGAGGCCGGCGAAAGCAGCCAGAGAACCGATCCGAACAGGTCCTGCGGCTCGCCGAAGCGCGCCATGGGCGTGTGCGCGATGATCGATTTCCCGCGCGCCGTCAGCCCGCCTGTTTCCTTGTCGGTGAGCAGGAAGCGGTTTTGATTGGTCAGGAAGAAGCCAGGCGCCACCGCGTTCACGCGGATGCGCGGCGAGTACTCCTGCGCCATGTGCACGGCCAGCCATTGCGTAAAGTTGCTCACCGCGGCCTTGGCTGCCGAGTAAGCCGGAATGCGCGTGAGCGGCCGGAAGGAGTTCATCGACGAAATGTTCAGGATGGCGCCGTAGCCTTGCGCCGCCATGATCTTTCCAAAGGCCTGGCTGGGCAAAATCGTTCCCAGAATATTCAGCTCGAAGACCCAGCGCAGAGTGTCTGCGGGCAGATCGAAGAACTTGAGATCGGGACTCGTCGTGGCCTGCGGCTTGTTGCCGCCCGCGCCGTTCACCAGGCAATCCAGCTTGCCAAAGCGCGCGGCGACGTCTTCGGCGGTCTTCAGAATGCTGTCGCGGTTGAGCACGTCGCACTGGAAGACCGAGACCTGCTTGCCGTGCTCGCCCATGCGATCGACCGCAGCCTTGCCTGCGTCAGGATTCACGTCGAGAATCGCCACCTGCGCGCCGCAACCCGCCAACGCGCTGGCAATTTCGCTCCCCAGGATTCCCGCTCCGCCCGTAATGGCGACCGACTTCCCGGTGAAGTCGTACATTCTCGTCAATCCCGCAAGATCCAAACCTTCCTGCGCTACGCCTGCTTCGTGTTCAATCTCGATTGTTGCCGCTCCAGCCATGACGCAACCTTTCTTCGGCTCTCCGCGCAATCCTTCGATGATTCGCCGCGCGCTTTGTGGCGCAGCGCGAGAGAACCGAACCGCGAACCGAGTATAGAAAGGAGTAAGTGGTCTAACCAGTGATGCTCATCACGAGCGCAGTTCGCGGAGCTTGCGAAGTTTGCGGAGTTCGCGGAGTTTGCGGAGTTGGAAAGGCGACGATCCGTTTTCAGGTCGAAGCGATCAGGCTTTTGCAAAGAAGCGGCGCGCGGCTGCGCTCCACAGATTCCCGGTTTCACAAGCATTTATGAGGTTCGGAATTGCGGCCTGTAAGTGACTGATATTCATTGTTTTAGCCCGATTCACAGTTTCACAGTTTCTGTGAGGCGGAGCGGATTTGGCTGCAACGGCAATAATATACTTGACAGACACCACGTTTCGCGCTATCGTTGCTTCATGAAGCCGCCAAAGACCTTACAGCAAGCCATTCAATTCTTCACCGACTACGAAAATTGCCGTCAGTTCATGATCGCAATTCGCTGGATGGATGGCGTTGTGCGCTGCCCTCGCTGCGGTTCGTCTCGCATCGCGTACCTTGAGAACGCGCGGGTGTATCGCTGCCACGAAGGGCACGCCAAAGAGAAGTTCTCCCTCAAGGTTGGCACCGTGATGGAAGACTCGCCCATCGGCCTCGACAAATGGCTCCCGGTCATGTGGATGATGGTGAACTGCAAGAACGGAATTAGCAGTTACGAGGTTGCCCGCGCTATTGGGATAACCCAGAAATCAGCATGGTTCATGCTGCACCGGATTCGCACCTCACTCAAAGACGACGCGGCACAAATCAAAATTGACGGTGACGG
>JBEKEP010000100.1:0-16147 GCA_050013775.1 Occallatibacter sp. | reverse complement strand
TGGGTCGCCTGCTGCGCAAATGTCCTCACCGTGGCGAACTCGGTCTTCTGCCCCGGCACAAAGATCGCCTGGCTGGGAGCGAAGTCGTACTTATCTGCGGGCATCGCCTTCACCGCGCTCATCATCTCGCCTTCAATCACGCTCAACTGCGAATCGAAAGCCGCGGCCGGCGTGACAATCGTTCCCGGCTCTGGTCCTTTCGCAGTGCCACCCATCTGTGCCGTCGCAGTCAGCGAACCCAACCCCAACAAACAACACGCTGCCATCCACCGCATGTGCATTGCAAACCTCCAAGTAATGTGTCTTCGACAGGAGTCCACAGGTTATCAGACTGAAGAGCTGGATTTAGATTCAATGTAATGCCTGATGAATGCTTCTGATCGCGCTCAAGTGCTCAAATGGATTTTTTCTTAGGTAAAACCGGAAGCGATTCGGTACACAAAGAGAGATAGGAGCCGGCAACCGCGCCCGGAGGGGGCAGGATTGCCGTCGCAAAACGAATGCAGGACAATCCTCTTTTTCGCGGGGAAGAACTGACGACAAAGGCGTCCCGACGACGGCTCAGGGGCAACCGTGCGTTGATCTTCGGCCTCATCACGGCATCCACGGCCGCGCTCCTCGTTTGTCCCTGCGACTACACGGGCGAAAACCCACACGCCATTGCTTTGATCGCGATCTCGATCCTCATTGGTGGCGTCGCGGCGCTCCTCATCTATCGAGAACTGCGGAGCAGAAGCGATATCACGGCCTTCCTGAAAGCCGTCATCGCCGTTGGCATCGTGGTTGCTGGAGTGTACGCAGAGTTCGCCGTGGCAGTGGAGTGCATTGCCTGGCTTGCGCGGCGCGGAAGGTAGCGGCAGGCTAAGTCCGACCTTGCACGGCCTCTTCGTAGACGCGCACGTATTCCTTG
Source organism: Occallatibacter sp. (assembly GCA_050013775.1). Lineage (GTDB taxonomy): Bacteria > Acidobacteriota > Terriglobia > Terriglobales > Acidobacteriaceae > Telmatobacter. The sequence goes on along the minus strand of JBEKEP010000100.1, from coordinate 15,237 downwards.
GCCGGACCAGACCAGCAGTAGTCGCGGGCCATGCCGTTGCGCATCAGGCGCGTCCAGCCCTTTTTGTCGCGGAAGGCCACTAGTGCGCGGTCGATCTCGGCGAGCAGGGCCTCGGGAAGGTAGCCTTCAAATTTGAAGCCGGTGCCAGTTCCCTTCACCGCGTCCCATTCTTCAATGGTGTCGTCCAGGCCGCCGGTGGCGCGCACAATGGGCACGGTACCGTACTTGAGCGAGTACATCTGGTTCAGCCCGCTGGGTTCGTAGAGTGACGGCATGAGAAACATGTCGGCGCCGGCTTCGATCTTGTGCGCCAGGGTGTCGTCGTAGCGAATCTGCACGGCTACGGTGTCAGGATGGCGGAAGGCCCAGCCGCGAAAGAGGTTTTCGTAGTAGGGATCGCCTGTGCCCAGTGCGACCACGGCCAGATCGCGATCCGCCAACTCTTCGACGATCTTGGCCACGATGCCGAATCCCTTTTGCGTGGCCAGGCGCGAAACGATGCCGATGACCGGAGTGGTTTCCGCGATTTTTTCGAGACCAAACGCGTGCAGCAGATCGGTGCGGCATGCGCGCTTGCCTTCGAGATTCTCCGGCGTGTAGTGCGCGGCGAGGTGGCCGTCGACGGCCGGACTCCACTGCCCGTAGTCCACGCCGTTCAGGATACCGCGCAGGTCAGCCGCGCGCTGATGCAGAACGCCTTCCAGCATTTCGCCAAATTCAGCGGTCTGGATTTCCTCGGCGTATTTGCGGCTCACGGTAGTGAGCAGATCGGAAAAGACCACGCCACCCTTCAAAAAGTTGAAGCGATCGAACTGCTCCACCTTGTCCATGGTGAAGAGTTCCCAGGGAAAGAGGAGTTGCTCGGTGGTGTTGGGCGGAAATTTTCCCTGGTAGGCGGCATTGTGAATGGTAAGTACCGCGGCCGCACTGCGCAAGACGGGATCTTCGAGATAAGTGGTGCGGAGATAGACGGGAATGAGCGCAGCCTGCCAGTCGTGAACGTGGAAGACGTCTGGCACGCCAAGAAGTTTCGACGCCTCAATGACTGCGCGGCAAAAGAGAGCGAAGCGCTCGGCGCTATCGGCATAATCGACCCCGGCAGTGCCGTAAAGCTCCTTGCGATCAAAGAGTTCAGGACAATCGATAAAGTAATACTGCACGCCGTCGCGCTTGCCTCCGTCGACGACGCCGGCGAAACGATTGTAGGTACTGAAGGGGATCGTGATGGAGCGAACTGCGTAATTCGGCTCGCCTTGGATGCGCTGCCGGATGCGCGTATAAAACGGCAGGAAAACCGTGACCTGGTGCCCGAGCTTGACCAGTTCGGGCGGCAACGCGCCCACGACGTCGGCCAGCCCGCCGGTCTTGGCCAGCGGCGTGCTTTCTGAGGCGGCAAACGTTATTTGCATCGAGCGATCTCCCGTTGCGCAACCAAGGGCCAGTCTACTATGCGCATCGGCGGCGGGCACAGGCTAGCGCCCACGTGCAATATGATTGGGTGGGCGCGCCAAGGAGACCGGTACATGGATTGAGCATGTGCGCTGTTGAAGGTGTGCGGCGTCCAAATTTCAAGCTCGCATCACAGGAAAGACATTTATGATCGGCACAACTAAACTGCTCTCTGCTCTCGTCGTCGTTGCTATGTCTGTTTCGCTTGCAGACGCATGCGTAGCGCAAGCCGCCGGCCCATCGGGGTCGGGCGGCGCGGCCCCTGCGCATCACACGTTTGGTGTGGAAGGCGGAAAGTTCGTGCTCGACGGCAAGCCGTTCCAGATCATCGCGGGCGAGATGCACTATGCGCGCATTCCTCGCGCGTATTGGCGCGCGCGGCTGCGCATGGCCAAGGCCATGGGATTGAACACGATCACAACCTATGTGTTCTGGAACTTTCATGAGCCGCAGCCCGGCGTGTACGACTTCACGGGCCAGCACGACGTAGCGGAGTTTGTGCGCGAGGCGCAGAGCGAGGGACTATTGGTGAATTTGCGCCCGGGCCCTTACTCGTGCGCGGAGTGGGAGTTTGGCGGATTTCCGGCATGGCTGCTGAAGGACCACAGCACCGTGGTGCGCAGCGCCGACCCCAAGTTCACGGAGCCGGCACGGCGCTGGCTGCTGCGCCTGGGCAAGGAACTGGCGCCTCTGCAGCTCGCCAATGGCGGGCCGATCATCATGGTGCAGGTCGAGAACGAGTACGGCTCATTCGGCAGCGACCACGCGTACATGGAGCAGATTCATCAGGACATCGTGGATGCGGGATTCGGCAAGTCGCTGATATACACCGCTGATGGGCCCGAGCAAATCCCGAATGGCTCGCTGCCGGGATTGCCGGCGGGAATCAACTTTGCTCCCGGCAATGCGCCCAAAGCTTTCGCAACACTGCACAAGCTGCGTCCCGAAGGTCCGTTCATGGCGACGGAGTGGTGGGACGGATGGTTCGATTGCTGGGGAGTGGCGCATCACACCACTCCGGCCAAAGCGCAGGCCGACGAGCTCGAATGGATCCTCAAGCAGGGCTACTCGATCAGCATCTACATGGTCCACGGCGGCACTAGCTTCGGCTGGATGAACGGCGCAGACATGGATCACACTCCCTACATGCCCGACATCACCAGCTATGACTACGATTCAGCCATCGATGAAAGCGGCCGCCCTGGCCCCAAGTATTCTCTCTTCCGCGACTCCATCGCCCGCGCCACCGGCGTCACTCCGCCACCCATCCCCGATGTCGATCCGCCTGTTGCAACGCCTCCCGTCGACTTCAAAGAATCCGCTTCGCTCTGGCAATCGCTGCCGCAACCGTTCATGTCCGAGCAAATTCAAACCATGGAGGATCTCAACCAGTCCTTTGGCTACATCCTCTACCGCACCACCATCGACCAGCCCGTTTCCGGCGACCTGGTCCTCGATGAACTTCACGACTACGCCAAAATCTACGCCAACGGCGCCCTCATCGGCTCGCTCTACCGCGGCAATCAGCAGAACCAGATCCACGTTGACCTCAAAGATCCAAAAACCCGCCTCGACATCCTCGTCGAAAATTCAGGCCGGGTGAACTTCGGCCTGGAGATTCGCGGTGAACGCAAGGGCATTACAAAGCAGGTGACATTGGCAGACAAGCCGCTCACCGGCTGGCAGATTTACTCGCTGCCCATGAGCGATCCAGAGAAGTTGCCGTTCCGCACTGCCGTTTGCACGGGCGCGTGCTTTTATCGCGGCGCGTTACAGGTAGACCACCCCGGCGACACTTTTCTTGATACCAGCAACTTCGTGAAGGGAATGGTGTGGGTAAACGGTCACGCGCTGGGACGGGTGTGGAATGTAGGGCCGCAGAAGACGCTTTACCTGCCAGGTCCGTGGCTGCATTCGGGAGCAAACGAAGTCATTGTCTTCGATCTCGACGGCGCACCGGGCAGAACCGCCGCGGGAAGGACCACGCCGGTTCTGAATGCGCCGGTGCAGAAACCGTAGAAAACGGCAGAGAGCAAGAAGGCGACGTTAGTCCATTCCTGCGGCTTCGGCCGGCGTGGGAACGGGCAGGAGCTCCCCTGCCCTGCTGCGCTCCCTGACGCGCTCACGCAGTATCAGGATGGCCTCGCAGCCCAGGATTACAATCAGCGGATCGACCGCACGCAGGTGGTAAGGCTCGGGGTGCGAGAAGTAATACATGAGCGGAAAGAGAAACAGCACGCCTGAATAGCGAATGGCCTCGTAGGGAGTGTTGCGCCACGCCATCATGATTCCAAGTAGGCCGAGCAGCGTGAGACACGTAGCAAAGGGAATGTTGGCCGGGTCCATGGGCTCGAGCGCGAGATAGTCGGGATCGAAGCTCCAATAGCCGGTCCAGATGTAAACGGCGCGGCGGAAACTCGTCCACGCGTACCAGGCCGGATGGTCATGGATGAACGCTTTGGCCTGTTGCGATTTGAGATTCATGTAGGCGAGCTCTCCCATGGAGTTGTATTCAGTAAGCTCCTGTGCGTCATGGAGGGGATGAATATCGTCACTGGTCCACCGCAAATCGTAGCCGTTATTGCCCATCCAGAGCTCAAGACCCATATTGTCGCGCATGGGTATGAGGCGGTGAAAGACCAGAGCGTTGCGAATCATCCAGGGGGAAAGCGCAGCGGCCACGGTGAAACAGGCCACACAGCCCGGCAGAAGCCAGCGCTTGCCGTCACGGAAAAGCCGCCAGCAGGCGAGCGCCAGCAGAAATGGAATCACAATCAGCACTGAGGGCTCGGTAAGTCCCGCGAAGGCGGCGAGGAGCCCGAATCCAGCCCACAAACCCAGCCGTGAAGATTCCTCCATGTGCTGCGCCAGCACGAGCAACCAGCATAGGCAGAGCAGAAGCAAGTGCGTGGACCAGGCCCAGGCCGCCGCAAAGTAGATTCCATAGGGCGAGAACGCCCATCCCCACGCTGCCCACCAGGCGACGCGCACGCCGAAACTGCGGCGAGCCATGAGGAAAACGGGTATACAGGCCAGGGCCGACAAAAGGCAGTCGAATGCGTGGACTGCAAAGATGGACGCGGCAGTGTGTATGCCGAAGAAGTAGTACGAGACGGCGACGATAATGGGAAAGACCGGGGGCATCATGGCCGAGGTCTGATTCGAATACAAGGCGCTGCCAAATCCACGGCCGGCCACCAGGGCCTCGGCCACGTTGCCCGGCTCCCAGGCATGGCGATGATCGGCGTCCATCAGACCTTCAAAGTTTGGCGTAACCGTGACGGCGAGCCGAAGGGTGAGCGCAATCAAAATGATCAAGGCCAGCACGCGCCGAGTTTTGACTCGGCATTCCGTGGGGGAAGTTGGAACAGTCTCAGTCGGCATTTAGCACTTTATTCTTTTGACGCGAGTACCGATGGTTGCGATTACATCGAAAAAAATTTCTTAAAAGTCTGTAATCAGCGCTTTATTCAAGGATATACGATTCCGGCTGCCTGCTTGGAGCAGTCACGGGAAGCTGAAACGCGAGGTCCTGCTCGATCCGAAAGAGAGGCAGGACCTACTGTCCTGCCCCTTTCTGGATAAGGTGGGTGGTGGAACGGCCGTCGACGAGTGGAATGATCCGAACTTCTCCGCCCCAGGATTCCACCTCTTTGGCGCCGACTACCGTATTCAGGTTGTAGTCGCCGCCCTTCACAATCACATCGGGCTTGACGGCAACAATCAGCTCCAGAGGCGTCGGCTCGTCAAACACCACCACCGCGTCAATGGCGGCCAGCGCGGCCAGAACCGCAACGCGTTCGCGCTCGCCCACGATGGGCCGGTTCGGGCCTTTGAGCGCGCGCACTGAGGCGTCGCTGTTGACGGCGACAATCAGCCTGTCACCGTAGCGGCGGGCCTGCTCCAGCAAGGTGATGTGGCCGATGTGCAGCAGATCAAAGCAGCCGTTTGTGAACACAACTCGCTCGTTGCTGGCCTTCCACATCACTACGCGGTCGGCCAGTTCCTCGCGGCTCAAGGCCTTGTTCGCGGCGGAACGGGCGATCTCAGGAGCCAAAGCGGCCAACAGTTCGTGCTTTTCCACCGGCACTGTGCCGACCTTGCCTACAACAATTCCAGCGGCCAGGTTGGCGAGTTGCACCGCCGTCTCCGGTGATAGCGCGGACGCCAGGCACAAGGCCAGAACCGCGATCACCGTATCTCCCGCGCCGGAGACATCGAACACTTTGCGCGCTACCGCGGGCGCCGTAAAGATTTTGCCTGGCCGCACCAGCGCTATGCCCTTTTCACTAAGGGTCGCGGTAAGAAAGTCCAGATTTAACTCCCGCACCATCGACTCCGCCGCGCAAAGCGGATCCTCGATGCCGTGCACGCGCGTCCACTCCGGCTCCCGAGCCGCCGCGGAAATCTCCGCCAGATTGGGACAAATCGTGGTTGCGCCACGATAGCGCGAAAAGTCCGCGCTCTTGGGATCGACCAGAACCGGAATGCCCTTCTCGCGAGCCGCCTGGATCAGTGCCTGGCAAACCTCAGAGGAGAAGGAGCCCTTCGCATAATCGGAAAGAACCAGCGCATCGCACCCGGGAAGCCTCGCCAATACACGCTGAATCAGCTGTTCGTAGTCGGCCTGTGGTCTGGGGTCCGAACGTTCCGTGTCGAGGCGCAGCATCTGCTGCTGACCTCCCAGGATGCGCGTCTTGACAATCGTCGGAAAGCCTTCGGAGACGATGAAGTCCGAAGCAACGCCGCTGCTGCGCAGGCTCGCCTCAAGGACTTTCCCGTTCACGTCATCGCCGGTAAAGCCCATGACGCAGGTCTGCGCACCCAGCAGCGCCATGTTCATGGCCACATTGGCCACGCCGCCCGGACGGGCACTCCTGTATGTCACTCGAACCACGGGCACAGGCGCTTCCGGTGAGATGCGCCCCACCTCGCCCCAGATGTACCTGTCGAGCATCACGTCGCCGACCGCAAGCACGCGCTTCGTGGCCCACGAATGCTCGATTTCGTGAATGACTTCGTTCAGTTGCTCGATCATCGCGGCTCTCGGTCGCCACCTGACGACACTTGTACGAACTCCCGCCCCGCCTTCTTATCACTGTTGAGCACGCCGCGGACCGACTCCATGACGCGCTCCGGCGTGATCAAGCGCATGCACACCGCGTCATTGCAAGCAGAGTTTTTCTGGTTCGTGACACTCACGCATGGCGAGCAGGCCAACTCCGCAGTAATCGATTCCGTATTGCCCAGACTGCCATAGAGCTTTGGCGTCTCCGGGCCGAATAGCACAATCGATCGGATCGGCGTGATGGCCGAGAAGTGTCCCGGCCCGCTGTCGTTGGTGACCAAAACCGCGGAGATATTGTAAAGCGGAATCAAGGCATCGAGTTTGTGCATTCCGGCGAAGCTGCGAACGCGTGGATGGCCGATCGCGTCCTGCATGCGGAGGGCTTCTTCGCGCTCACTGCGCGAGCCAGTAATCAGCACCAGCGCGTCCTCCCACTCACGCACCACCATTGCGGCCAATGCGGAAAAATTGGCCCTCGGCCACCGCCGCTGGGGCAGCATCTCCGAGCTGTTGGGATTGAGGAGCACGATGCGGCAACGCTCCGGCTCGTAAGCGGGATAGACTTCGCGCACCAGTCCGCGCACAAATTCTTTCTCGCTCTCCGCGACAGGCCGCACCGGCACGCGGATTTCTTCGTCGGAAACATACGTCTTGGAGTAAGGGACCTCCGGCTTCGCAGCCAGGAGCGCATTCACCATGCATATAAAATTCTTGGCCGCGTGGATGTGGCCGTTGAAATTCACGCGGTGGGTCATCATCTCGCCGCGGTAGAGGCCCTCGGAATGAAATCGGTAAAAGCCCACGCGTCTCCTTGCGGCTGTCAGGCCGGTAAGAAGCGCGGAGTATCGCGAAAACAACTCCAGGTCCACTACCGTGTCGATCTTTGCCTTGCGCACCCAACGCAGAAAGCGAAGCGAGTCCAGCGTCAATGAAGTCAGGCCGTTGTCGCGAATTAGTACGATATTTGATTCGGGAACGGTGTCCAGCAGGCGCAGGCTGTCCGCGTTTCGCTCGAAGATCAAAAAGAAGATCTCCGCACCCAGCTCCTTCTTGGCCTTTTCCATCGCGGGGTTGGCGATCACCGTGCTGCCCATCTCTGAAAGCTCGATAAAGAGCAACCGTTCCGGCTTCTCCGGCCCCTTGCGGCTTCCAAGCAATCGCATCAACTGGGTACACAAAAAACACAGGGGCACGCCGATCCAGTAATCCACGGCCCGCATGGTGTTCAACTTCATTTTGCAGATCCCTCGCCACTTTCGAGCAATGAACTTGTTTTCAATCCTGGCGATCCCGGTGGCTTCCCTGGCCAGTTGCTTCCCCTGGTTGAGCCCTTTGCTTCTCCTGCCAGTTGCTACTCCTGACTGATCGGAACCGGGTCGTTCAGGCAAATGCTTTTTGTTTGCGGCGCTTTCTCCATTCAACGCGGGTAGACATAACCCGGTCAAGTACAGCTCTTGATCCTCCCATCTCGCCTGAACACGGTCACATTTCAACCTGGATTCTTAACAGCACGGGGTTTCCACGCTATCCTGAATCTGCCCCCGGAGGTTCGAGCATGCTCTCCCTCACTGCCGCACCGCCCGCCACGCCAACCCCAGTGGAAGAGGTCGCGGCGGCCATCGTGAATATTGGCGCATTGCACGACCTGCCGCTTGAAGATCGCTTGTGGCTGGCGCGTCACGGCCAGGAAGTCGTCGCCAATCCCGGCGACATTCTGTTTGAAGAAGGCGCGCCTGCCGAGCACATGGTGCTGATCCTCAAAGGAGAGATTCACGTGCGCCGTCAACACGAAGGCCCGATGGCTCTGTTCGTCGGCCGCATGGGGCAAATGACCGGCGTGCTGCCCTTCTCGCGCATGAAGGCATACGGCGGCCAGGGATTTGCCGTGTCGCCAGTGTGGGCGTTACTGGTTCACCGCTCGGTTTTTCCTGAAATGCTGGCGGCCATCCCTTCGATGGCGCAGAGAGTGGTATCGGCACTGCTGGACCGCGTGCGCGAAGTGACGCGCATCGAGCAACAGGCGGAAAAACTGGGTGCCCTGGGCCAGTTGGCCGGGAATCTAGCCCACGAATTGAACAATCCTGCTTCTGCCGCGCAGCGTGCCGCTGCGAGTTTGCTCACGGCCCTGCGCGCAAACCGCAGCAACCGCCTGAAGCTCATTCTGCTTTGTATGACTGAGGAGCAGGTACGAAAGCTCGAAGCATGGGAAGAGAGGATGCTCTGTCACACCGGTGGAACGCCGGCGACGGCAGAGGAAACGGATGCGCTGGGGTTCATCTCCCGCGAAGAATCGGCGCGGACGTGGCTGACCGCCATTGGCTGCCCCGACGCGTGGGAAGTGGCCGCCCAATTGGCTGAGCAACGGGTCACCACCGCCGACCTCGAGGAGATGCGCGAATTCCTCGGCGATCAGGCAATTTGTGTCTGTTTGCAGTACTTCGCGCGCTTCGTGCGATCCGCGCGGGCGGCCGAGACCATTGTGAACTCCACTGCGCATATCTTCAACCTGATCGGCGCCGTCAAGGACTACTCCAACATGGACCGCGCGCCGATTCTCGAAGTCGACGTGCCGGCGGGGTTGGACGCCACATTGCAGATGTTCCGCTCACGCATGAGCAACGTGGAGATTGAGCGCAATTATCAGCCGGACCTGCCGCGTATCAGCGCCTATGGTGGCGAGTTGAACCAGGTGTGGACGGCGCTGATCGAGAATGCCCTGGACGCGCTGGGAAACACGGGCCGCCTGCTCGTCGCCTGCCGGCTGGAGGCCGAGATGCTGCTGGTGGAGATCTGGGACTCCGGCCCTGGCATTCCTCCCGAATTGCAGGAGCGTATCTTCGAGCCGTTCTTTACCACCAAGGCGCCCGGCCAGGGGCTTGGCCTGGGACTCGACAACGCCATGCGCATCGTGCGCAAACACCGCGGACATATGAGCGTAAAGTCGGAGCCGGGATCGACGTGCTTCCGCGTGCGCTTGCCGCTCGATCAATTGCAAGCGTACTGAAAGGTTTCAGGTGTCATCGGAGGGTGACAGGCGGACGATGTCATTTCTGATCCCTGACACCTGAAACCTGTGTCTGCTATTTCATAATTTCGACGCCGCGCCAGAATGCGACATAGCTCTTGAGCTTGCGCGCCGCGGGCTTGGGGTCCGGGTAGTACCAGGCTGCATCCTGGTTATCCTGCCCGTCGATCACCACCGTCATGTACCGCTTCTGGCCGGTTGCGGGATCGGTTGAAGTTGTGGAGCTGGGCCGAAAGTACTCGCGCTTGAGGCTGGTTTCGGGAAAATAGACAGTCCCATCCACTTCCATAATCTGATCGCTTTCGGCAATGACTCGGCCGTTCCAAACTGCTCGCGCCATGGATTTTCCGGTCGCTTTCAATCGTTCGCCCCGCCATTTGGCCAGAGCACGAAGCCGGCCAGGCAAGAGGAACCGATACGACACTACCAGACTTTGGGCGGCGTGGCGAGTCCTAACGGGGTACGTATGGGGCGACGGCCCTACTTTGCCGCAACAATCGAGTCAATATGCATGCTCTTGTGCGCGGGATCTTCGGTCGCCGTGACCGTCACATGGGCGCCATAGAAGTCGGGCTTCACCGCCTCGGGATTGTCGATGGCCCACACCTGTTTATCGGGATCGACAAATACCGGCTTCATTCCGCCTTCGATGCATTTCTTGACGCACGCCGCACCGGTTGTGGTGTGCTTCGCGCCGCACATGGAGTCGGAAATCCATCCCGTGCTTGTAGTCGAACCGGCAGCTTGCGCCTCAACGACGGCCAAGGCGCACAAAGCCGCCAACAGAAAAATGCTTCGTTTCATGGGGACCTCCGGGGGACGAACCTTCACTGGCTCCTATGATGCTCCCGTCGCTGCGATTTCACAAGAGCGGAGTTCAGGGCTGTTTTGGGCCCAATACCTGTTATTGACACCGGCAAGGGAGTGCAGCGAATTTCTGGGCGGTTTTGAGCTCCTTCAGCGCTTTGGGGTAATCTTCGCAGAGAAGGAATGCGCTACAATTCTCCCGTTCCGCACTATAAACGTATCGGTCCCGGCGTCGTAAATGTTATCTGAAGTTTCTGCATTCCAGCGAATGTAGGCGTAGTCACCCTCGACGCACCGCTGGTGCAGGGCGAACTGAGTGCCAGGTTTTGTAAACTCCGAAAGTATGTGCCGGAATACAGGTCTGATCGCTTCCACGCCCTTGATTAGTCCGGTGGGCATGAACAACACCGCGTCCGGTGAGTAGTCTGCGAGAACACCTTCGAGGTCGCCTTCGCCGAAACACTTCAGACGGTGACCGAGAACATCGTTTGTCGAGGTCATCCCTGGACTCCTGGATCAAGTTGGAGCTGTCCCGAAGAATTGCGGGAGTAGCTACTTCGAATTACGGGCGCTCCGCGTGGCGTCGACGCGCTTGAGGATGATCTCGTAGCGCTGCGCCGCGGCGGAAAAGCGGTTGATCACTTCCGATGTCTTGCTCATAAAGTAAGGATTTTTCTCGCGGATGGCATCCAGGATGGGCGCGAACTTGGCCAGCAGAAAAAAGCCCTCGCCATTGGAGTCGACAAACAGCTCCGCCGAAACGGCGCCGTGCAGCACCATGGCCGCTGCCATCTCCCAGTAAGTGATGACTTGCCGGAACCAGGCATTGTGCGGGTCGGCCGGGTTATCTGCCACCGCACTGAATTCTTCCAGCGTCTGGGGCCAGAATTCGCCGCCGATCCAGGCGCGCGCCTGGCGCATTACGGCTTCTGTGCGCAATTCATAGAGTTTGAGAATAATTTCTGCATCAGCCGGTGTTGCCAGCATGCGTTCCATATGGGGGTATCTCCGCTGTCATGGTACAGGAATCAGCGGAGGCGTGTCGCCGCACGGTGCCGGCTGAGAGCGCCAGCCGGCTTCATGACTGATTTATGCCGGCTGCAACTCGGGCTTCTCGTCTTTCTTTTCCACCACCGGCCCGTGCGTCTCAGCCGTTGGTGGGGGCGGAGGGTCCCCGATGCGTTTGGAGTAGGTGCATACGACTTTGCTCCCCTCCGCAGGCGCTGCGACGGGCTTCTTCCCGCGCTTCTTGGGCGCCGCGCTCTCTTCTTCTGCGGACTTCTTCTTGTTCGGGCATTCCAGATAGACGCCCGACTTGAGCGTTTTTTCGACGAGATAGGGGCTGTCGCACTTGGGACACTTCTTGGCCACGGGTTTCAAGTTCGAGGTGAAGTCGCACTTGGGATAATTTGTGCAACCCCAGAAGACATTGCCGCGGCGCGCGCGGCGCTCTGCGATGTTCCCCTCGCCGCACTTGGGACACTTGAGGCCTTCGATAAGGTTCTGCTTGACGTACTTGCACTTGGGGTATCCCGAGCATGAGACGAACTCGCCGTACGCGCCCTGGCGCAACACCAGAGGCTTGCCGCATTCGGGACAGGCTTCGCCCGTGGGCTCGGGCGGCTTCTGCTGCTGCTTCGAGCTCAGCTTGCGGAAGGTTTTGCACGGCGGATCGGCGTTGTAATCGGGGCAGGCCATGAAGGGGCCAAATAGTCCGCGGCGCATCACCATCACCTTGCCGCAGTTTTCGCAATACTCCTCGGTATCGCCCGCTTCCTGCGCTTCCGGCGTGTTCAAGTCCGGCTTGGCAGCAATGTTCTCCTTGGTGAAGGTGCAACTTGTGGGGTCCTTCTTGTTGTAGGCCGAGCACGCGAAGAAGGTGCCGAACTTACCCCACTTCAAGACCAAAGGAGACCCGCAGACTTCGCACTTTTCGCCGGTCTTTACCTCCATCCGCTTGATGTTTTCCATCTTCTTGCCGGCGTCTTTGAGCTCGCCTTCAAAGTGGTCGTAGAAGGCGTTCAGAAGATCCGTCCACTTCTCTGTGCCTTCTTCAATGTCGTCGAGTTCGGTTTCCAGCTTTGCAGTGTACGTGGTGTCGAAGATGTAAGGAAAGTTCTTGATCAGCAGTTCGCAAACCACCACGCCAATCTCCGTGGGATAGAAACGCCCGCGCGAGCCGCCGTGCTTGACCACATATTCGCGGTCCTGGATGGTGTTGATGATCGAAGCGTAGGTGGAAGGTCGACCGATACCGCGCTCTTCCAGCTCCTTCACCAGCGAAGCTTCGTTGTAACGTGGGGGCGGCTGCGTAAAATGCCCCTCGGGAAGCAGCTCGTCGCGCTCCAGCGTCTTCACGCCGTCCAGGCTGGGCAACCGGTTCGCGGACTCATCGTCGTCCTTGCTGTCTTCCGAAACTTCATACAGCTTGAGGAATCCGTCAAAGCGCATCACGGAGCCGCTGACCCGGAAATCGTATTTTTTATTGGTTTTGGATGAATGTGCCGCGATATTGGCTGTCGTAACGTCGAAGATCGCCGGAACCATCTGCGAAGCCACAAAGCGCCGCCAGATGAGCGTGTAAAGCTTGAGCTGCTCGTCGCTCAGGTAGCGTGCCAGCGACTCCGGAGTGCGCGCGGCATCGGTAGGCCGAATGGCTTCGTGCGCGTCCTGCGCGTCCTTCTTGCCTTTGTAAACATTGGGCGAGCCCGGCAGATACTGATTGCCCAGTTCCTTGCCGATCCACTCCCGCGCCGAGACAATCGCCTCAGGCGCTACGCGCGGAGAATCCGTACGCATATAGGTGATGAGGCCCGTGGTGCCCTCGGCGCCAATGTCCACGCCTTCATAGAGCCGCTGCGCCACGCCCATGGTGCGGCGAACGTTGAAGCCCAGCTTGTTGGCAGCGTCGCGTTGCAGTTGGCTGGTGATGAACGGCGCCAGCGGCCGGCGCTGCTGCTCGCGAGCCTGCACGCTGGTGACGGTCCACGCGGCTTTCTCGACCGCCGCCAGAACCGCGTCCATCGCACTCTTGTCGGGCACGGCGTTGGCAATGAACTGCTCTTTGCCGTCCTTGTCTTGACCGTTCGGCACGCGGGCCGGCTCGCCTTCGATGCCGATGAACTTTGCTTTGAACTTTTGATCGGCCTGCTTTTCCGGATGGAGCAATGCTTCCAGGGTCCAATATTCGACGGGCTGGAAGTCGCGAATCTCGCGTTCGCGCTCCACGATCAGCCGCAGCGCCACGGTTTGCACGCGGCCGGCGGAAAGCCCGCGGCGCACTTTGTCCCACAGCAGCGGCGATATCTGATAACCCACCAGGCGGTCCAGAACGCGGCGCGTCTGCTGCGCATCCACAAGGTTCTGGTCGATGTCGCGTGCGTGGGTGAAGGCCTCCTGCACGGCCTTCTTCGTGATTTCGTTAAAAGTGACGCGGCGAATTTTCTTTCTTTCTTTGGCATTGGTTCCCAGCTGCAACGCCAGGTGGTAGGCAATCGCCTCGCCTTCGCGATCCGGGTCAGGCGCGAGATAGATTTCGTCCGCCTTCACCGCCATTTTCTTCAACTGCTCGACAACTTTTTCCTTCCCCGGCGACACCACAAGGTTCGGCTCAAACGTCCGCTTCTTCAGCTCCACGCCGAGTTCGTTCTTGGGCAGGTCCATAATGTGACCCACCGATGCGCGCACATCGAATCCCTTGCCCAGATATTTTTCGATCGTCTTGGCCTTTGCCGGCGATTCGACGATCACTAATGCTTTAGTCGTTGCCATTCCTGACCCAATTCCCTCTTTGTCTTCCTAATACCCTGGAGAATTCTTTCTCCGAAGTCGCCGCGCACTCAGCGCAACTTTGCTTTGGACTCGTTTTGCGCCCTTCGGTTTCGCTCCCGCGCAGCGCAAATCCGTATATTGATGCGCGCCCACATCCGGACTTAAGAAAAAATGGGCCGCAAGTGATGCACCCTACCACGGAACACCATCGCATTTCCACCAGCGGACCGCAATTTTTCTTCATCCGCCGTCCCATTCCCGGGGGCAGAAGATGTTTCCGTGGCGCGAAAACCTTTGCAGATTGTTAGGTTTACCTCGAAGGAGCTGTCCCTGCGAGGGGGAACCTCCGATTTTTCCCGGCGAGGCACCCGAATTGCCCTCTCGCCGGTCCGAATCTCTTTCCCTCGCTATCCCTTCGTCCCGGAATCCTTGGTCCCCCGGTCCCTCGTTCCCTGGCTTACCGGTCCCGGACTTTACATCGTCCGCACGTAATTCTTCCCCGGCAGTTGCCGCACGCGGCCCGCCATTTCCAGTTCAAAAAGTGCGGTAAACACCTCAGAAGACGTCAGTTGCGTCTCTAGCAAGTCGAGGATTTCGTCGATTTGCAGGCTTTCGTCGGTGCGGAGCACCTCGAGCACCATGGCTTCCTGGGGCCGCAACACGGGATCGGCTATTAAGGATGCTCCGGGTTCGGGTTTGGATGCAAACGGCGCCTCGGCCTCCAGTTCCGTGCGAACCTCCGAGGGCAGATCTTCCCAGATGTCCTCCCAGGTGGCGACAAGCTTTGCGCCTTGCTTAATAAGAGTGTTGGGCGTCCACGAACCTTTGTTGGTCACATTGCCCGGCACGGCGAACAGGTCGCGGTTCTGCTCCGCGGCGCAGCGGGCGGTCACGCGCGTGCCAGAGTTCTCGCCTGCCTCCACCACCAGCACGGCCACGCTCAGCCCGCTCAGAATACGATTGCGGCGAGGAAAGTTTTGCGGCGCAGGAAAGGTGCCCATGGGCACCTCGCTCACGATCGCTCCGCCCGCGGCAAGAATCTCTTCGGCCAGTTTCCGGTTCTCCTTGGGGTACACAATATCGATGCCGGTACCCCAGACGGCGACCGTAGGCATGC